>JAAWHO010000061.1 GCA_022795905.1 Oscillospiraceae bacterium
GTCTCAATTACATTACCGCAGGCGCATTTAATCGTAGTCTGCTGATAATTGGGATGGATACCTTCCTTCATTGCTCTTGTTCACCTCTTTCCTCGTCAAATCCGCCGGCGGCACTTACCGCCAAACTAACCGTCAGTATACCACGCTTTTCCCGGGAATGCAAGCTCTTTTTTGTGATTCTCCTATTTTTTATTTTCCTCGATCTGCTCATAGAGGCACTCCAGGGCATCGCTGAGGCCGCCGATGCGGTCGATCAGGCCCAGCTCCACAGCCTCCTCCCCGTAAATGACGCTGCCCACATCGGCGGCCATCTCCCCGGTTTTCAGCATCAGGCTCAGAAATTTCTCCTTGCCGATTCGGCTGTTTTTCGCCACAAAGCTCACAATCCGCTCCTGGATCCGCTCGAAATAGTTGAACGTCTGGGGCGCGGCGATCACCGTTCCGTTCATCCGCACGGGGTGGATGGTCATGGACGCCGAGGGCACGATCATGCTCACCTTCGGCGCCACCGCCAGGGGCACGCCGATGGAGTGCCCTCCCCCCAGGACCAGGCTGGCGGTGGGCTTCCTCATGCCGGAAATCAGCTCCGCGATGCCCAGCCCCGCCTCGATGTCCCCGCCCACCGTGTTCAGCAGCAGCAGGATCCCGTCGATCTCCTCGTTCTGCTCCAGGCTGGCCAGCAGGGGCATGACGTGCTCGTACTTGGTGGCCTTGGCGGTCTCCGGCAGGACCTGGTGTCCCTCCACCTGGCCCACAATGGTCAGCGTGTAGATATTCCCCCGCTTGCTGTGGTTCACCGCCGAGCCCAGATCGACGATCCGCTGCTGGTCGCAGGGGACGCACTTTCCCTCATCGTCCTGGGCGGGCGCGGTGGTCTTAGTCTCCTCGTCCATTGAAAATCCCTCACTTTCGCCTCTAGTCTTTGCGAAAGTGAGGGTTCTCATACCTCATGCCTCTATTGAAAATAGCTGCACATACTCCCCTGCTGGAGGATGTGGCCCTCCGCCGCCCGGAGGAACGCCCTCTTCCCCGCGCCGGGCCCCAGGCGCAGCTCCGTATCAAGGACGCAGACTGTGAAGCGGTAGTCGTGGCGCTTTCCCTTGGGCGGCTTGGGCCCCGCGTAGCGGTGGAAGCCGTAGGCTCTGCCCTGGACCGCGCCGCCCAGCTGCGGCACCCGCTTCCCCGCCGGGATGGCGTGGGGGACAGTGTCCATCGCCGGGATGTTCCAGATGATCCAGTGGGTAAAGTTCCTAATCGGGTGGCTCAGGTCCTCCAGAACAATCGCCAGGGTCTGCGCCTCCAGGGAGAGATTCTCCAGAATAAAGCCCGGCGAGATGTCCTCCCCCCGGCCCGTGTGGGCGATCGGGAAGGGCTTTCCCTCCCGCAGGCCGGAGATACGGAATACCAGCGTTTTTTCATCTTGTCCGTCCATTTCACATCCTCCTTTTCCTCTGCGGCGGGAATCACTGCGCAGGGTACAGCGGCTTAATCTCCTTTTTGTAGGCATAGATCAGGAACAGCGTGCTCAGTGCCATCGACACCAGCTCCGCCAGCGGGAAAGCCCACCAGACCATCTCCAGCCGACCCGTCAAACTCAGCAGCCATGCTATCGGGAGAATCCCCACCAGCTGCCGCACCAAGGAAGTGATCAGGCCCAGCATTCCATGTCCCAACGCCTGGAAGGTCGTTGAGCAGACGATGCCAAAACCAGCCAGCAGGAAGCTGAAGCTGATAATCCGCAGGGCCGTCACGCCAATCTCCAGCATCTGAGCCGAGGCTTGAAAGAGGACCGACAGCAGGAACCCGGGGATCAGCTGAAAGGCCGCGAAACCGAGCACCATGATCAATGTAGCATAGAGACTGCCCAGCTTAATGGTCTTCAACATCCGGTCCGGCTTTTTCGCACCAAGATTATAGGCGATTATGGGTACCATACCGTTGTTAAGGCCGAAAACAGGCATAAAAATGAAGCTTTGGAGCTTAAAATAGATACCCAGCACCGCTGTGGCAGTGGTACTGAACGCAATGAGGATCTGGTTGAGGCCGAAGGTCATCACCGAACTGATAGCGGACATAATGATAGACGGCACGCCCACAGAATAGATGCGTCGGATAATGGCCCTGTCGGGCCGGAAGCAGCGAACTGTTAGTGTAATTTCCCGGTTTCGTTTGGTGTTGAGGATTACGGAGACAGCGGCGGCGATGATCTGCCCTGTGACTGTTGCCGCCGCCGCACCGGCAACGCCCATGCCGCAAGTAAAAATGAGGACGGGATCCAGAATAATATTGATAATCGCCCCCAACATCTGCGTGAACATACTGTACAGAGTTTTTCCTGTGGACTGGAGAAGGCGCTCAAAGACAATCTGGATAAAAAGCCCGCAGGAAAATACAGTGCAGATCGTAGTATACGCTGTGCCGCCGGTGACAATCGCCTCCACATCCGTCTGCACCTCAAAGTACAGGCGGGAAAAGAGTCCCCCCAGCAGGGCAAAAACCGCGAAGCTGCACACCGCTAAAAACACGCCGTTGCTGGCCGTCCGATTGGCCCTCTCATAATTCTTTTCCCCCAGGCTCTTAGACAGCAGGGCATTGATGCCGACGCCTGTGCCGGTGGCGACGGCAATCATCAGATTCTGTACCGGGAACGCCAGGGAGACCGCGTTAAGGGCGTCCTCACTGACACGGGAGAGATAGACGCTGTCGACGATGTTATAGAGCGCTGAGACCAGCATGGAGATCATAATCGGTACTGACATACTCAGCAGCAGCCGGTTGACCGGCAGAACACCCATCTTGTTTTCCTGCGTCTTCTGATTTTTTTCTTCCATGTTCTTCTTCCTTTCCAAGCTCCATAGGCAGCTTCATTTGTAGGATTGACAGCTGGATTTGCGCAAAAAAAGTACCCGCCCCTGAGGACCGGTACCCATCGGAAACAGATATTCCGCAAGGTTGGCTGTAGCTTGTCGTATTTTAGCACACTCCGCAGCGTTTGTCAACAATATTCGCGGAGATTTCTACGCAAAGCAGAGATTTCTACGCAAAGCAGCCGGTTGACAAACCCTTCCGCTTATGCTACTATTATGTTAGACGATATAACGCGGCACATACTAGAAGGAGGTGAAGCGCCGTGGCGGACCAGGGACCTATGACCGAGGCCATGTACTATATCCTGCTCTCGCTGCTCAAGCCCGGCCACGGCTACGGCATGATGCAGCGCATTAAGGAGCTCTCCGCCGGGCGGCTGGAGATGGGACCGGGGACGCTGTACGGGGTCCTCAGCCGCATGAGCCGGGAGGGGCTCATCGCCTTTACCGGCGAGGAGGGCCGGCGGAAAAATTACGCCATCACCGAGAGGGGCCGGGGCGCCCTGCTGACGGAATACCGGCGGCTCAAGCAGCTGGTGGCGGACGGGAGCATATTGGAGGCAGAGAGATGAAATACAGATACCGCTTTCATCCCAGCGAGTACGCTCTGGGGGAAACCGAGCAGTTTTACAGCGATATGGAGGCCAGAGGCTGGCGGCTGGTGAAGCGCGGGGGAAATTTGAGCAAATTTGAACCCACAGAGCCCGGTCAGGTTCGATACCGCATCGAGGTTTCCGCCCCCGGATTTCTGGAGGAGGCGAACCTTAGCGAGGGACAGCTGGCGGTGTTCGCCGACTGCGGCTGGGAGTACGTGGGCAGCTGCGGCCTGCTCCACATCTTCCGCTCCCCCGCGGGCAGCGGCGCGCCGGAGTTCTACACCGACCCCCGGCAGCAGGCGGCAACCTTAAAAAAGCTGAAGCGGAACTGTATCTGGGGCTGGACCCCCGCCGTGTTCATGCTCCTGTTTCAGTGGTCCATGGGCTTCGCCATGCAGGGCGAGCGGTTCTGGCCCAAGTTCACCGCCCAGTTTTACCGGAGCTGGATCGAGCATACCGCAATTCTGGCGGCCTGCTGCGCTCTGCTGGCGTGGGGGCTTGTCCTGTGGATCCACGACACCTGGCAGATCAGCCGGACCTATTACCGGATGAAAAAAGGCCAGCCCCTGGACCACAATCCCAAGAACCGGCATCTGATTTTTAAGGCGATCCACCGGATCTTGCTGGCGGTGGCGGCTGTTTTTATCGTCCTGGCGGTAGGGCAGCTTTTTACCACCGTATCTTCAAATTTGCCGGAGACGCCGGAGGGCCCCTTCCTGCGGCTTCACGAGCTGGGCTGGGAGGGGGAGCCGGGCTCCTTCATGGGCAAGGAAAGCGGCGCGGTGTTCTCCCGGAGCCTGCTGGCGGACCACTGGGACACAGTGGAGTATCTGGGTGAGGAAAACAGCCTTGCGCCCTGGATCTATCAGGATGTGTACCGCCTGCGGGACCCGTCCATGGCGGAGGCGCTGGCCCAGGCGCTGATGACGGACGCCACCTTCGGCGGGGAGTTCCGGCGTCTGGAGATAGAGGGCCTGGACGCCGCCTGGGCCACAGAGGGGCTGGAGATCTTGGCCGTCAAGGGGGAGCTGGTGGCCTGCATTACCTACCTGCCCGACAGCTATGACAGCTTTGACCCCCAGGCCCTCTGCACGGCCCTGGCACAAAAATGGGCATAAAAACAGGCGGGAGTGTCTCTCCCGCTGTTTTTATACCCTTCCGGCTTTGGCGTCCTATTTACTCGTACAGCAGGTCGTCGTCGTAGTCGTCAAACTCGGGGCAGTACCGGCGGCACTTCCCCCGCACCTTCTCCACGATCCGCTCGCCGCCGTCCTCCAGGCTCTCCCAGAACCCGATGAACAGGCAAATCACCCCTGCCAGAGCCAGGGACACGCCCACGATCTTCACAACAAAGCGCCATGTTGACTTCATGCCTTGGAACCTCCCATAATCGTACTGCCTATTTAGTATACATCATTTTCAACAGAAATACAATGCTTTTTTCCCACCTCTGGAAAAATCCATCAAAACGCCAGGTACAGGGACATCTCCACCTGTCCCTCCCCCACAGTGATCTCCGCGCCGTCCAGCATCTGGCCCACCAGGGCCAGCTCGCTGTCGCTGGTATACTGGTCCCGTCCGGCCAGCTCCCAGTAGGCCCCCACCAGGGCCGGGTTGCGCACCGCCGGGCACAGCAGCTCCTTCAGGCCCTCGGCGTGCTTCTGGTGATCCGGGGCGAAGTCCCCCCGGATCAGAAGCCGCAGGCCGTCCTCCTCCTTGACGATCCGCAGCGCCACCTCCTTCCCGCCCATCAGGAACAGGGCGGTATACAGCTCGTCGATGACATGGCTCATCTTCCGCCGGGCCATGCTCATGCGTTTTTTCATATCGTTTACTCCTCCGGTTCCGATTTCACGGCCTCGATAATGGGAATGAGCAGGACGCAGACCAGTCCTGCCGCGAAGCCGTTATTGTAAAGGTTCATCCCCCCGTGGAGGAAGCTGGTATTCTGAACAATGGCCATATGGAGGAACCCCGCCGCCACCCCCCAGTACCAGCCGAACTGCCCGGCAATGGGGGCCAGCCCGGTACACAGCAGCGTGGCCAGCAGCACGCCGGGAGACGTCAGGGGGATCTTCTCCAGCAGCAGAGCCGAGAGCACCGCCCCGGCCATCAGGGGGATGATGTTCTTCGGGTGCTTGCCGAAGGCGGCAAAGCCGATCATGCTCAGCAGGCAGCACACCAGCGGCCCGTTGAGCTTCACCCCCACGCACAGCAGGTAGATAAACCCCACCGCCCCCACCAGGGCCATATTCACGAAGCACCGCCCCGGCGGGTCCAGCACAATGAAGTCCGCCACCGCCCGGCCGGAGTGCCGGAGAATCCGCAGATAGTCCCCTACGCTCCGGCATCCCAGCAGGACCCCGGCGGCGAAAAGAGCCGCCAGAATCACCGCCGTCATCACGCACAGCAGGACGTGGCCCTCCTCGCTCCAGGTGCTGTGGCTGGTGAACTCCACACCGAAGCCCTTGAGGATGCTGGCCAGACCCAGGCCCAGGAATCCGGCGGCAAAACCCACATTGTAGAGGTTGTAGCCCTGGTGGACCCGGACGGTAAAGCCCGCCACCGCCGGCAGCAGGAAGCCGATAACCAGCCCGATAATCGCCATCAGCAGCCACCTGGTCCCCGGCCGGCCGTTGACAAGGAAAAAGCTGACAATCGGCGACAGGCAGGTGCCGAAGAGGGTCAGGTAGACGTATTTGGCGAAGCTCTCCCTCTTATAAAGAGCGTGGAGCCAGCCGCCCACAATAATCGGCGTGATATTGAGCAGGTTCTTCCCCAGCAGGGCGAAGCCGGCCATCATAAAGAGGCAGGCAAAGGACACCCCCGTAAAGGGCACCCGCAGCCACCGGACCAGCAGCGTACAGGCCAGCAGCACCAGGGAGGCGTTGAGCAGGGCCGCGCCCACGCCGCCCACGGCCATGGGGTCGGTGATAAGCCCCGCCTCGCTGACCTGGATTTTAAGGAATCCCGTCAGCAGGGTCCCGTTGGGCTGGGCGATGAGGGCGAACACCGCCAGCAGGGCCGAGGTTATCAGCATCACATAGATGAGCCGTCCGCTTATGTCCCGTTTCCCGTCCATAGGCTTCCCTCCGCTTTCCCGTCTTTTTCCCATTCTATACGATATGCCTGGATTTGGCAAGAAGAGATTTGGATTTTGGGGGATTTACCGACAAATTTCATCATTCCGCCACCGGGTAGGAATCCTCGTCGGCAAAATGCCACCATTCCCCGGAATAGCACGTAAACCCGTGGTCCGCCATGGTGTTCTCCAGCAGGAGCGCGTTGCTCCGGGCAGGCTCCGGCACATCGCTGTAATCCCGGTCGGCCAGGGTGGAGAAATCGTCGAAGCCCGTAGGCATCTCGATGTCTGTCCCGTCCGAGAGCACCAGGGTCACGTCCACCGTGTTCCCCCGGCTGTGGCTGGAGTAGCCCTTGTTGGGGTTGGCCACATACACCGGGTCCGGGCAGACCTCCCACAGGGTGAACTGGGCAGCGGCGGGCCGGTGGGCATCCCAGATTTTCAGGCTGTACCCCTGCTCGAGCAGCGCCGCCTGGACCGCCGCCAGCTTCCTGACCGTGCCGTACCGGAGCCGGGCGTTGGTAAAGTCGTAGATCACCTTGCCGGTAAAGTTGTCCTCCGTGGCATATTTCAGGTCCACAAAAATGCCGGGAATGTAGTCCTTCACCTCCACCATCTCCTCGTCGGCAGGCTCCGCCGCCGGGGCCGGCTCCGGCTCAGGCGCAGGCGCAGGTTCCGGATTCAGGTCCGGCTCCTGCTCCGGAATCGGCGCAGGAGCCGGACCCGGAGCAGGCTCTGTCTCCTCTGCCGGAGGGTCCGGCGGCTCCTTCGGCGGGACCGGGGCGGCCTGCTCCGGAGCGCAGCCCGCGGACAGCAGCACAGCGGCGGCCAGCAGCGCCGCCAGCAGCTTTCTCTTTGATTTTTTCACAGCTCCACCTCCCTTGCTGTTTTTCTCCTGCCTATTGTAGCGGATAGCGGCAAAAAGCGCAAGGGCTGAAATTCTGGTTGAATTTGCCTCTCATACCCGCTATAATGATAGGCAACGGCAAATCCATAGGAAAGAAATACGAGAATGGAGTGAAAAGCTATGTTCTGTACCAAATGCGGGAAAGAATTCCGGGAGGGCGCGTCCTTCTGCACCGGCTGCGGCGCGCCCCGGCCCAAGCTGGAGGGCCCCGCTCCCCAGCCGGACCAGCCGCCTGTCCCCCCTGTCCAGGCACCCATCCCCCAGCCGGAGCCTGCGATCATCCCCCCGGCAGCACTTGCTCCTGATATCCCTGAGCCAATCGCTGAAGCTCCGGCGGCGGAGCCCCAGGAACCGGCGGAACCGGCGGCAGAGATCCCCTTTGAATCCAATGAATCCGATCCCGCGCCGGAGGTCCAGCCGGAGCCCGTTACGCCGGAGCCCCCTGTCTGGCAGGCCCCCGCCCCGGCAGTGCAGGCCGCGCCGCCGGCTGAACCTCCGTTCCAGCCGCCCATTGACCTGGAGCCCTCCACTCCGAAGAAGAAAAAAGGCGCCGGCGGGATCATTGCCATTGTTATCATCCTGGTCCTCCTGGCCGCGGCGGCAGCCTGCTTCTTCCTGGGCAGGGCCGGAGTGCCGCCCTTTGCCCTTCTCTTCTCCCTGGGAGAGGGCGGGGATGCCCCCTACCAGGACACCGTGAAGCTGGCCGACCTTATCGCCCGGCCCGACAGCTTTGACGGCCAGCGCATCGGCGTCAACGCCGAGGTGAGCGGAAAGGACGACTCCCTTCTGACAGCCCTGGTCACCGACGGGAAGGATGAGCTGGAGATCGAGCTGTCCTTCGCCCCGGACAAAATCACCGCCTTCTCCAGAGGCGACGATATCTACATCGACGGCACCTTCCACGCCGGGGAGCCGAACCGCTTCGATCCCGCCATTGTTACCTTCACCGGCGGCAGAGACGAGGGAACCTCTCTGCGCACCGCCGCCGTCAGCTCGGACAGCCCGGCGGCCGGGGACGAGGGCGAGGGCGCCTCGAATGAGAACCATCCGGATTCGTGGACCTCTGTCTCTGACTACACGCCCTATCAGGGCTATTTCACCGCCGCCGCCACCGAGCAGGAGTTCAAGTCCTACGGCGGCCCCGTTGTGGTGCTGAGCTCCGAGCGGAGCTCCCTGCTCTACGCGATTTACAGCTATGACGTCGACGGCACCCCGGCTATGATTTCCGGCGCGGCCCCCATGGACGGGTCCACAGAGATCTCCTTCTACGGCGACGACGCTAACGGCAACACCGTCTCCGGCACCCTGTACCTGCTGGAGGACGGCAGCGTGGCCGTGGAGTCGGATGTGGTGGACGCCGGGAGCTTCGGCTGGGCGCTGAAGATGGGCTATACCCCGCTGACGCCCTGCGCTTTCTCCGAGTATTTTACCACGCCTCAGCCCCCTGAGCACCAGCAGGAGCTCCGGGTCACCACCAACGGTCCCTACGCCACAGTTACCCTGTATAACTGGAACAACGGGGACTGGGTCGAGACCATGAGCTTCCAGGCCACCATCGGCCTTAACGGCACCTCCGCCGCCAAGCAGGAGGGCGACCGCTGCACCCCCGCCGGCACCTACGACATCCTCTTTGCCTTCAGCTCTTTGGATATCTTCTCCGGCATCCCCTTCCACCGGGTTGAGGAGGGCGACGTGTGGGTCACCGACACAGGCTCCGCCTATTACAACACCCTCCAGAGCACCTATAGCCAGGATAAGGACTGGAGCAGCGCGGAGGACCTGTATGACAAGTTCACCACGGGCCGTTCCACGGCGTGCATCTATTTCGGCTTCAACGGCGACGGCCTGAGCGCCTACAGCGCCGTCGCCGGCGGCGGGTCCGACCTGTTCCTGGACGGCGTCGGGGCAAACGGGGACCTGACCACCGGCTACGGCGATATCAAGACCGACGGGCAGAATGTCCTGGACCTGCTCCGGGAGCTCAACGGCAACAAGAATCCCGTCATTATCATCGACTGAGCGGCAGGCTATGAAGAATACAGCAATACGAAAATCCGTTATTCTGACGCTGCTGGCCCTGCTCCTTGTCTCCGCTGCATCCTGCGGCCGGCGGGAGGCTCCCCCCGAGGAGGAGCCTCCTGCCGGGGAGACCCTGGTACAGGAGCCGGAGGAGACTGCTCCTTCGGAGCCGGAAGCGGAGCAGGAGCCGAAGCCCGCGCCTGAGCCTGCGCCCGAACCCGATCCGGAGCCCATGCCGGAACCAGAACCGGAACCGGCCCCCGCCCCCGAGGCGCCGGACACCCTGGCGGCGCTCCTGGAGGCGGCGGGACAGGCCCCGGAGAATATCCCCGGCAGCCAGCTGGTCATTGTCCGGGCCAGCGGAAACGAGTCGGAGCTCTGGGCCTACGGCCTTGAGGACGGGGTCTGGACGCCTTTTTTTGAGGAGGTAAGCGGCCACGTCGGAAAAAACGGCGTCACCGACGCGAAAACGGAGGGCGACCGCTGCACCCCCAGGGGGCTTTTCAATCTCTCCATGGCCTTCGGTGTGGAGGCGGACCCGGGGAGCCTCCTCCCCTACCGGCAGGTGACATCGGAGAGCTACTGGGTGGACGACCCGGACTCCCGCTTCTATAACCAGTGGGTCGAGGGCACGGAGGAAAAGGACTGGTCCTCCGCCGAGCATCTGGCGGACTACCCGGTGCAGTACGCCTACGCGGCCCTTATCGATTATAACACTGACCCGGTAGCCGCCGGGGCCGGGTCGGCTATTTTTCTCCACTGCGGCAGCAGCTATACGGCGGGGTGCGTATCTATTTCCCGGGAAAAGATGTTGGATCTGCTGCTGTGGCTGGACCCAGGGCAGTCCCCGGCGATTCTGATTTTCTGAGCAGGAGGAACCTATGTCCGATACCCACCAGCTGCGCGTGATTGCAAAAATCCGCAGCGATTTCCAGGAGAAATTCGGCATCCCCCGGCAGAGCGGCCTGGTGGAGGAGCTGCGCTCGACGGTGGTATTCGAGCCCCCCTACCGGAACCCGGACGCTCTGCGGGGGCTGGAGGACTTCTCCCATATCTGGCTCATCTGGCAGTTCTCCCAGGCGGTGCGGGAGGGCTTCTCCCCCACCGTGCGGCCGCCCAGGTTGGGAGGGAACCGGCGGCTGGGGGTGTTCGCCACCCGGTCGCCCTTCCGGCCCAACCCCATCGGGCTG
>JAAWHO010000062.1 GCA_022795905.1 Oscillospiraceae bacterium
ACTGGAAAATACCGTTGCCGCCATTTCAAAAATTTTGACCCCGCTCCAAAATAATAATCCTGCTCCTGATCGGAAATTGCGGACAATCGGAGTGATTATCTCCCCAGAGCAGCAGAATACAAAGTAAAATACCATTATTATGGAGACTGCCGCAAAGAGCACCGGAAAAGTGCCGTCCCCGTTTTGGATGCGGTTTCTGGAAGGGGGCGGCTTTGTTATAGTCATTTTGTGATTAGAGTACACAAATACGGCACTCCGCACAAAGCGGAGCGCCGTATTATTTACTGTTTACTGCAATTTATATTGATATTGGGGGCGCAAATTATTCACAAATCGATCCTGTGTCCCTGCAGGGGCCGGTTTGTCCGTCCAATCGAGCTCCCTCGGGGCAGCCCCCGCTTATTTCTCCGTGGTTACCTCCAGGGTGTACCCCTCCGCCTCCAGGATCACTGTCAGGACGGCCTCCACGGCGGTCCTGGCCTTCTCGTCGGCCTCCTCCAGGAAGCCGTCGGAGAGAATCTTTACCTCTATCTCGTTCTTCTGGTCCTTGGTAAAGCCGGTATAGTCCTGGATGGAGATGGGATTGAAGATATTCTTCGTCTCGTCAAAGACCTCGATGCTGTCCTCCGGGATCTCGTGGGAGAGGATCTGGCTGTGGGGCAGCTGCACCGAGACTGCCGCCTTCTCCGGGTTGACGTGGATCTCCGCCTCGGCCAGGTCCACCCCGGCCTTGACGCAGCCGTCGTAGGCCACGATGAACTTCTTGCTGGTGAAGGGCACCTTCCAGCCGTAGAAGTCCACCTGGTCCTCAAACCGGCCCACGTTGGTGTAGTTGTACTCCAGGCTCACCAGCTCCTCCACCGCCCGCAGCTGCTGGCCGATGAGCTCTCCGGTGATCCGCGGCTCCGACGCCCGGCTCCCGTAGTGAATCCCCCAGAGGAAGGTGCCCAGCGTCGCCAAGGCGCACAGCGCAATCACCAGGACCCAACGCCGCCAGCCCTTCAGCCAGCGGAAGCGCTCCTGCTCCCGGCCCTCCTTTTCCTCGCTCACTGGACGTCCTCCTCCTCCTTCTTTTCCTCCTCAGCGGGGCGGCGCTTCTCCAGCCGCCACCGGGCGTCCTTGATGGTCAGGGTCCGCCGGCGCTTGCGCCCGCTCATCATTTTGTCCATCACCGCCCTGCCCGTAGGCGTGGCGGCCAGACCACCCAGGGCCGTCTCCCGGAACTCCACCGGCATCCGCCGGCCCACCTCGCCCATAGCGTCGATGACCTCGTCCACGGGCACCTTGCTCTCAATCCCCGCCAGAGCCATGTCCGCGGCGGCCACCGCGTTCACCGCGCCGCCCACGTTCCGCTTCACGCAGGGAACCTCCACCAAGCCCGCCACCGGGTCGCACACCAGGCCCATCATGTTCTTGATGGCCATGGCCACGCCGTGGCAGATCTGCTCTCCGCTGCCGCCCCGCAGGAACACCAGGGCCCCCGCCGCCATAGCCGACGCGCTGCCGATCTCCGCCTGACAGCCCCCGGCGGCGCCGGAGATGCTGGCCTTATAGGCGATGACCGCCCCCACGCCGGTGGCGACATAGAGGGCCTGGAGCATCTTCTCCTCGGGAATGCTGTCCCGACGGCTGAGGGGGATGAGCACCGCCGGCATCACCCCGCAGGCCCCCGCCGTGGGGGCCGCCACGATCCTTCTCATGCAGGCGTTGCACTCGCCCATGGCCAGAGCCTCGCCGATGACCTGGGCGAGGAAGTCCCCGCCGATGGTATCCTCCTTGGCGGCATACTGTCGCATGAGGGCCCCCTGACCTCCCACCAGGCCGCTCATGCTCCGCCGCTCCCCCGTATAGGAGGCGGAGGCGTCCTCCATGGCGTGCCAGACGTCGGCCATCTTGCCCAGGGACTCCTCCCGGCTCACCTGCCGGTTCTCCATGTCCGTCTCCAGGACGATCTCCCAGAATGCCTTGCCCTCCGCCTCCATGGCGTCGAGGATATCCTTCATGGAGTCCAGATTCATTCCTTAGTCCTCCTTCTTATAGTAGGTCACCTGCAAAATGCCCGGCAGCTGCTGGAAGTAGTCCAGCAGGGGCTGGGGGATGGGGTCGTCGGTCTCGATAACCATCATGGCGCTGCCCCCCCGGACGCTGCGGCTCAGGCTCATGTTGGCCACGTTCACCTTGGCCTGGGCCAGGGTGTAGGTCACCTCGCCCACATGGCCCCGGTCGTCCTTGTTGTGGATAATGAGGGTGTGGTAATCCCCGGTAAAGCTCACGTCCACCCCGGCGATGCGGTTGACC
This sequence comes from Oscillospiraceae bacterium, assembly GCA_022795905.1. Lineage (GTDB taxonomy): Bacteria > Bacillota > Clostridia > Oscillospirales > Oscillospiraceae > Pelethomonas. The sequence goes on from JAAWHO010000062.1 coordinate 2,299, forward strand.
AGGATGCGCCCGCCGCCGGTGGAGCAGGCCTGAACCTGTATCGCTCTCCCGCCGATGCCCTCCAGGTCCAGCAGGACGCTGTTGGGATGGGCGTCCCGCAGGTCGATCTCCCGGAAGGTGAAGTTGAGCCCCTGCCGCGCGGCCGCGGCAAAGCTGTTGGGGATGTTCAAATCGTCGGGCTTCATCCCCAGAAGCCCCGCTACCAGCGCCTTGTCCGTCCCGTGGCCCACGCCGGTGCCGGCGAAGGAGCCGTGGAGGCCGATGCTGGCCTTCACCGGCTTCTCCCCCAGCAGGGCCCGGGCCATCCGCCCGATGCGCACCGCCCCGGCGGTGTGGGAGCTGGAGGGTCCCACCATGATGGGGCCCATGATGTCAAATACGTCGATCATGCTGTCCACTCCTTTTCTGACGCGCCTTGTCATGTGGAATTTATCTTATCACATCCCGTCGGATACTGCAACGGGGGATATTGGTTTTTTCGGGAGGTTTTTGAGGGACATGGCCCGCCCGGGGCGGGCTCTCCAAAGCGCCGCTCCCCCTTGCAATCCCCCGTCAAATATTGTAGAATGGAGAAAACGAAAGCGAGGGGTTCCTATGGATACATCTTTTCTCTACCTCTTTGACGTTATCATCCTGCTCTACAGCGCATTTCTCCTCATGTGGTGGGTCCGGGTAAAATTCCGGGGGGAGACCTTCCCGGCCAAGCTTCTCCTGCCCCAGGACCTGCTGCTGGAGGAGTGCCGGGATATTCCGGGCTATAACCGCTTTGTGGCGCCCCGGGTGCTGTGCTTCGCCCTGCTCCTGCTGCTGATGGGGGGCAGCTCCCTCCTGCTGGGGCCGGAGAAGCTGGGGGCCGCCTTTTTCGCCGTCTACGCGGGCTTTTTCGTGCTGGTGGTCCTGCTGTATATGGACACCGGCAAAAAAGCCCGGAAATTCTGGTGAGCCATGGACAGGCAGACTGCCCTCCGGCAGTATTTCGGCTATGACAGCTTCCGTCCGGGTCAGGAGGCGGTGGTGGATGCTCTGCTCTCGGGCCGGGACGTACTGGCGGTGATGCCCACCGGGGCCGGGAAGAGCCTGTGCTACCAGGTCCCGGCCCTGTGCCTGGAGGGGACAACCCTGGTCGTTTCCCCCCTTATCTCCCTCATGCGGGACCAGGTGGAGGCTCTGAGGCAGGCCGGCGTCCCCGCCGCCTGCCTCAACAGCGCCATGGACGAGGAGGCGTACCGCTCCGTCCTCCGGGAGGCCTACCGGGGCTCCTACAAGCTGCTGTACATCGCCCCGGAGCGGCTGGACGCCCCGGCCTTCCTCTCTTTTGCTCAGAAAGTGGACATCCCACTGGTGGCGGTGGACGAGGCCCACTGTGTCTCCCAGTGGGGGCAGGACTTCCGGCCCAGCTATCTGAATATCCCGGATTTTCTCGCCAGGCTCCGAAAGCGCCCGGCCCTGGGGGCCTTCACCGCCACCGCCACGCCGGAGGTCCGGGAGGACATCGTCCGCCGCCTGGCCCTCCGGGAGCCCCAGGTGTCCGTCAGCGGCTTCGACCGTGCCAACCTGTCCTTCGAGGTGCGTCAGCCCAGGAGCAAAAAGAAGGAGCTGCTGGCGTTCCTGGCGGGGCACGAGGGGGAGAGCGGCATCCTCTACTGCTCCACCCGCAAGACGGTGGACGGGCTGTGGGAGTACCTGCGCCAGCGGGGCCTCTCCGCTGTCCGCTACCACGCCGGGCTGGAGGCGGAGGAGCGGCGGCAGAACCAGGAGGCCTTCGCCTACGGACAGGCCCAGCTCATGGTGGCCACCAACGCCTTCGGCATGGGCATCGACAAATCGGACGTGCGCTATGTGGTCCACTACAATATGCCCAAGGACCTGGAGAGCTACTACCAGGAGGCCGGCCGGGCGGGCCGGGACGGGGAGCCGGCCCAGTGTTTGCTGCTCTTCGGCGGCCAGGACGTTGTCACCGCCCGGTACCTCATCTCCCTGCGGGAGGAGAACGACGATGTTGACGAGGACGCCTACCGCCAGCGGGTGGAGCGGGACACGGGGCGGCTGAAGACCATGGAGGCCTACTGCCGGACCACGGACTGCCTGCGGGGGTTTATCCTCCGGTACTTCGGGGAGCGGGCCCCAGCCCAGTGCGGGAACTGCGGGAACTGCCTGATGGAGTTCGAGGACGCGGATATCACCGAGGACGCTCAAAAAATCCTCAGCTGCGTCAAGCGGGCCGGGGAGCGCTTCGGGGCGGTGGTCATCGCCGACGTGCTCCGGGGCGCCAAAACAGACCGCATCCGCTCCTGGCAGCTGGACAAGCTGACCACCTACGGCATCATGGCCGCCATGCAAAACCGGGATATCCTGGACCGCATCCGGCTTCTGGTGGAGCGGGGGTACCTCCGGCAGAGCGACGGGCAGTATCCCACGCTGTCCCTGGCCCCTGCCGCCCGGGAGGTGCTCTTCCACGGGGAGCAGGTGTCCATGCGCCTGCCCCGGGCGAAGCCCGCGGAGGCCGCGCCGCCTGTTCCCGGCGGGAATCCGGCGGACCTGCTGCCCGCCCGGGCCGGAGATGAGGAGCTGTTCCAGGAGCTGCGGGCCCTGCGCAGCCGGCTGTCTGCCCAGCGGGGGGTGCCGCCCTATGTCATCTTCAATGACCGGAGCCTGCGGGAGATGTGCCGCCAGCGGCCTGACAGCCCCGCCGCCCTGCTCCAGGTCCCTGGCGTGGGAGAGCGGAAGCTGGAGCAGTTTGGGGAGGAATTCCTGGAGGTCATCCGCAGACACAGTATGTAGAGAGGGCAAGCATACGCAGACTCCCATCCGCCCCTACAAAGATTTCCTCTTTTCCAGGCATTCCTTTGCGAATTGGAGGGACAGACCCCATCCTCTTGACAAACCCTTCGGCGGCTGTTATGGTATGCTTGTCCGGAAAATACGGATACACAGCAAAAAAATCAGCGTGGGAGGGATCTTTATGGAGGAGCTTCTTGAGCGCCTGCTGGCGGAGTGCCGGCCCTGGACGGAGCAGGGCCGGGTGGCGGACTACATCCCGGAGCTGGGCAAGCAGGACCCCTCGGCCCTGGGCGTCTACGTCACCGGCAGCGACGGCAAGCGCAGCTGGGCCGGGGACTGGGAGCGGCCCTTTACGCTCCAGAGTGTGGTCAAGCCCATTCTCCTGCTCCAGGCCCTGCTGGACAACGGTGTGGAGGCGGTTCAGCGCCGGGTGGGCGTGGAGGCCACCGGCAAGCCCTTTGACGCCATCAACGCCGGAGACCAGACCCTGGACAGCGCCCATTTGAACCCCATGGTCAACATGGGCGCGATTGTCATGTGCACGCTTATCCACGGCGGGAGCTATGAGGAGCGGTTCCGGCGGCTGCTGGAGCTGACCCGGCGCATGGCGGGGGACGGGAGCATCGGCATAAACGAGGCGGTCTACCGCTCGGAGAAGGCCCACGGCAGCAAGAACCGGGCCCTGGCCTATCTGCTCAAGTCCTACGGGCTGCTGGAGGGGGATGCGGAGGAGGTGCTGGACTGCTACTTCCGGGCCTGCTCCATCCAGGTGAACTGCCGCTCGCTGGCCCACATTGGGGCGGTGTTTGCCAACCGAGGGCGGGCCCCGGTGTCGGAGGAACGGATCTTCCCCTCCGCCTTCGCCCGCTATGTCAACGCTATTCTGGTCACCTGCGGGATGTACGACGGCTCCGGGGAGTTCGCCATCCGGGTGGGCGTGCCGGCCAAGAGCGGCGTCAGCGGGAGCATTATGGCCGCCGTGCCTACCCGCATGGGCATCGGCATCTTTGCCCCGGCCCTGGACCGGAAGGGCAACAGCGTGGCCGGCATTCGTCTGCTGGAGCGGCTGAGCCAGGAGCTGTATCTGAGTATTTTTTAATATTCTCGGCAGCCTTTGGTCCATTGTCCCAACCGTTCCCTCTGTATCAAAGCCCCCGCCGGACTGAAAACAGTCCGGCGGGGGCTTTGCATTTCATGGGCGGTACCGTCTTACCAGGCCTTAATATACCCGGGCAGATAGGTCAGCGGGTCAACCCGGCTGCCGCCCTCCGTGATCTCGTAGTGCAGGTGGGGACCGCTGGAGATGCCGGTGGAGCCGGTGACGCCGATCACCTGCCCCTGGGTGACCACGTCGCCCTCACTGACGGAGCGGCTGCTCATATGGGCGTAGAGGGTGGTGTTCCCCGGGCCGTGGCTGATAACCACATAGTTTCCGTAGGAGCTGGACCTCTCAGAGGTGATCACGATCCCCGCCTTGGTGGCCAGCACATTGGTGGTATAGCCCACACCGCCGATGTCCACCCCCTTATGGTTGGTGGACGCGCCCTTAATCCCCGTATTTCGGGACCCCTGGGGGGAGGTAATGCGCTTGCTCACCGTCTCCGGCCAGATGTACCCGCCCACCGTGGCGCTCCAATCCATCGCGGCTGCCCGCATCTGCTCCGCCAGCTCCTTCTCCTTCTTCTTGATCTGGCTTTGGATTTCGGCCTCCTCGGCCTCCCTGGCCTTCACCAGCTCCGCCTGGGCCTCCATATCCGCCTGGAGGCGCTTGACCATCTCGTTGGCCTCCTCCCGCTGCCTGTCCAGCTCGGCCTTCTGCTCCTCCAGGACGGCCTTGGCCTCCTCGGAGGCGGCCAGCAGCTCCTGCTGCTGGGCCTGCTTGGCCTCGATCTGGGCCCGGATGTCCCGCAGGCTGTCCAGGACGCTCTGGTCATAGTTCATGACCTCCTGGACGTCCGAGAGGCGGCTGAGGAGGTCGGAGAAGTCCGTGGCCTTGAACAGTACAGACCAGTAGCTGGTGGTCCCGGCCTTCTCCATGGCCCTGGCCCGGCGGCAGAAGAGGTCGTAGCGCTCCGCCTCCTCCCGCCGGTTCTCCTCCAGCTCGTAGGCAGTCTGGTCCAGCAGGGCCGCGTAGCCGTTGATCTGGCTCTCCGTATTGGCGATCTCCTGGACCGTCAGCTCGATCTGCCGGTCCAGCAGGTTCCTCTGTTGGATGGCGTCGGTCTGCTGCTTCTGGAGCTTGGACAGCTCGTTCTGCAGCTCCTTCTTCTCGCTGTCGATGGCCCTGGCGTCCTTCTTCAATGCGTCGATATCCTCCTGGGTCACCGCGCGGGCCGTGGGGACCCAGGGACCCTGGCAGGGGGCCAGCGCCAGCACCAGCAGCAGGGCCGACAGCAGCGCGAGAATTCTTTTTTTCTTCATTGGTTCAGCTCCTTTTTCCTCAGACCTGCAGGAACTTCCGGATGGCGGAGAGGCTCCCTCCCACGCCGATGAACATTCCTGCCAGTACAAAGACCGCCGCCACATAGGGCCGCATCTCCGCGAAGGGCACCACGGTGATAAGATTGATGGTGTCGTTGCTGGCCACGGACCGGGCCACGGCCTCATAGAGCCCCCACTGGAGGAAGAAGCCGATAACCGCCGAGAACAGCCCCAGCAGAAAGCCCTCGTACACAAAGGGCCAGCGGATGAACCCGTTGGTGGCCCCCACCATCTTCATAATGGCAATCTCGTCCCGCCGGTCGAAGGTGGTGAGCTTGATGGTGTTGGCGATGATGAACACCGACACCAGAAACAGCACCGCAATGAGCACCACGCAGACGATTCCCGCCACATTGCGGATGGTGATAAAGCCCGCCGCCTCGTCCTCATAGGCGTTGACGTTGCCCTTGCCGATGCCGGGCACCGCCTCCAGGGCCTCCTTAGTCTGGCGCATATAGCCGATGTCCTTCAGGTCAATGGCGTACCGGTGGGGGAAGTTGTCGTCCGGCAGGCCCTGGAAGAGCTCATCGTCCTCATACCGGGCCCGGAAGGCCGCCGCCGCCTCCACATTGGAGATGAAGTGGACCGCCGAGACGTTGGGCACCTCCAGCAGGTCCTTCTCCAGGGCTCTGGCCTCCTCCTCGCTCATCTCCATGTCCACAAAGGCCAGCATCTGGTTCTGGGCCTCCATGTCCTCCAGCATGGCGTTGGCGTTCACCGCCACCAGGGTGAAGGTCCCCATAATCAGCAGGCACGCCACCGTGATGCCGATGGCGGCGAAGGACATGAACCCGTGGTTAAACATATTGAACGCGCCCTCCCGGGCGAAATAGAAGATATCGTGTCTGCTCATTGCGGTCTCCTTCCGTAGTAGCCCTTGCCGTCCCCCACCACGCGGCCCCGCTCCAGCATGACCACCCGCTTGTCGAAACGGTTGACCAGGTCCTTCTCGTGGGTCACCACTAGCACTGTGGTCCCCAGCGCGTTGATCTGCTCGAGAAGGCTCATAATCTCCAGAGACCGGGCCGGGTCCAGGTTGCCGGTGGGCTCGTCGGCGATGATGGTGCTGGGGTTGTTGAGGAGGGCCCGGGCGATGGCCACCCTCTGCTGCTCGCCGCCCGAGAGCTCCGAGGGCAGGCGCCTGGCCTTGTTCCCCAGGCCCACCAGCTCCAGGCAGTAGGGAATGCGCTTTTTAATCTCCTTGGGGCTGGAGCCCACCGCCCGCATGGCGAAAACCATGTTGTCGTAGACGCTCTTGTGCTCAATAAGGCGGAAATCCTGGAAGATGATGCCGATGGTCCGGCGGAGATGGGGGATCTGCCACTCCCGGATGTTGCGCAGAGAGAAGCCGTTGACCATCACCCGGCCCTCCGAGGGCTCGATCTCCCCGATCAAGATCTTGATAACCGTGGACTTCCCGCTGCCCGAGGGGCCCACCATGAACACAAACTCCCCGTCCTTGATCTCCAGGGAGAGGCCGTTGAGGGCGTGGGTCCCGTTTGGATATTCTTTCACTACGTCGATCAATCGAATCATGGCTAAATTTACCTTCCTGGCCGGTGGGCGGCCCAGTCGTTATCTCCAAAGGGCCTGCCAATGCAAGTCCATTGTCCATGATACATCAAAAGGACGCAGCGCGTCAAGGGGGCGAAACGGATTTTATGTCAATCCACCCCGCCTTTTGCCGGAGCGGAGCGAATTCCGTCCGGCAAAAAAGAGAATTATTTGTCACTTTCCTCTTGACAGCCAACACAGGAGGTGATATATTTATCTTATAGAGAGATAAATATATCACTTTCAAATTCACTCAGGAGGTCTTGTCCCATGAAACAACAGAACAAAAATAGGAAATGGATTTTAGTACTCCTCGGCCTATGCTGCGCGGCCCTGACGGCGGCGGCCTGCTGGTACGATCTGACCTATAACGGCGGGAGGCTCGTCTACCCCCTACATTCCTATGCCTTTAGGCCTACAGATATTCCCATGCTCCTGGCCGTGACGCTGGACGTCCTGTATGCCCTGTACCTGGCGTTCCTGCTAGTCCGGGGCATCCGGAACCAAAAGGAGTATGTGAAAAAGACAGGCCGTACCCGGCGGCTGAGCCCCCAGCTTGGCCTGCTGGGCTTCCTGGGATTTCTGGGCTTCGCCGGCCTCTGGTCCTACGGGACCTGGGGGGATCCGACGCCCTTCGTCTTCTTCGTGTTCTTCGGCTTCTTCGGCTTTTTCTTCGAGGGGAGGATGTCCAACACCCTCATGGACGAGCGCTACAAGGAAAATGCCGCCCGGGCGGAGCTGAAGGCCTACCGGACAGGATTTGCCATCATCATACTCCTCCTGATCCTGGCGGGCCAGCACAGCCACCGCCATGTGGAGTTCATCGCCCCCATCCTGATCTCCGGCATCGCCCTGACGGTGGCGCTGACCATGTTTCTCTCGGAGTACCTGCTCTACCGCTATGACCACGACGACGCAGCTGCCCTGGAGGAGGAGGAATAATGGACGGCTTTACCTGCAACCTGAAGCCCTACCGCCAGGCGAAGGGCCTGACCCAGGGGGAGCTGGCGGAGCTGGTGGGCGTCCGCCGGGAGACCATCATGCGCCTGGAAAAGGCCCAGTACAACCCCTCCCTGAAGCTGGCGGTGGACATCGCCCGGGCCGTAGAGACGCCTCTGGAGGAGCTCTTTGTTTTTGAATAAAAAAATCCCTTTTCGGAATTGTGTATCCATAGAAAGCTGGCTTATAATTATACATTGCAGACATTAGTCGCATATTATATAATCAAGTATATAAATCGGGATTTAGCAGAGGAGTTTATAGTGAAAACTTTGATATTAAATGGCTCTCCGAGAAAAAATGGTGATACTGCCAGTCTTATTGAGAAAATTACCGAAAAAATTGTAGGAGAATATAGAATTGTAGATGCTTATAGGTGCAATATTTCGCCCTGTTTTGATTGTAGGTATTGTTGGAAAAATAGTGGGTGCGTTATAAATGATGAAATGCAAGAGATATATAAATACATACAAGAATGTGACAACATTATGATTGCTTCGCCGCTTTATTTTTCGGAATTGACTGGAAAA
>JAAWHO010000063.1 GCA_022795905.1 Oscillospiraceae bacterium
GAAACAAGCAGAAGCGGCCCAACCGGGCCGCAAAAGGAGGCCAAAATGGCAATGAAAGATTTCCTGGAAAAGAACAAAATCCTCTTGGGTGTCCTGGCCCTCACCCTTATAGCGGGGCTGGTCGTCATCGCCCAGCGCTGGAGCGTGGAAGCAAAGAACAAAACCTACGACGTAGTCCTGGACTACTCCGAGCTGGAGCTCCTGGCCGAGCAGAGCGACGAGGACATCTCCTGGTGGCTGGAGCAATTCCGCGACATCGGCATCACCCGGGTGGGCCTGACGGAGGAGAGCCTTACCTCCCTGATGGAGAGCTCCCCCTTCGACGTCACCGCCACCATGATGGACGAGGTCATGCAGGACGCCAGCTGGCGCTCCAGCTACCCTGACAACTTCGTCCAGCAGATCGAGCAGCGGGGCTATGACCGCTACGACGTACTGGTGGAGGTCAGCGGCCAGGAGGCTATCGACTTTGTCACCGAGGCCGTCGCCGCCCGGTTCCCCGCCGACTCCTATCTCCAGGTGATTCAGCCGGACCTGTTCTCCTCCCGCTATCCCGCCGGGGATGAGCGGGCCTATATCCTCCTGGACGGCTCTGTCAACGACACCCTCTATGAGGCCACCTACTCCTACCGGGACACCAAGGGCAAGGGCTTTGCCGAGCGCAACGATATCGCCTCCTCCAAGCTCATGGCCATTTCTCTCGGGCTCATGCCGGAGAAGGTGGCGATTATCCAGGACCTGGGCATGGAGATTATCCCCCGGACCATGAGCTACAGCGGCCACAATGACACCCAGTACGCCGAGGCAGTGGTGGCCGGCTATGAGAAGTACGGCATCGTCCCGGAGTACATCATCGCCGGCGGTGAGGCGGTCATCGGCTACGACGACGGAGAGTACGCCCTGGACTATATCCGTGACAACGGCATCACCGTGGGCCTGATTGAAACCAACGTCCAGCGGGAAAATATCATGCAGTCCGGCATTGAGGACGTAGCCCGGGGGACCGGTCTGAACACCGTCCGCGTGTTCTCCGTCTGGAACTATATCCAATACCGCTACGCCTACTACGGCTACCAGGGCGCGGAGGAGATCGAAAACACCCTCTTCCGCACTGTGGTGGAGCGGAATATCCGGGTAATCTACTTCAAGCCCATCAAGCAGAATAAAAGCAGCTACGCCTATATCACCGATATGGAGGTCTATCGGGATATGTTCGACAGCCTCAATGACCGCCTGGCCCGCCACGGCATCTCCATGGGCCGCGCCTCCGTGATGGAGGACTACCAGGTCGCCCGGCCGATGCTGCTGGCCCTGGGCCTGGGGGCGGGGATCGGCGGCGCGCTGCTGCCGGGGACCGTCCTGCCTATGAAAAAGAAGTGGACCCTCCTGCTGGCTGGGGCCGCGGCGGTGTGCGTGACGGGGGCCTGGGCGGTCATGCCCAACACCTTCCGACTACTGGCCAGCTTCGCCAGCGCCGTGGTCTTTGCCTGCCTGGCGGCGGCCTTCTCCCTCCAGGCCGCCAAGCGGGCCGGGCAGACCCTCCCCGCCAGGTCCTCCCTGGGCCGCATCCTGCCGGTGAGCATCGGCGTGCTGGTCATCGCGGTGCTCCTCTCCCTGGCCGGGGCGGTGATGACCGCCGCCCCCCTCTCCTCCACCGATTATATGCTGGAGCTGGGGATCTTCCGGGGGGTCAAGGCGGCGCAGCTGCTGCCGCTGGCCTTCTTCTGCCTGCTGTTTGTGGCTTATTACGGCTTCTTTGAGAAAAATCGGGCCGCCAACCACCTCCAGATTAAGGATATCGTCTCCGCGCTGCGCTGGACCATCCCGGTCTGGGCCATCGTGCTGGTGGGCATCGCGGGTCTGGCGGGCTACTACTACCTGGCCCGCACCGGCAACGAGGCCGACGTGCCCATCTCCACCCTGGAGCTGCTGGCCCGAAACGTGCTGGAGGAGGTCTTCCTGGCCCGGCCCAGGACCAAGGAGTTCCTGGTGGCCTTCCCGGCCATTATGCTGGCGGTATACTGTGCTGTGAAGCGGATGCCCTTCTGGACGGCCGTCTTTGGTCTGGCGGGCACCATCGGGCTGACCAGCGTGTGCAACACCTTCATGCATATCCGCACCCCCCTGTACCTGGGCTTTATCCGCACCGCTCTGAGCCTGGTGTTCGGCATCGTGCTGGGGTGCGTCTATATGGTATGCTTTGATCTGCTGTGCCAGCTGTGGAACAAAGTCCTCAAGAAATATGTCGAGGCCGAATAAATGTACAACATACTCATCTCGGGCTACTACGGGTTTAACAATATTGGCGACGAGTCCATCCTCCGCACCGTCATTGACAACCTGCGGGAGAAGCTGCCGGATACCGATATCACCGTTCTCAGCCGCGACCCCGCCTCCACGGAGGCAAAATACGGCGTGAAGGCGGCGCCGAGGATGTCCCTGTGGGACATCCTCCGGTGTGTCTGGCGCTGCGACCTGCTCCTGTCCGGGGGCGGGAGCCTGCTCCAGGACGCCACTTCGGGGCGGAGCATCCTCTACTATCTGTTCATCCTCCGGCTGGCCCAGCTGCTGGGGAAGCGGACCTTCATCTACAGCCAGGGCATCGGCCCCATCAACAGCCCCCGGAACCGCCGCCTGACGGCCCATGTCCTCCGCCGGGCCAGCGGCATCGTGGTCCGGGACGAGGCGTCCAGGGACCTGCTCATTGCCATCGGCGTCCCCTCCGGCCTTGTCCAGGTCACGGCGGACCCGGTCATCCGGGTGAAGAAGGCGGACACGGTCCTGGGGCTGGAGATCCTGGCGCGGGAGGGCTGTCCTCGGGACCCGGACAAGCTCACCGTGGGCTGGGCCATCAAGTCCCGCAAGGCGTCCCCCGCCTTCCTGGCGGAGGTGGAGCGGTGCATCCTCTGGCTGCGGGAGGAGTACGGGGCCGACGCGGTGCTCATCCCCTTCTTCCAGAGCGAGGACATCGGGGTGTGCGAGCAGGCGGCATCGGAGCTGGACGGGCAGGCGGGGTGCCTGCGGCAGAAGTACCTGTCGGAGGAGATGCTCTCCATCATCGGGTGCATGGACGTGCTGGTGGGCGTGCGACTCCACTCCCTCATCTATGCCGCCGTCATGGGGGTACCCATGCTGGGCATCAGCTACGACCCCAAGGTGGATTCCTTCCTCTCCTCCATTGGACAGCCCACCCTGTGCCCGGTAGAGGAGTTCACCTGCGAGAAATTCCAGGCCGCTTTCCGGGCCCTCCTGGCGGACCGGGAGACCGTCCGGGAGGGCGTGGCGGGCCATCTGGAGCAGCTGGTCCGGAGCCTGGACCGCAACGAGGAGCTGATCCGGGAGATCCTGGAGGGCAAGGGAGGGGGCAGGACGCGATGAAGGACAATAAGCGCGGGGGCCGCTCCGGCGGCATCGACCTGACCAAGGCCCTGGCCATCTGTGCAGTGCTCTTTATCCACTGTACCGCCAACCACTATGCCTGCCACGACGTGGGCACGCCCCGGTGGCTGGCGGCGGACTTCTACGGCAGTGTCAGCCGCTGGGCGGTGCCGGTATTCATGCTGTGCAGCGGCGCGCTGATGAACCGTCCGGACAGAGAGCTGCCTTTGAAAAAGCTCTTTGGCCGGTACCTGCTGCGCCTGGCGGCGTCCCTGACGGTGTGGGCGGCGTTCTATGAGGTCCTGCGCCTCTGGCTCTCCCGGGGAACAGCGCCCTTGGGAGACCTGTTCCGGCAGGCGGGGCTCCACCTGCTCTACGGAAACAACTATTACCATCTGTATTATTTCTGGTTTGTATTTGCTCTGTATTTCGCCCTGCCCCTGACCCGGCTCCTGGCACGGCACGCCTCGGAGACCGAGCTCCGGTATATCCTGGCAGTCTGGTTCCTGGCAGGCGGGGTTTTGCCGTTTATCCGCTACTTCTGGCCCTTCAGCCAGATGGGCTCCTCCCTGCTCTACCTGCTGCTCCCCGGTACAGCCCTCTGCCCGGGTCTGGGGCTGCTGGGGTGGTATCTGTACCAGCACCCGCCGAAACGGTGGTATCCCGCGGCGCTGACATTCCTGCTGGGCTTTGGGGTGACGTTCCTGGGCACCTGGCGGCGCAGTGCCGCTGTCGGAGCCCTGGACCAGTTCTACCTGGACGGGCTGGGGCTCTTTGTGCTGGTGATGGCAGTGGGGCTCTTCCGATTCTGCCAGTGGGCCGGGGAGCGGTGGGAGATGCCCGGGATCGTCCGGTTTGTCTCCTCCGCGTCCTTCTGCATCTATCTGGTCCACCCCTTCTTCCAGGCTCTGGCAAAGCCTGCGTTCTTCCTCACCCTCCCGGTGTATTTCGCCGTGCCGGCCCAGGCGCTTCTGCTGCTGGTGCTCAGCGGGGCCGCGTACTGTGTGCTCAAACGAATCCCGGTGGTGAATCGGTGGCTGATTTGATAACAAAAGGTATATTTTATGGGAACGATATACGACAGTCAGACGTTTTTTGACCAATACAGCAAAATGGCCCGCAGCCGGCAGGGCCTGGCCGGGGCCGGGGAGTGGCGTCAGCTGGAGCCGCTGTTTCCGGAGCTGCGGGGCAAGTCCGTCCTGGATTTAGGGTGCGGCTACGGCTGGCACTGCAAATACGCGGCGGACCAAGGCGCGGAAACGGTCCTGGGACTGGATGCCAGCGAGCGGATGATTGCCGAGGCCAGGGCCCGGAACGCCCATCCAAGGGTGCGCTACGAGGTGCAGGCGCTGGATAAATACGGCTATCCCGGAGAAGCGTATGATCTGGTCGTCTGCAATCTGGTGCTCCACTATGTGGAGGACCTGGAGGCGGTCTACCGGAATGTTCTCCGGACTCTCCGGCCCGGCGGGGTATTTCTGTTCAATATCGAGCACCCGGTCTTTACCGCCGGGGTGAACGAGGAGTGGGTGACCGGCGAGGACGGGGAGCCGCTGTACTGGCCGGTAGACCGCTATTTCTTCCCCGGCCAGCGGGAAACGGTTTTCCTGGGGCAGAAGGTGAAAAAGCAGCACCACACCCTGACACAGATTCTGGGTGGACTCCTGAAAACCGGCTTCCGGCTGGAGGCGGTGGAGGAGGCCCAGCCCCCGGCGGATATGCTGGATATCCCCGGCATGGCCGATGAGCTGCGCCGGCCCATGATGCTGTTGGTTCGAGCGAAAAAATAAGCCGGTTCCGGGAACGCTGCCCCGGAACCGGCTTTTTGAATCCCATCAGCAAAACGGAGTTTTGCGCAAAAGTTCTTTTTGACCCTTTTTCTTTCAAGAAAAAGGGTGAACAACCTATCCCCCCAGGTACGCCCTCCGCACCTGGTCGCTGGCTGTGAGCTCGGCTCCAGTGCCGGACAGGGAGATGCGCCCCGTCTCCAGCACGTAGGCCCGGTCGGCCACGCTCAGGGCCGCCTGGGCGTTCTGCTCCACCAGGAGGATGGTGGTCCCGGAGGCGTGGAGCTCCCGGATGATGTCGAAAATCTGCTCCACCAGAATCGGCGCAAGCCCCATGGAGGGCTCATCCAGCATCAGCAGCTTGGGGCGGCTCATGAGGGCCCGGCCCATAGCCAGCATCTGCTGCTCGCCGCCGGAGAGCGTCCCCGCCACCTGCCTGCGCCGCTCCTCCAGCCGGGGGAAGCGCTTGTATACATCCTCGATCCCCGGCGCGATGGTGGAATTGGGCTGGGTGTAGGCGCCCATCTCCAGGTTCTCCTCCACGGTCATCTGGAGGAAAATCCGCCGCCCCTCCGGCACCTGGGCCAAGCCCCGCTCCACCACCTTGTGGGGGGTGACGCCCTTCAAATCCTGGTCCAGGAACCGGACCGACCCTGTCCGGGGGTGGAGAAGGCCGGAGACGGTGTTCAGCACGGTAGATTTCCCCGCGCCGTTGGCCCCGATGAGGGTGACTACCTCCCCCTCGTTGACCTCGAAGGAGACGCCCTTGACGGCGTGGATGCTGCCGTAGTACACATGGATGTCGTCAACTTTCAGCATTGCCATGGTTACGCCTCCTTCTGTTTTCCGAGGTACGCCTCGATCACCGCCGGGTTGGCCTGGATGTCGTCCGGGGCGCCCTTGGCGATAATGCGGCCGAAGTTCAGCACGCAGATGCCCTCGCAGACCCCCATGACCAGGTTCATGTCGTGCTCAATGAGCATAATTGCAATCTGGAAGGTATCCCGGATCTTCCGGATGTTGTTCATCAGCTCCGCCGTCTCCGACGGGTTCATCCCCGCCGCCGGCTCGTCCAGCAGCAGCAGGCTGGGATTCGTTGCCAGAGCCCGGACAATCTCCAGGCGGCGCTGGGCGCCGTAGGGCAGGGAGCCCGCCTGATGATTTGCCATATCCTGCATATCAAAAATACTCAGCAGTTCCAGGGCCCGCTCATGGGCCACCTTCTCCTCCTTCCAGTACCCGGGGAGGCGGAGGATGCCGGTGAGAGCGCCGTAGCGCATCTGGTTGTGGAGGCCGATTTTCACGTTGTCCTCCACGGAGAGGTTCCCGAAGAGCCGGATGTTCTGGAAGGTCCGGGCCACGCCCATGTGGCTGACCTGGACGGTGTTTTTCCCGGCGGTGTCCCGGCCGTCGATCATCACCGTGCCCCGGGTGGGCTGGTAGACCTTGGTCAGCAGGTTAAAGACCGTGGTTTTCCCCGCGCCGTTGGGGCCGATGAGGCCCGCGATCTCCGTCCGGCCAATGGCCATGTTGAAGTCGTCCACCGCCGTCAGGCCGCCGAAGTCGATGCCCAGGTGGCGGCACTCCAGGATGGGCCGCTTGTCCACGTCCCGGTCCGGGATGATGTTGGTGCTGGGGACCGGCACCAGCTTGGGCTTGGGATAGCTGTTTTTCTTCTGCTCACTCATTTGGCGGCCCCCTCCTTCTTTTTCTTTTTACGGAAATTGGCGTTAATGAAGTCCTGAACGGTGGGATTGTTGGTGGCCAGCATCACCAGGATCAGGATCACGGCGTAGATGAGCATCCGGTAGTCCGCCAGGCCGCGCATGGCCGGGGTCTCCGGCAGGATGGTCAGGAAAGCCGCGGCCAGGATGGAGCCCCACATATTCCCCTGGCCCCCCAGCACCACGAACACCAGAATCAGAATAGAGGTGTTAAAGTCGAACTTGTTGGCGGTAATGGTGTTCTGCCCCAGAGCGAACAGCGTGCCCGCCGCCCCCGCCATAGCGGCGGAGATAACAAAGGCCATCAGCTTGTACTTGGTCACCGGGACGCCCACGCTCTCTGCGGCGATGCGGTTGTCCCGCAAAGCCATAATGGCCCGCCCCGCCCGGCTGCCCACCAGATTGAAAATCACAATCAAAATGAGCATAATCAGGATAAATCCGGCGGTAAAGGTGGAAATCTTCTGGATGCCGTTGACGCCCATAGCGGCGTTGAGGATCATCCTGCCGCCGTCCTTAAAGACAATGCGGTTCTCCAGAAAGCTGAACCGGAGGCCCTGGGTGTCCATGCCGATATACAGGTTCTCCACAATGGATTTGATAATCTGTCCAAAGGCCAGGGTGACGATGGCGAGATAGTCGCCGTTGAGCCGCAGCACCGGAATTCCCACCAAGGTTCCCATGACAGCCGCCGCAATGGCGCCAATCACCATGGCCGCCGCCAGCCGCTGGCCGTCGGAGGGAATGGGCAGGGCCGCTGCCGCCACCGCGCCGGCAAACGCGCCCACGCTCATAAAGCCCGCGTGGCCCAGGCTCAGCTCGCCCAGCACGCCCACCGTCAGGTTCAGGCTCAGCGCCATGGCGACATAGGCACAGATGGGCACCAGCTGGCCCTTCATCGTGGAGGACAGCATTCCGGCGTTCCCCATGACCTGGAGAACGATATAGGCCAGGATCACCATGCCGTAGGTGGCGAAGTTGACCCGGTTTGTTTTACTCATTTTCAGCTTATTCATACGCCCACCTTACACTTTCTCGCGGATCTGCTTGCCCAGCAGACCGGTAGGCCGCACCAGCAGCACCACAATCAGCACCGCGAATACGATGGCGTTGGACATCTGGGTGGAGATATACGCACCGGCGAAAATCTCGATGACTCCCAGCAGCACCCCGCCCAGCAGGGCCCCGGGGATGGAGCCGATGCCCCCGAACACGGCGGCGGTAAACGCCTTGATGCCCGGCATGGAGCCGGTGGTGGGGGTCAGGGTGGGGTAGACGGAGCAGAACAGCACCCCCGCAATGGCCGCCAGGGCGGAGCCGATGGCGAAGGTCATGGAGATGGTGGCGTCCACGTTGATGCCCATGAGCTGGGCCGCGCTCTTGTCCTCGGAGCAGGCCCGCATGGCCTTGCCCATCTTGGTCCGGCCCGTGAACCAGGTCAGGGCCAGCATGATGACGATGCAGGCCGCGACCGTGACCACGGCGGCGACGCTGACCTTCAGCTCCCCGCCGAAGAGCTCAATGGGCTGGCTGGAGAAGAAGGAGGGGAACATCTTGATATTGGAGGTCCACAGGAGCTGCGCCCCATTCTGGAGGAAATAACTCACGCCGATGGCGGTAATGAGCACCGCCAGGGATGTGGCCTGCCGCAGGGGCTTGTAGGCCAGACGCTCGATGACCATACCCAGCACGGTACACAGCGCCATGGCCAAAAGCACGCCGATAACCGGCGGCAGGCTGAAGGACGACACGGCAAAAAAGCAGATATACGCGCCCACCATGATGACGTCGCCGTGGGCAAAGTTCAGCATCTTGGCGATGCCGTAGACCATGGTGTAGCCCAGGGCGATGATGGCGTACACGCTGCCCAGGCTGATGCCGTTGAGCAGGTGGTTTAAGAAGATCAGCAAAGCAATACACCTCGTTTTCTGTCTGGTGTTCAGGCCCATCGGAGGTCCTCCCCCGGCCTGGGGGATCTCCGACAAGCCTGACGCGGGTTCCCATAGAAAATACAGAAGGGAGAGGGCTGCCGGGCTTCGGCAGCCCTCTCGGGCAGTTTGGAAGGATGTGGAATTAGTCCATGCCGACGTAGGCGCCGTCCTGAATATACATCCCCTTGGGAGTCTTGGTGACGGTGCCGTCGGCGCTCCAGGTCATGCTCTCGCCGGTCAGGCCGTCGAAGGTCATGCTGGTGAACCGGCCAATGAGGATGTCGCACAGATCGCTGGCGGAGGTGTCGGCGGTGACAGCCTCGTCCTTCAGGGCATTGTAGATAGCGTATACGCAGTCATAGGCGTCGGCGGCGAACTGGTTGGGCACATCGCCGTACTTCTCCTGATACTTGGCGACAAAGCTCTTGGTAGCCTCGTCCTCGGCGTCGGCATTGAAGGGAGTCAGCAGCATAACGCCCTCGGCCAGGGAGGTATCAAAGCCCTTCACAGACAGGATGCCGTCCATGCCGTCCACGCCGAAGTACTTGGGGCTGTAGCCCATGGCGTTGGCCTGGGTAAGAACCAGAGCGTTGGCTTCGTAATAGGTGGGCAGGTAGATGAGGTCCGCGCCGTTATTCTTGGCGTCGTTGAGCTGCACAGAGAAGTCGGTCTGGCTGTCGGTGGTGAAGGTAGTGGTGGAGACGATGTTCAGGCCCAGCTCACCGGCCTTGGCAACAAAGCTGTTGTAGATGCCGGTGGAGTACACGTCGTCATTCTTATAAATGATGGCGATGGCGCTGCCCAGGTTGTTGTCCTTGATATACTGGGCGGAGGCGGAGCCCTGGTTGGGGTCCACGAAGCACATCTGGAATACGTTGTCCCGGCGGGGGATATCCACGGAGCCGGTCAGGGGGTTGGCCACGCCGCCGATAACGTCGGTGGAAGAGGCGGACGGGGTCAGGTAAAAGATGTGGTCGCTGTTGCTCTCAGCGGCGGTGGCAGCGCCGGGGGTGGAGGTGACGGAGCCCAGGAATACCTGCATCCCCCAGTCCTTGAGGGCGTTGTAGGCGTTGACGGACTTCTCGGCGTCGTGGGCGTCGTCCTCGTAGCGCAGCTCGATCTGAAGGCCGCCCAAGGCGTTGATCTCCTCGGCAGCGATCTCCGCGCCGCCCTTGGCCGCGTTGCCGTAGATGGCCGCGCCGCCGGTCAGGGGGCCTGCGCCGCCGATTTTGATAACCGCCGCGCCGTCGCCGGCGGGCTCGCCGGTCTGGCTGTCGCCGCCGCTCTGGGTATCATCGCCGGCGGGCTCGCCGGTCTGGCTGTCATTGCCGCTGCCCTGGCTGTCGTTATTGCCGCCGCCGCAGGCGACGAGAGCCAGGAGCATCACGACCGCCAGAAGCATTGCAAGAAACTTCTTCATGGTGGATAACTCCTTTTATCATTTTTCCTTCCCGAGGGCACATCTATGCTCCCTTTACGGATGGTGCATCTATGATAAAACCTAATCCCCCAAAAGTCAACTGTCATTCTATACACAAATTATTCACGGATTCCGCCCCGGTTTTATTGCCATTCCACACAATTTTGGCGGTTCTTTTTGGTCTACTTGCCAGAATCCGCCGGATCTGCCCGGGGGCAGGGGCAGAATTGATATATTAATAAATTTCATATATACAAAACAAATGCTCATGCAGAGTGTTCGACGGATTGGGTTGACATTTGTAAAATTATATGGTATAATCCTGTTAGAGCCTGTTTAAAATCTTTTGACAAACGAGAAGGAAAAGCAGATAATAAGGGAAAAC
>JAAWHO010000064.1 GCA_022795905.1 Oscillospiraceae bacterium
CCGCGCCGGCAGGACCCTGGATGCCCTGGGGACCTTCGGGACCGGCAGGGCCCGTAGCGCCGGCCGCGCCGGCAGGACCCTGGATGCCCTGGGGACCTTCGGGACCGGCAGGGCCCGTAGCGCCGGCCGCCCCGGCAAGGCCCTGAACGCCCTGGGGACCGGTGGCACCCTGGGGACCGGCAGGACCGGTGGGACCGGCCGCGCCGGCGAGGCCCTGGACACCCTGGATACCCCGGGAACCTTGGGGTCCCATGGGACCGGTGGGGCCCTGGGGCCCCTGCAGACCGGGCATCCCCTGGGGGCCCATGGGGCCGGGAAGTCCTCTGGGACCCATGGGGCCCATAGGTCCGGGAACACAGCAGGCGGGCGTGCTGCCGCAGCTGCAGCTGCTCTGGCAGATATCGCAATCGGGACGATAATGATTCATAAGGGAAAACACCTCCCTGTGATACAGTAGTCAGTACGGACGATATCCGTCCGACACTATTGTATGCCGCAGGGAATGCGGGGGTGCCGGGCTACGGCGGCGGGAAGCGGAGACAGACCGTCAGGACTTCCTCCTGGCAGGAAGCGGCGATCTCTCCGCCCATCTTCTCCGCCAGCTCCCTGGAGATGCACAGCCCCAGGCCGCCAGCCCTCCGCCCGGTCTCCACCGTGAAGTACCGGTCAAAGAGCCGCTGGACCAGCACCGGCGTCATCCCCGGCGCGGAGTTGGAGAAGGTCAGCGCCCCGTCCTCATCCAGCGTTACGGCGAGGTCCCCGCCGCTGTATTTGACCGCGTTGGACAGGATGTTGTTGAGGATCCGCCCCAGGGCCGCCGCGTCCAGCCTTCGGATAACCGGCGCATCCGGCAGGCGCACCCGGGGCGAGATATCCCGCTCCGTCAGCACAGCGTACCACGCTGCCAGGGCCTCCTCTACCGCCCGGTTCAGGCTCAGCTCCTCCAGGACCAGCCCGCCCTCGGAGGAGAGGGTCACGGTGTACTGGAAAAACTCCTCCATCAGCTCCTGCAGCCGGTCCGTCCGGTTCCGGACCTGGGCCAGATACCGCTCCGCCGCCGCGCTCTTCTCCTCCCGCTCCAGCAGGTCCAGGTACCCGCAGATGGCCGTCAGGGGCGTGCGCAGGTCGTGGGACACCCCGGCCACCGCCTCCTTGAGGGCCTGATCCCCCTGCTGGTGGCGCTGCCGCTCCCGGCGGAGCAGGCGGAGCTGCCCGTTGAGGTCCGAGGCCAGCCGGCACATGGCCCGGTCCCGGCTGGGGATGGAGAGGAGGGTGTTGGTGTCCGTCTCCAGACGCTCTTGGACTCCCCGGCGCAGCGCCTGGGCCGACCGGCGCAGGAGGACGATTTTCCAGACCAGCAGCAGCACCGCCAGCGCCAGGACCGCGCACAGCACGCAGAGACCGTACACCATTTTTTACCCCTCACTTCAAATCTTTTCTCCGAAACAGCGCCAGCCCCGCCCCGGTGCTCACCGCCGCCGCGCCCAGGCTCAGCAGAGGCAGGCGCACCGGGCACGCCTCCGCCTCGGCGACAAGCTGCACCGCCTGACAGCCGGGCAGGTCGTACAGCAGCGCGAAAATCGCGCGCTTGACGCCCTGGACATAGGCCGGGTTCGGCATGGCCTCCCGGACCAAAATCTGTCCGCTTTCGATGTACTCCCGGGCAGGGATAATGGCCGGCTCCGTCAGCCGGGAATTGAAGTAAATTCCAAGGAACAGGAGAAAATAGGCCAGAAAGATGCAGATGACCGCCACTGCCGCCTTGTTCTGGTTCAGCATTGCGATCATGGCAAATACCGCGCACAGCGCGGCGGTCATTATGAACGCGCAAAGGGTGAACCACAGCAGGGACGGCACGCTCATGGTAAACGGCCCCAGCAGCGGGACGCCCGTGACCACCATAGGCAGGATGTACCCGAAGCACGCCAGCACTCCCGCCGCCGCGCAGACGGCGAGGTTGGAGAGATACACGGCGGTCCTGGAGTGCCCCACGGCGATCTTGTTGCGCATGGTCCCGTCGCTGTACTCCGCGCCGGTGAAGAGACTGCAAAAGGCGGAGAGCACCACGCCGGACAGCAGCGCAAAAATCATATACCGGTTGTCCAGAAGGCCGGCCTGCCGGACCGGATAGCTGACGGCCAGCTCAAAAACAGCCGCGGCGAACATGACGCCCACTGCCCCCCAGAAGGCGGCGCTGCGCCAGAGACGGCGGAAGCCTGCCCGCAAAAGCAGATTTATACTCAGTCGAACGCGCATTATTTCAAGTCCTTTCTCGAGAATACAGCCAGTAGAAACGCCCGGCTTTTAGCCATTCTGGATAGGATGGCGTGCAGCAAATTCCCCATACGCGCCCCCTACTTCAGATCCTTGCGTCCAAAGAGCGCCAGCCCGCCCAGGGTGAAAACAGCCGTCACCCCCGCGTCGCACAGCAGCGCCCGGACGGGATGGAGAACCGACACGGTTTGCAGCTGACGTGTCTGGCCCGTGGGGAGGAGGTCCTGGAGGAACTCGTAAAACGCCCGCGCCGCCCCGGAAACATAGTAGGGATTGGGTTCCGGGGCCCCTATCGCCGTCCCGTCCACAGTCGTCAGGAAGTTGCTCATAAACTCCGGCTCGGAGAGGATATTGTCCACGTAGGCAGCCCCCAGCAGCAGGGCAAAATAGACCAGCACGATCCCCACCGTGGCGGCCCGGCCGGTGGTGAGCATCCCCAGAAAGGTGAAGATCGCGGCGAAGGACGCGGAAGCGGCCATCACAATGAGGACATGGAACGCCCATGCCCCGACGCCGAACGACCAGGCCCCCACCATCGGGATGCCCACGCAGCCGCCCAGGAGCCAGGCGAGGGCAATGAGGAGAGAGGCGGCCAGGATGGTGAGGAAGTGGGCCCAATAGACTGACCGGCGGGTGTGGCCTACGGCCAGCTTGTTGCGGATGGCGCCCTCGCTGTACTCCACGTTGAGAAATAGTGCGGAAACTATCGCGTCAAACATCCCCAGCGACAGCGTCATGCGGAAATAGTACTGCTCCAGGCTGGTTTCAAGGCCCAGGGCCAGGTCCTCCCGGCACCAGAAAAACATAAAGCCGGCGGAGCAGGCCAGCACCGTGCCGAAGCAGCACCAGAAGTTCAGGTCCCGCCGCAGCCGGAAGAGGTTGGCTCGCAGGAGGTTCGTCATTCCGCGTCACCTCCCACCAGGTTCATGTAGTAGCTCTCCAGACTCTCGTCGTGCTCGTGGATGTTTTTCACCTCGCACCCCGCGTTGTGGAGGGCCAGGGTCAGCTCGGTGACGGAGGGGGCGTCATAAATGTCCGCCTCGGTGTCGCTGCGGACGGCGTACTCCAGTCCCATTTTGTCCAGGGCGGCGGTCAGGGGCCTTGTGTCGCTGACGGTGAGGCGCAGGCACTTCCGGCAGGCGGCCTCCAGCTCGGCGGCGCTGAGCTCCCTGACCATCCGGCCTCCGTCGATAAAGCCGTAGTGGGTGGCCAGACGGCTGAGCTCGTCGAGGATGTGGCTGGAGATGAGCACGGTGATTTGTCTCTCCCGGTTCAGCCGGAGAATCAGCTCCCGGATCTCCACAATGCCCTGGGGGTCCAGGCCGTTGGCGGGCTCGTCGAGGATGAGGAAGTCCGGGTCCCCGGCCAGGGCTACGGCAATGCCCAGCCGCTGGCGCATCCCCAGGGAGAAATCCTTCGCTTTCTTTTTCCCGGTGTTCTCCAGCCGCACCAGGGCCAGGAGGTCCTTCAGGCCGTCGTAGGAGGGAAGACCCAGGATCTGGTACTGCTGCTTGAGGTTCTCCTCGGCGGTCATGGAGAGGTAGATGGCGGGCGTCTCCACCACCGCTCCCATGCGGCGGCGGGCCCTGTGGATCTCCCGGCTGTCATTGGGGCAGCCGTAGAGCTGGAAGGAGCCTCCTGTGGGGATCTGCAGACCGCAGATAAGACGGATGAGGGTGGTTTTGCCCGCGCCGTTGCGGCCCACGAAGCCGTAGATGGCCCCCTTCTCCACCGACATGGTGAGGTTGTCCAGGGCCTTCGTGGTCTTGTAGGCCTTTGAGAGAGATTGGGTTTTCAATACGTATTCCATAGCGTTGCGCCATGCCTCCTTTGGTTGGGATGGGGCCAGTATAGACGGGCATGGTTAAGAAAGCGGTTAAGAAAACGGATAAGATTCGGTTAAGATTTTTATATATCCCGCAGCTTGAACCCGATCCCCCAGACCGATTCGATGATATCCCCCGCCCCGGCCTCCCGGAGCTTCCTGCGCAGGTTGCTGACATGGACCTTCAGGGAGCTCTCCACGCAGTCCGGCGTATCCTCGCCGATCTTCTCCAAAAGGAGCGATTTTGTCACCACCTGCCGGGGGTTCTGCATCAGAAGCTTCAAAATCGCGAACTCCGTCCGGGTCAGCCGCGCCGGGGCGCCGTTTACCGACACGCTGCGGGCATCGGGAGCTATCTCCACCGCCCCGTGCCGGAGCGCCGCCGGGGCCGCGGGCCCGCCCCGCAGCTGCACCGCGATCCGGGCCAGGAGCTCCCGGGTGTCAAAGGGCTTGGTCAGATAGTCCGCCGCCCCGCCCAGGAGGAGCGAAACCTTGTCCTGCACATCCGCTCGGGCGGACAGGACAATCACCGGGATCCCCGCCAGGTGGGGCAGGACCTCCTCCCCGCTCAGCCCCGGCAGCATCAGGTCCAGCAAAATCAGGTCCGGCCGCTGCCCCCGCAGAAGCAGCAGCGCCTCCGTCCCCGAATAGGCCCGCAGGACGCCGTACCCCTCCCGCGCCAGGACCTCCTCCAGCATATCCCCTATATAGATGTCGTCGTCTATGACCGCGATCCGCCTGCCCTGTCCGTCCATAATCCTCCCCCAGACCTTCCGTTTTTGTGGCTTATGGGGATGATTTTATCACGTATCCCCCCTCCGCGCAAGAGGGGGCGGGCTTCCATCAAAACCCACAAATGGCAGGGGCCTTCTCAGGGAAAAACAGAAAAAATATACAAATATGCGATAATTTTTCCTTGACAATTACGGGCTGGCATGATAGCATACATCCAGCAGTACACTTATACATCCCGCTTGGGCAGGAAAAATGGAATAGGGAATCGGATGATTGGTTCGGGAGAGGGCCGGGCGCCGCGGTGCGCCGGACGCCGAAGGGGAACGCAAAAACTCTCAGGCAAAAGGGCCGGGCCATGACGATGCTCCGGGAAGCGCGGCGTACCGCGCACCGAAGGTGCAACCCCCAGACCACGGCCTGGAGGGAATCTCTCAGGTTATCAAACGGAGGCGCAGGGTCTGTTTACGGGCGGACCTTGTGCCTTTTTGCTGTCAGAAGCCGATGAAAATTTTGAGGAGGAGATTTCTTATGAGCGAGCTCAAGCGCACCCAGCTCTACGACGTCCACGTGGCGGCCGGGGCTACCATGGTGGACTTCGGCGGATGGGAGATGCCCATCGAGTACCCCAGCAAGATTGTCGCCGAGCACCTCTACACCCGCCACGCCTGCGGCATTTTCGATGTGTCCCACATGGGCCGCATCCTGGTGGAGGGCCCGGAGCGGGTGGCCTTCCTCCAGCACGTCCTCTCCAGCAACGTCATGGCCCTGGACCTCAACCAGTCCCAGTACGCCATCATCCCCAACGAGCGGGGCGGCGCCGTGGACGACGCCTACCTCTACCGCTTCGAGGAGGACCGCTTCCTGCTGGTGGTCAACGCCGCCAACACCGACAAGGACCTGGCCCACCTCAACGAGCAGCTCAAGGGCTACGACGCCAAGATGACCGTCATTACCGGCGACTGGGCCGCTATCGCCGTCCAGGGGCCCAAGTCCAAGGAGATTCTGCAAATCCTCTCCGGCGGCGAGGCCGTCACCGAGCCGGTGAAGAACGCCCTGAACACCCTCCAGTTCGAGGGCCGCACCGTGCGGGTGGCCAAGACCGGCTACACCGGCGAGCCCCTGGGCTTCGAGGTCTATATCGAGAGCGCAGAGGCGGCGTGGCTGTGGAACCGTCTCATCGAACTGGGAGCCAAACCCGCCGGCCTGGGGGCCCGGGACACCCTGCGCCTGGAGGCGTGCCTGCCCCTGTACGGCCACGACATGGGCGACGACCCCGAGGGGAAGGAGATCCCCATCTTCGCCGTGCCCCTGGCCAAGTTCGCCGTCAGCTTCTCCGAGCAGAAGGGCGATTTCATCGGCCGGGAACCCCTGGAGAAGCAGTTCGCGGCATTCAAGCGCATCATGAACCGGGATTTCAGCGATCTGACCGGCCTGCCCCGGCGGATCATGCCCATCACTCTGGTGGACAAGGGCGTCATGCGGGCCGGTATGCCGGTCTATAAGGGCGAGAAGCAGATCGGCTTTGTCACCAGCGGCACCATGGTGCCCTACTACCGCCACGAGGGCGAGGGCCTCCAGACCGTTATCCTGGAGGAGACGGCCAAGCGGGCCATTGGCCTGGCCATCGTTGACAGCGACACCATCGAGGACGACGAGGTCCAGGTGGATGTCCGGGGCAAGAAGCTCAGGGCTGTCATCCCGCCCTACCATATGCGGGTGGACGCGCCCCCCTTCGCCCGCCCCATTATCTACCGCCCCGACGAGGAGGACAACGCCGTAGGCTCCGGCGACCGGGCGCCCCAGGCGCTGGAGCTTATCCGCAAGGCCGCCGAAAACCACGCCTGGCGGCAGGAGCAGTGCGTGAACCTGATCCCCTCGGAGATGACCCCCTCCCGGGCCGTGCGGCTGCTGTGCGCCAGCGACCCGTCCTTCCGCTACGCAGAGCACAGGAAGATCAAGAGCTTTTACGACGCGGACGTCTTCTACTACCAGGGCACCGAGTTCATCGACCAGGTGGAGCAGCTGCTGGTGGAGGAGATGCGGGCCTTCCTGGGCTGCGCCGAGGTGGAGACGCGCTGCATCAGCGGCCAGATGTCCAACACCGCCGTGTTCTCCGCCCTGGTGGACTGGAAGAACCGCCTGGACCGCAAGCACGACGCCAAGCGCCTGGGCTATGTCATGAACAACCATATTGTCAAGGGCGGGCACCTTTCCGCCCAGCCCATGGGCGCCCTCCACGACTATATCGCCATCGACCCGGTCACTGAGCGCCACGCTTTGGTGAACTTCCCGGTGTGCAAAGACAACATCTACAAAATCGACGTGGAGGAGACGAAGAAGGCCATCGAGCAGTATAAGCCCGAGCTCATCATCTTCGGCAAGAGCATGGTCCTCCACAAGGAGCCCGTGGCCGCCATCCGGAAATTCGTGGACGAGATGGGGCTGAACACCACCATTATGTACGATATGGCCCACGTCCTGGGGCTCATCGGGGACTACTTCCAGAAGCCCTTCGAGGAGGGCGCGGAGATTGTCACCGGCTCCACCCACAAGACCTTCTTCGGCCCCCAGCGGGGCGTGGTGGGCGTCAACTACAAAAAGGGCGAGCTCAAGTACGGCCTGTGGGAGACCATCGAGAGCCGCGCCTTCCCCGGCAGCGTGTCCAACCACCACCTGGGCACCCAGCTGGGCCTGCTGATGGCGGCCTACGAGATGAACCAGTTCAAGGCCGAGTACCAGAAGGCCGTGGTCAGCAACGCCAAGAGCTTCGCCAAGAGCCTGAAGGCCGCCGGCCTGGACGTGGCCGGCGACCCCGCCAACGACTACACCGAAACCCATCAGGTCATTGTCTCCGTGGGCTACGGCACCGGCCCCGAGGTGGCTATGCGGCTGGAGCGGAACAACATCATCTGCAACTACCAGGCCACCCCCGAGGAGGAGGGCTTCACCGCCTCCGGCGCGCTGCGCATGGGCGTCAATGAGATGACCCGCTTCGGCTTCGGCCCCGAGGAGTTCGACAAACTGGCCCAGATTTTGGCCGACTGCATCCTGCGGGGCAAAGAGGTCAAGGAGGACATCATGAAGCTCCGGGAGGGCTATACCGAGATGAAGTACTGCTTCACCGAGGAGCAGGTGGCCGGCGCTCTCAGCGAGCTGGCGAAGAAGACCGGCCTGTAAGCCGCCCGCTTTTGTATCAGGCACCGCAAGATGCCGCAAGGCATCATGACCAATAAAATTTGGAGGTAACAATTATGAACTATCCTGCTGAGCTGAAGTATTCCAAGGACCATGAGTGGGTCAAGATGGAGGGCGATGTGGCCGTCATCGGCATCTCCGACTTTGCCCAGGACGCCCTGGGCGACGTGGTGTTCGTCAACCTGCCCCAGGAGGGCGACGCCGTCACCGCCGGCACCCCCTTCGGCGATGTGGAGTCCGTCAAGGCGGTTTCCGACCTGGTCTGCCCCGTCACCGGCACCATCTGCGCCGTCAATGAGGATCTGGCCGACTCCCCCGAGAACCTGAACAGCGACCCCTACGGGGCCTGGATCATCAAGGTCCAGGGCGTCTCCGGCCAGGAGGAGCTGCTGGACGCCGCCGCTTACGAGGCGTTCTGCGCCGAGGAGGGCTGATATGGGCAGCTATGTGCCCTCCACCCCCGCCCAGCGGCGGGAAATGCTGGAGGCCATCGGCCTGACGGATGTCAAGGAGCTGTTCCGGGACGTGCCGGCGTCTATGCTGCTTGACCGCCCCCTGGAGCTGCCCGGCGGCATGAGCGAGCTGGAGGTCGTCCGGGCGATGACCGCCATGGCCGAGAAAAATACCCTCTTCCCCACCGTCCTCCGGGGCGCCGGGGCTTATGACCACTATATCCCCAGCATTGTGAAGTACGTTCCCGCCAAGGAGGAGTTTTTGACCGCCTACACCCCCTATCAGGCGGAGATGAGCCAGGGGGTGCTCCAGTCTATCTTTGAGTACCAGACCATGCTCTGCGAGCTCACCGGCATGGACGTGTCCAACGCCTCCGTCTACGACGGGGCCACCGCCGCCGCCGAGGCCGCGGCCATGTGCCGGGACCGGAAGCGCCGGGTGACGCTGGTTTCCGCCTCCGTCCACCCCGACACCATCAGCACTATGCGCACCTACTGCTACGGCACCGGCGACGAGCTGAAGGTGGTGCCCCTGAAGGACGGCAGGACGGACCTGGATGCCCTCAGAGAGATGCTCACCCCCGACGTGGCCTCCGTGTGCGTCCAGCAGCCCAACTTCTTCGGCCTCTTTGAGGACGCGGGGGCCATCGGCGAGGCGGTCCATGGGGCGGGAGCGATGTACATACTCTCCTGCAACCCCATCGCCCTGGCGGTGATGAAGACGCCCCGGGAGTGGGGCGCGGACGTGGCCGTGGGCGAGGGCCAGCCCCTGGGAATGCCCATCAGTTGGGGCGGCCCCTACCTGGGCTATATGGCCACCACAAGCAAGCATATGCGCAAGCTCCCCGGCCGCATCGTGGGCGAGACGACGGACAGCAAGGGGGAGCGGGCCTTCGTCCTCTCCCTCCAGGCCCGGGAGCAGCACATCCGCCGGGAGAAGGCCAGCAGCAACATCTGCTCCAACCAGGCCCTGTGCGCCCTGACCGCCGGCGTGTATATGTCCGCCATGGGCCCCGGCGGTATGGCCGAGGCCGCTAAGCAGTCCATGTCCAAGGCCCACTATCTGGCGTCCGAGCTGTGCAGGATCCCCGGCGTGTCCATGAAGTACCCCGGCGCGTTCTTCCACGAGTTTGTGACGGAGATGCCCAAGGCCGACGAAGCCCTGGCCGCGCTGGAGAAGGCCGGCATCCTGGGCGGCCTGCCCGTGGAGGGCGGCGTGCTCTGGTGCGCCACGGAGAAGGTTTCCAAGGGCGAGCTGGACCGGGCGGTTTCCATTGTGAAGGAGGTGTGCGGGAAATGAAGCTGATTTTTGAGAAGAGCGCTCCGGGCCGGGGCTCGGCTTACCTGCCCCCCTGCGACGTGGAGTGCTCCGCCCTGCCGGAGAGCCTGTGCCGGGAGACGGCCCCCCGCCTGCCGGAGCTCAGCGAGACGGACGTGTCCCGCCACTACACCGAGCTCAACCACAACGTCCACGGGGTCAACTGCGGCTTTTACCCCCTGGGCTCCTGCACCATGAAGTACAATCCCCGGATCGACGAGGAGATGGCGGCCCTGCCGGGCTTTACGGGGATCCATCCTCTGGCCCCCGCTCACGCGGTGAAGGGGTGCCGGGAGGTGCTGGACACCGCCAAAAAGTACCTGTGCGAGATCACGGGCATGGACGATATGACCTTCCAGCCCGCCGCCGGGGCCCACGGGGAGTTTACCGGCGTGCTGCTCATCAAGCAGTACCACGACGCCCGGGGGGACAGGAAGCGGACGAAGATCATCGTCCCCGACTCCGCCCACGGCACCAACCCCGCCACCGCCGCCATGTGCGGGTTCCAGGTGGTGAACATCGCCTCCGCCCCCGACGGCTGTGTGGACCTGGAGGCCCTGAAGGCCGTGCTGGGAGATGACACGGCGGGCTTGATGCTGACCAACCCCAACACGGTGGGCATCTTTGATGAGAATATTCTGGAGATCACGAGGCTTGTTCACGAGGCCGGAGGGCTGTGCTACTACGACGGGGCCAACCTCAACGCCGTCATGGGCGTGGTCCGCCCCGGAGATATGGGCTTCGACTGCATCCACCTGAACCTGCATAAGACCTTTGCCACCCCCCACGG
>JAAWHO010000065.1 GCA_022795905.1 Oscillospiraceae bacterium
CGCCTGGGTCAGTTCCGCCTCCCGCTTGTCGCGCTCGGCCTGCAGGGCGTTCTTCAGCTCCCGCAGCTGTTCGTCCTTCTTATCCAGCCGGTCCCGCAGTGCCGCCAAAAAGCGGACGGAAAAACCGCCAGCCCCCCGCCGGGGGCTGGACCCCGGGCAATACGAGGGGTTTACGGGGGTTTTCTGCGCTGCAATCTTGGAAAGTGCCTTGCCTCGACAAGCAGACGCGCCCTCAGGGCAGATCGGCAGTCCACCAACTCCGCCTGTCGGCTTGCTAACCCGACAGAATCATCTGAGAGGACGCACCGCTGGAAGATTGGGGAGAAGGGAAAGAAAAACGGGACGGCCCCCTGGCTGTCCCCTATGAGCGGTTCGCGATGGTGCCGTAGGGGCCGCAGCCCTCGGCGGACCGCTGTCTGTAGCCCCTAAAACCTCTTTCTCGAGCAAGATTCGCCCTCTCGCCCCCCCTTGTTAAAGGGGGGCGGGCCGCGCCGCAGGCGTGGCGGGGGGATTCCCCACCGAGGCTCCCTATAGCGAAAGACTCCCGATAGGACCTCCCTGACAAATCAACGATACCCCCCGCAGCCGCCCCAGCCGCGAAGGGTATCGTCACTCTGTCAAAACAAATCACAAAAGAGCCGCAACCGGCATCCGAAGAACCGTTTTCAATTTCTCCGGTACCGTCTTCCTGGGATCAGAGAGATAAATCTCATGGTGCCTCCGCTCTGCCGAATGGTCGGGCCTGTACCCCGCCTCCGCCGCAAAGGCCTCCAGCTTGTCAAGGGTCCCCGGCTCGTCATCGTATGGCCCTGCATGGACCACATGGGCGCATACGCCCTCCCGCCAGCGGAGAAAACGCGCCTTTTTCAAATCGAGAGCCGGCTTCTTCTTCAAAAGCCGCTCCTTTGCCCAGGAAAAGACCTCCTCCGTCACAAAATCCGGCTGTCGGATCAGCGACGTCCAGCGGAAATCCGCCTTATCCTTCGGGGGACGGCCGTCAAAGCCCGGCTCCTCCGTCCACCACAGGCCCTCCAGCGGCGGCACCACATACTCGAAATATCCCTCCGGCGTCTCGCCTCCCATTTTGCTCATCTTCACCGTGAAGCTCAGCCCATACAGCAGCTCCAGCGCCTCGGCATACGCCGCCGAGGTATTGGGGTCACCCTTTCCGTCCACCGCGAAAAATACCATCTCCGGTACGTCCACAATCGCCGGGACTTTAGGCAGGTACAGATGCTTTTCCGTCCTCTTGTAGTCAATTTTGTCCATCGGGACACTCCTTTTTCGCCGCCCTTTTCCTGGGCTTCTTCTCCGGCAGAGCCGCGCAGGTCACCCGCGCCAGCTCCACCAGCCCCTCCCGGTTTTCCACATCCGGCAGGAACATCTCCCCGCCCCCCTCGTAGGGAATGCCCCGGGGGCAGTCCGGCATCAGCGCCTCCCCGGCGGGGGTTACCTTGACCAGCAGCCGGTCGTCGCAGATGCAGGCAAAATACTTTCCGTCGCAGTACAGCCCGTACTCCCCAAACATCCGCCGGTGTGTGATTGTCCCCGCGCCGGAGAGCTGCTCCTTGACGAATTCTACATAGCTTACACTGGAGGGCATAGGTCCTCCTTTGCCCACGCCATGCACTGCTCCAGCCGTGCGCCGTTGTCGCCCTGCTGGGGGTCGTAGGCAAAGCCCTCCAGCGTCCGGCAGGGAAAGGACCCGCACATCCCGCAGTGGGGCAGCAGCCGTCCCTCGCAGCAGCCCTTCACCGGGCAGCTCTCGCCCCAGAAGGGCTTGTCAATCTGTACGCACCCCTTGCACCCCATGCTCTCCCGGAAGGAGCACTGGCTGCACAGAAGGCCGCATCTGGATTCTCTCGTCATGAAAGCGCCTCCAATAATTTCTCTATTTTCTTCTCCGACTGGATTTCATGGGTCACAAATTCCCCCTGCCAGAACAGGCTGTACGCGGTAAAGGGCGATGGATTCTCCCTGGCCTGCTCCCCGCTCTCCAGGCGGACAGCCTGAAAGGGGACGCCGTGCCGCTCCGCCGCCGCCTGGGCGACGGGGGCATACTTGGCCGTAAAGGGGCATTGATGGGTATAGTAGAGGACCAGCCCCTCCCGGTCTGTCCGCAGGCTTTTCGCGCAGTCCAGAAACCTGGGCGGCTGGACCATCTCGTCGATGGGCTTCCAGTACAAACGGAAATACCCCGCCTGGTCCGCAACCGTAAAGCCCTTGTGCTCCAGGAACCTCGGGTCCGCCAGGAAGCCCCGCTTCTTGTCCGATGCCAGAATGGCCATCCCCTGCCGCCCCTGAGCGCGGGTATCCATAAAACACCTTTCCAGCAGCTCGTCCGCATACCCATGCCCCGCCAGCTGGCCGGACACCCACAGGCAGTCAATCCACATCAGCCCCTCCGCCTCCACCGGAGCCCAGGCATTTTCCCCGGGGATATATTCGATAAAGCACTTCCCCCGGGCATCCGCCTTCCAGAACGTCAGGCCCTCGTCAAACCGCTCCGCCAGCCAGGATTTCTTGCTGAGCACCTGGCAGTCCCTGCCGGAGGCGATGGCGCAGCAGATGTGCTCCCGCTCCAGATTTTCCGCCGTTACTTGAATAAATTCCATCAGAACCCCTCCTCCTTGTTGTCCTTCGACATGATTCTACCACCTGTAATAGGACATCTATGTGTCATATTTCTCCGAAAATTTTTTCAGCCTTCTCCCCAACTCCCGCCGCAGCTCCTCCGGCTCCAGCAGCTCCGCCTGGTCCTGAAAGCTGAGCACCCAGCGCAGCAGCTCCTCCCGGTCCGAGAACCCCCGCCGGAACAGCAGGGTCCCGTCCGGCTCCCAGGTGAAGCTCTCCGCGCCGTACTCGTCCACCAGCCGCCAGCGGGCCTCCGGCGCGAAGCGCACCGCCGCCTGGAGGGCGTCGGGGTAGATTCGCTCCACCGGCGTGATGGGCCAGGGCGCGGGGCGGGGGACAAAGCGCTCCTCCCTGACCGTCAGCTCCAGCATCCGGCTCAGTTTGAAGAGCCGCCATTCCTCCCGGTCCCGGCACCAGCCGTGGAGATACCAGCTCGACCAGCGGAACACCAGCTTGTTTGGCTCCACGGTCCGGAAGCTCTCCCCGCCGGGGGCGCAGTAGCGGAAGGTTACCACCCGCCGCCCGGCGCAGGCCTCCTTCAGCTCCGCCAGCCGGGGCGCCAGGGCCGGTCCGTACCAGGAGGCCAGGTCGATAACCACGCAGTCGTCCCCCGCGCTCTCCGCAGCCGGCGGCAGCTTTTCCATCAGCTGGCGGTAGTAGCCGGTGCCGGATACGCTGTCCAGGCTCCGCAGCCCCGCCAGAATCGCCCCCCGGTCCGCGTCGGTGAGCAGGGTCCTGTCCAGATCGTAGCCCTCCATGATGGACACGCCCCCGCCGCTCCCCCGCTCGGTCCGCAGGGGAATCCCCGCCCGGCAGAGGCGGTCGATGTCCCGGCGGACGGTCCGCACGCTGACCTCGAACCGGTCCGCCAGCTGTCCCGCCGTCACCCGCTCCTCCCGCAGGAGCACCGCCAGAATCCCAATCAGCCGGTCAACCGCCATTTCGAGCCCTCCTTTGAAAAACGCCCCGGTCCACTCCGGGCCGGGGCGCGTCAGCTATTTACAGAGCGAAGTTGCCGTCGATAAAGACGGGGACCTCTCTCCCGTCGCGGGTGCGGCCCGTGATGCGCAGATCGGCGGTGCCCACCATGAAGTCCACGTGGGTGATGGAGCTGTTGAGGCCGTGAGCCTTCAGCTCCTCCGGGGTCATGCTCTCCCCGCCCCGGATGCACTCGGAGTACGCCTCCCCGAAGGCCAGGTGGCAGGAGGCGTTCTCGTCAAACAACGTATTGTAGTAAAGGAGTTTTTGATTACTGATCGGACTGTCGTAGGGCACCAGGGCCACCTCGCCGAAGTAGGACGCACCCTCGTCCACGCTGATGCCGGCCTTCAGGGTCTCCTCGCCGGTCTCCGCGTGGACCTCCACGATCTTCCCCTCCTTCACGACCATGTAGAACTTGTCCGCCAGATTCCCGTCCTCCGACAGGGGCATGGAGGCGTAGACCACGCCGTCCACCCCGTTCCGCAGGGGGGCGGTGAAGATCTCCTCGGTGGGCATATTGGCGATAAAGGGTACGCCGCCCTTGGTCCTGCTGGCCCCGCCGGCCCAGAGGTGCCCCTCCGGCAGGCGGACGGTGAGGTCGGTACCCAGGCTGT
The DNA here is from genome assembly GCA_022795905.1 of Oscillospiraceae bacterium. Lineage (GTDB taxonomy): Bacteria > Bacillota > Clostridia > Oscillospirales > Oscillospiraceae > Pelethomonas. The sequence goes on from JAAWHO010000065.1 coordinate 4,230, forward strand.
TAGTGTAGTGGAGGCTCTCCAGATTCAGGGCGTTGAGCTTCTCCACCCGCTCCTGGACGGCGGCGGTGTGCTCCCGCCAGCGCTCCACGGCCTTTCCGTCCCCGGTGACCCGGACGGCGGCAAAAATAGCGTCCCACAGCTTCTCCATGGACTCCTCCTCCACCCGGCCCGGGAACACCTTCCGCGCCCAGGAGGGGATGGGGATGGAGCCGATGGACCAGGCCACGGCGTTGGTCATGGTCAGGCGGCGGTACTCCTCCAGGGCCTTGCCGCTGGCCCGGCGCAGGCGGAGGAGGCGGTCCGGGTCCACGCCCTTCAGGTTCTCCGGGTCCTCGGCGGCAATGCGCAGGAAGGCGGCCCCGCCTCTGGCGTAGCCGGTGAGCATATCCACCCGCCAGGCGGGGACGGTGTCAAAGACATCGTCAGCGGCCCGGAGGCCCTTCTCCCGGCTCAGCTCGTCGTCGTCCCAGCAGTTGATTACCTCCCGGCACCCGGCGTCATAGGCGGCTTTGGCGCAGAGCCGGACGAACCAGGCGCAGTCCACCGGGCTGCTGATGACCAGGTTCTGGCCCTTCTGGATGTTGACGCCCACCTCCACCAGGAGCTTGGCGTATTCTTCAAATTGGGTCATTGGTATTCTCCTTTTCTTTTTTCATAGCTTCCTCCGGGGGCACCTCCCCGGCCCCAGAGGCCTCCGCTTCCGGGGGTGTGTCCTCCCCTTCGGCGGTTTCCGCCGCTGCGGCGGCCGCCAGGGCCGCCTGCTTCGTGACGAACAGGGCTTCCCGCCCGTGGGGATGCCGTCTCTTCCCCAGGATCATCACCACCAGAGCAGCGCCGGCAAAGGCCAGGCTCAGCAGCTGGGACACCCGGATGGGCATCCCGAACAGCTCCCAGCCGAACAGGTACAGGCTGTCCGTCCGCAGGCCCTCGATCCAGGCCCGGCCGATACCGTACCAGAGAAAATAAAAGCAGGTGTTCTCCCCGTCGAAGGTCCTGGCCTTAGAAATCACAAAAACGATGAGCAAAAGGCCCAGCAGGTTCCACAGGCTCTCATATAAAAACGTGGGGTGGACCTCGATATACTCCGTGGTGGAGGTCCACAGCCGCATCCGCCAGGGCAGGGTGGTCTCTCCGCCGAAGGCCTCCCGGTTCATAAAGTTCCCCCACCGGCCCACGGCCTGTCCGATGAGCAGTCCCATCACCCCCAGGTCGGCGAAGGCGCCAAAGGCGATCTGTTTCCTCCGGCAGAAGAGCCACAGCACCACATACGCCGTGATGACCGCCCCATAGATGGCCAGTCCGCCGTCCCAGATAGCGATCATTCGCCCCCAGTTCAGACTGCCGTCGCCATTCCGGTACAGGTCCAGATAGAAAATCACATAGTAGAGCCGGGCTCCGATGATGCACAGGGGGATCTCCCACAGGAGCATATCGTAGATATTGTCCTCCGTGATGCCGTAGTGCTTGCCCTGCCGGCAGCAGAACAGCACCGCCAGAATCAGCCCCGCGCAGATGATGATCCCGTACCAGTAGACGCCGTTGGGGCCCAGGCGCAGAGCCACCGGCGAGGGGTTGAACTCCCAGCCCTCAAAAAGGCCGGGGAAGCTGATGGGCAGGTCGCTGCGTGCATACATAGTCAGTCGTCCTCCAAAACATAAAAAGGTGTCGCCGCGTTACCGCCCCTGGGGCTGAATGAGGGAGAGGGCGGCGTGGTCCAGGGAGATGTTCTCCCGCAGGAACTCCTCCACATCCGCCTTGGAGACCGTCTCAAAGACCTCCGGGAAGCGGTAGTAGTCGAACTGCCGGAAGCAGCCCTCGGTCATGCTCACGGCGATGTTCTCGAAGGAGTTCAGGGAGCGGAGCATACTTCCGTAGGAGGCCCGGCGGATCCTCTGGTAGAAGCTCTCGTCGATGCCCTCCTCCCCCAGGCGGCGGGCCTGGCCGGCGATCTCCTGGAATACCCGCCTGGGGTCCTTGCTGTCGCCCCCCACGTAGAGGTAGGCCACGCCGGGCAGGGTGTCGAAATTGCCCCCCAGGCTGCCGTTGATAAGCCCCTCCTCATAGAGCCGGGTGTAGAGGGGGCTGCTGTCCCCGAAGAGCGCGTCGCAGGCCAGGTCCCCGATGATGGACTGGCGCAGCAGCGCCTCCCCGCCGCCGATGGGGCGGCACTTGAAGCCCGCCAGGAACTGGGGCATGGAAACCTCCATTGTCTCCGACGCCTCCCCCTTGGCAGGGGCCTGGCCCTCCTCCTGGCCGTAGTCCCTGGGGATATCGGGGCCGCTCCCGGCGGGGAGGACCTCCTCCGCGGCTTCCGCCACCCGGTCCGCGTCCAAAGCCCCCACGCACACCAGGACCATGTTGCCCGGCGTATAGAAGGCCTTGTGGCAGTCGTAGAGGGTCTGGGCGGTGATATGGCTGATGCTCTCCACCGTCCCGGCCACGGAGACGCGGGCGGGACTGTCCTTGTAGAGACAGCTCATGAGATTGGTATAGACCCGCCACTCGGGGTTGTCCTCGATCATGCGGATCTCCTGGCCGATGATGCCCTGCTCCTTAGCCACGGATTCGTCGGTGAAGTAGGGGATGGAGACAAAGGACAGCAGCGTCCGCAGGTTGTCATAAAAATGCTCCGTGCAGTCGAAGTGGTAGGCGGTAATGGCGTTGCTGGTGAAGGCGTTGGGCTCCGCCCCCCGCTGGGCCAGCGTCTGGAGGGCGTTGCCGTCCTCGGTGTCGAACATCTTGTGCTCCAGGTAGTGGGCGATGCCGGCGGGGGTGTCCAGCCAGCGGCCCCCCAGCTGGAAGCGCAGATCCATCCCGCCGTAGCGGGTGGCGAAAAAGGCGTATTTCTTGGCGTGGAGCGGCTTGTGGACCACCACGACCTCCAGGCCGTTCCCCAGCGTCCGGCGGCTGACCCGCTCGCCCAGGCGGGGATATTCCCTCTCGCTCATGCCTGGCCCTCCTTTCCCTTGAGGAAGTAAATGGTGTCGGCCCTGACCTGCCCCGCGGCAGCCATGACCCGCTCCGGCGTCACCTCTTCGATGGCGGAGGCCAGCGCCTGGAGGCTCTCCTCCTCCCCGGCGACGGCCTGCTGCATATGGAAGTCCTCCATTGCGCCGGCGGAGTCCTCCATCATCCGCAGGCTGTTGAGCAGGGCCGACCGGGCCCCGGCCAGCTCCCACTCCTCCCATTCCCCCCGGCGGAGGGCCTCCAGCTGGGCGAAGATCTCGTCCACCGCCCGCTGGTAGTTGGCAAACTCAATGCCCGAGGAGACGGTGAGGAGCCCCTTGCGGCGGTAGTAGGCGCTGCTGGCGTAGTAGCACAGGGACAGCTTCTCCCGGACGTTCAAAAACAGCTTGGAGTTGCTGGTGCCGCCGAACATGGCGCTCATCAGCATCCCGGCGGGGATGTCGTCCCCCTCCGCCCGGAAGCCCAGGCACAGCTTGCCCTGGGACACGTCCATGGCCTCCTCCACCAACCGGGGCTGCGCCGGGGCGCGCCGCCGGGAGACGGGGGGCAGGGCGTAGGGCTCCCCCTGGGGCCGGTCGGCGAAGGCCCGCCGGAACAGGCCCTTTACCCGCTCCTCCGGGGCAGAGCCGCAGTAGAACAGCTCCAGCCGGGCTCGCGGCAGGACTGTCCTGTAGTGCCCGTCCAGGTCCGCCCGGGTGATGGCCCCGGCCTGGGCGGCGGCGCCCAGGCGGCTGACGCCGAAGGGCTCTCCGGCGCACATCTCCTGGATGAGCCGCTTGGAGGCGTAGGCCCGTTTCTCGTTGATCTCGCTCTCGATGAGGTCCACCAGGTTGTTCCGCTCGCTGTCCACGTAGCTCTCCACAAAGCCGCCGTCCTCCTGGGCGGGGTGCAGCAGCATCTCTCCCATGAGGTCCGCCAGGGGCTCCAGCAGCCGCTCCTCCCCGGGCAGGAACCGGTCGTCCACGCAGCTGGCCGCCAGGCCCACCACATGGCTCTCCCCGATTTTCCGCACCGTGGGCTCCAGCCGGGCGCCGTAGAGCTCGTCGAGCCGGGCGGAGACGGCCTCCATGCTGGGATAGCGCTGGGTGCCCCGGTTCAGGACGTTGACCAGCAGCGCGTCCAGCGCCGCCGTCTCCTCCGCCAGGGGCAGGATCATCTGCGCGCTCAAAAATCCCGTCTTGAACTTCTCGGACGGGAGACAGGTTAGATAGGTGTTCTCCAGAATCTGCTCTCGCGACATGACCTCTCTCCTTCTTTTGTCAAATCCCTATTAGTATATACCTTTTCCCTCCCGGTTTCCATACCCTGGAGAAAATTTTACATTTCTTCCGAACGCCGTCAGACCGCTTGACAAAATGGCAGCAAGGAGAGCGGACCGCTGGTCAGCGGTCCGCTCCTTTTTCGCCGCGCAGTATGGACAGGATAGTCTCTGTGTAGCTTCTCAAATGGGACTTTGCATCAAAGTTTCCGTTGTTGATTTGCCAGAAAAGCAGGATGCTGCGAAACATAAAAATCATCATGTCGGAGTAATACCATGCTGGCTTGGAGAAGTGATACTGTCCTGTACTCTGGCCCTGCTCCAGCGCCTCTATGATGATTTCAGCCGTTGTCGAGGTGAAGATCTGCCCGTCATAGCTGCTCCTGACAATCGACGAGGTATGCTCCGCCTCGTAGACGGCGGCCATCTTCAAATACTGCGTACCCTTTTCTATGGAGATTTCCAGCACATCCTCCAGCACAGCCAGTATCCTCTCATCCGGATCCTCCGGGTAAACGCGCTGGGCCAATACCTTGCTCTGGGACTCATAGAGCTGGGCGGTGACGGCCTCCTTGCTGTCGAACAGGTTATAAAACGAGCCGACGGAGATGCCAGCGGCTGTACAGATGTCCTTTACCGTTACATCGCCCTCGTTTTCAATCATCAGCTGGCAGAATATATCGTGGATGCGGCGCTTCATTTCAAGGCTCTTTTTTTGCCTTGAGGTTAATTCCTTCATGAGTACTCCTTTGCTTGCTGTTTTATGAAGCTATAGTACCATATTTTTCATTCGATGTCCACACCTGTGCCCTTGCTCGCTCAGGCCCTTAATATGGTTAACGCAAATATCGAGGATGCGTTTTAGATTTTGTCATATCTCAAGCGAAAATCAACATCGCTTCAAATCCCCCACAAGTGCCGTTTGCCATTCTCAACGTGGCTCCATGCGCCTCCACAATCTGCCGTACCAGCAGAAGCCCCAGCCCATGCCGCAAATCCAGCCGTTCATCGGTGCTTTCCATATAGTGCGGTTTTTCTTCCAGCTCCCGCAATTTTTCAGCAGACATACCCACGCCATTGTCCGCAACTGTGATAGAAATATTTTCCGATGAACAATCAAGGGACAGGAAAATATCGCACCCCTGCGGATTGTGGTTGATGCTGTTCTGCACCAAGTTGCCGATAGCCCGCGAAATCAACCGGGCGTCGCACTCTATAATTGTGGGTTCCGCTTTGGGAGATATTTCAACCTCCACGGAATGATTCTCACCGATACCCGCATTGAGCAAATCCGCCGCATAGGAGCGCAGTAGTTTAGACAGGCGCACCGGCTCCTTATGGAGCGGCTGCATTTCATATTCCAACTGCGATACTAAAATCAAATCCTGCACCAAGTCTTTGATTTTTGCGCTCTGCGCCCGGATAATCTCTGCTTCCTGCTGAATATTCCCACTGGCTTCGTGGTCTCCGGCAATCCGCTGGGCGTATCCCATAATCATGGAGAGCGGTGTGCGGATGTCGTGAGAAACGCCGCTGATCCAGTTGGCGCGGGCCTGGTTTTGCCTGCTCAACACCTGGGACGCTTGATTGACGCTGTCCGCAATTTCCGACAACTCGCCTCGAATGGACAAATCAACAGGTTTTCCCGTGGATAGTGTTTTGATAGATGCCATAATCGGCTCCGTATTTTTGGAGATTTTTCTTTTAGAGAAATAGTAGACCAAAAACAGAAGCACGATGTCCATTGCTAAAATGCCGGTTATAAAGAGCGGGAAAATCCTAATCGCCCGTATTGGGAAGTAGTTTCCTGTCAACTTCATAAAGCTGTCTTTTGGGTAGCCCAACACC
>JAAWHO010000066.1 GCA_022795905.1 Oscillospiraceae bacterium
CGCTCCGGGAAGGCCAGCGGCGTCCGGTTCCACACCATCAACAAGATCTGTTACTACCTGGACTGCGGCGTGGGGGACATCCTGCGCTTTGACGGGAGATTGGAGGACCAAGATGAGAGGGATTAAATGGCTGGCGGGGGCGCTGTGCCTGGTGCTGCTGGCGGGGTGCTCCCTGGCCCGGCCTGAGGCGGAGAGCAAAACCGAGGACCGGTTTGTGGGGGTCTATGTGGTGGCGGGAGACCGCACGGCCTTCCACGACAACCCCCATCTGGTGGAGTACGGGTCCGAGACCCTGGACGCCGGGGAGTACGGGAGCTTTACAATCCCGCAGATGATCCTGATCGCGGACCCGGACAACCACTACGCCTTTCCGGGGCTGGAGGGCGGGTACTCGCTGTTTACCTTGACGGAGAAGGACGGAGAGGGAGGCGTTCATTTCTCATCCGTCTCCAACATGGCCCCGGATGAGGTCTACAAAATGACGAGCGTCAATGGGGATACCACCAGCATAGAGATGAGCGGCATTATCTATTATGGGCCTCCGGCCGGGGCGGCGGACTGGGACAGCTACCAGGAATCGGCGATCTGGACCGCCTACCGGGTGTATCAGGCGGCGGACGGAACGGTCTATACAGACGGCGGCGGGAACAGCTACCAGGGCGGCGGAGATATCGGCTTTTCCACGGAGGAGAGCAATACCACCACCGTCAACGGGGAGAGCGTCACAGAGAGCACCAGGGTCTCCGTCAAATTCGAGGAGGTTCCTCGGCTGGAGAAGCTGGTTGTAACCCAGTTTGACGGGGAGAACCAGGTCCTCAGCTCTCAGGAGCTGGCCCTGCGGGAGGACCTGCCCGGTGTGCGGTGGGAGCCGGGAGCGGAATGGGCGCTGGTGGAGGAGGTCGACGCGGAGGGAACCGCGCGCACGGCTTACAGCGTGCCCGGCGAGGGAGAGGACCCGGTCTCCCATCAGGTGGTGCTGCTGGATGACGCGGGGATGGGGAAGCTGGCATATCTGAACATCGAATAGAAGGAAGCCGCCCGGCTGGGCGGCTTCTTTGCGGCTATTTTTTCAGTTTCAGCCGTTTTCCCTCGATCACTGTACGAAAAATTTTCCGCAGTTCCTCCGACTCGGCGGCGGGGTCCTCCATCTGCGCCTTGGGGAGAATCCATGCCTGATTCGCCGAGAGGAAAATATAGAAGGCCCGGCGGGTCTCCCGGATCCTGAACAGCCGGTCAAAGCCCAGCTTGGCCCTGTCCTTCCCCACCGTGACATGGACGCCGAAGCCGTCGATCACGGTCTGCTGGACATAGCGCTCCTTCCCGCTCCGGCGGAGCTGGACCCGGACCCTGTGCCGGGTGGAGAGGACCATCCCCAGAGCCACAAGCAGCGCCGTCACCACCGCCGCCGCCGCGATCAGGGCAATCTGCCCCGGGAGAATCAGGTCAGAAAACAACAGCCCGATGTACAGGTAAGCGGCCAGAGCCCCCGCCGCGCCGAAGCCGGCCAGCCCCTTCCACCACCGCTCCAGGGTCAGAAGGACATAAAACGCCTGGGTCTCCTTCAAACCGATGGTAAAATCCCGCTCATAGCGCATAGACGCCCTCCTCTCAGCGGCACAGGAAGCTGTGCCAGCCCTCGGACTGTCCGGCCTCCTCCACGGTGAAGCCCGCCGCCTCCAGCGCTTCCCGGACCTCCGCTTCCCGGCCCTCGATGATGCCGGAGCAGAGGAAATATCCCCCCGGGGCCAGCAGGGGCCGCGCCGCCGGAGCCAGGGCGATGATTACATCGGCCACGATGTTGGCGGCGATCACGTCGTAGCCCGAGCCCATCTCCCGCTGGAGGCCGATATCTGAAAGAATGTCCCCGGCCCGGACAGTGTACCGCTCCCGCCCGACGCCGTTGAGGGCCGCGTTCTGGTAGGCGATGCCCACCGCCTTCTCGTCGATGTCGCAGGCGAAGGCCGTCTCCGCCCCCAGCAGCAGGGCGGCGATGGAGAGAATCCCGCTGCCGCAGCCCAGATCCAGCATCCTCATCCCGGGCCGGACGATCCGCTCCAGGGCCGTCAGGCACAGCCGGGTGGTGGCGTGGCTCCCGGTGCCGAAGGTGAGCCCCGGCTCCAGCCGCAGCGCCACCCGGTCCCCGGTCTCCGCCGTCTCCCAGTCGGGGATGACGAGGAGCCGCTCCCCGATCTCCATGGGCTTGTAGTAGGCCCGCCAGTTGTTCTCCCAGTCCGCGTCCTCGATGCCGTCCAGGGTCAGCAGCAGGGGGGCGTAGTCCGGGTGGGCCTTTTTCAGCTCCGCCATGGCGATGCGCACCGCCGCGATGGCGGTGAAGGCGGCGTCCCCCTCCTCCAGGTAGAAGGTGATCCGGCACTTGCCGGCCATGGAGCGGTCCAGGGCCTCGTCCACATAGTCCCAGTACTGCCGGTTCTCCTCCAGGAACCGGCGGAAATCCCCCTCGTCCTCGATGACCAGCCCCTCGATGCCCAGGGTGCTCAGCATATCCGCCGCCGGCTCCAGACCGGCGGGGGAGGTGTCGATATGCGCTTCGATCCATTTCATAGGCCCTCCGCCTCCGTTCATTTCGCAATTTCTTATCTATTATAGCCCATTTCCACCTGGAACACAATGGGTACGGCGGGGATTTTTGCCGGGGCGGTGCGGCGGCGGAATTCGACAGGACTATTTCCTATTTGACAATTATCGCCACAGCGTATAGAATATATTTATTATAACCCGCTTACGTGTGCGGGTTAAATTTCAGGTTTTTGGAGGGTGTGTTTTATGAAGTTTTGTCCAAATTGCGGCCAATCTCTGCCGGATGACGCCGGCTTCTGCGGAAATTGCGGAGCCGCCCTGCCCAACGAGCCGGCGCAGAGCGCCGGACTGTCCGTCCCGCCGGCTCCGGCGGTCCCGGCGGCGGTGGCCTACTGCCCCAGCTGCGGCGGGCAGGTGGAGGCCGACGCGGAGTTCTGCCCCAACTGCGGCGCTGCCATGCCTAAGGGCGGCGGCAAGGGGCCGAAGGCGCCCATGAGCAAAAACGCCAAGGTGGGCATTATCGCCGTGGCCTGCGCGGCGGCGGTGATCGCGCTGGCGGTGCTTCTGCTGCCCAGCCTCTTTTCCTCCCCCGGCAAGGACTTTGTGAAAATCCAGGCGGAATTCCTGGCCGGCCGGCTGCTGGACCCCCTGCAGACGGTGCTGGAGAGCGGCACGTCGGCAGTGCCCAAGGGGTTTTCCACCGACATGACCATCTCCGCCTCGGTGGACAGCAGCATGATCGACAAGTACCTGGAGGACTCCTCCATCAAGCTGCGGCTGGACGCCCAGAAGGACACCGTCCTGGCCGACGGGGAGTTCAACCTCATGGGCAGCACCGTGCTCTCCGGGGCGGCGACCTATGAGAAGGGTGTGGTGGGCTTCGCCCTGCCCCAGGTGGACAACAACTACTATGTACTGGACCTGGCCGCGCTTATTGAGGAGCAGACCGGAACGAAAATGGACCTGGACAGCCTGACCATGCCGGAAATCGACCTGGGCGAGTGGTTCACCCTGGCCAAGGACTACGGCGGCATTATCTCTGAGGCCATGACAAAGGACAACCTGACCCTGGAGAAGGGCCGGGAGGTCAAGTTCGAGCAGCTCAAGGGCTCCTTCAAGGGCAATGTCTACACCTTTAAGCCCAAGGCCGACGATATTGAGAATATGCTGCTGAAGCTGGCGGATAAAATCGAGGAGGACGCGACCCTCCGCAAGCTCATAGCGGACAGCGGGCTGTCCCTGACCGGGGGCTCCCTGGCCCTCAGCCGGAGCTATGGGTACGGCTATGGCTATGACGCTATGGACGCCGACAACATCGACGAGATGCTCCGGGACCTCGCCGACGAGATCCGGGACAACGCGGAGGATATCGCCGACGAGATCAAGTCCGCCAAGTTCACCTGGACCCTGGCCACCGAGGGCAGGCAGGTCCGCCGCATTGAGCTCAAGGCCGGCGGCATGGTGATCCTGGGCTACGAGTGCTCCGGCAGCGAGAGCAAGGGCCTGGAGGAGGTTCTGTACATGGAGAACGGCAGCCTGGTCATGGCCCTGGAGAATGAGTACACCAAAAAGGGCGGCGATATTGACGGCAAGATGGAGCTCAGCTATGGGAGCCTCCAGTTCGGCAAGGCGTCCTATGAGCGCAGCGGCAAGGAGTTCAAGTACAAGGGCGAGTTCGGCGACGGCTACCAGACCTACTGCACCTTCTCCCTCAGCGGCGACAGCAAGGACAGCAAGGGCCGCTTCGAGTTCACCGCCGGCGACCGCACCTCGGTCACCGGCGACTTCACCGGCAAGGGCAGTCAGGTGGAGGGAGAGCTTGTTATCTCCGACGGGTATGAGTCCATGTCCCTTGAGATGGACGTGGACACCGCCAAGCAGTCCCCCCTGGGCCTCTACTACGGCGACTACTCCTTCAACGTCCCGGACACCTCCGTCCAGATTGATCTGGAGGTGAAGGAGGGAAAGTCCGGCAGCGCCGACCACGTCGTCACCGTCCGGGGAGACGCGTACGAGCTCAGCGGCGGCGCGTTCAGCCGCATTGACATCACCGTCAACGCCACGGAGAAGAGCACGGTCAAGAAGCCCGGCGGCAAGAAGGTGGACATCACCGACTATGACCTGGACGAGCTGGAGGAGCTCTTCACCGACATCGGCGAGCAGCTGGAGGATGACCTGGAGGACATCATGTATGAGCTGTACTTCACTTACGGCTTCTGATAAAGAAATTTTATGTACCCTGACGGGGGCGGAGAAGCGGTATGCCCGCCGCTCCGCTCCCGCGCTGGGTCCGTTGTCCCTGGCCGTGGAGGCCGGGGAGGTCCTGGGGATCCGGGGCCCCAACGGCGCGGGAAAGAGCACCCTGCTGGGTCTGCTGGCCGGAGTGCTGCGGCCCGACAGGGGGGAGATCGTCTGGGGCGAGGGCGTCCGGGGGCGGATCGGGTATGTCCCCCAGGAGCTGAGCCTGTACAGCGGCCTGACGGGGCTGGAGAACCTGCGGTTCTGGGCCAAAGCCTGCGGCCTGCCGGGAAGGGCCGTCCCCGCCAGAAGCCGGTGGCTGCTGGAGAGGCTGGAGCTGACGGAGAAGGGGAGCGAGCTGGTCTCCGCCTACTCCGGCGGCATGAAGCGGCGGCTCCACCTGGCCAGCGCCCTGATGGTCACGCCCCGGCTGCTGCTGCTGGATGAGCCGACAGCGGGGGCCGACGAGCGGTCGGCGGAGCTTATTCTGGACCTCATTGGCCATATGCGGGGCCAAGGGTGCGGCGTGGTGCTCACCAGCCACCGGGCCGGGGAGCTGGAGCGGGCCTGCGGGCGGCTGCTGACCCTGGAGGCCGGGCGGCCCGTGGAGGGCGCGTCGTGAGGGGCTTCGGCGCGGCGCTGTGGAAGGACCTGCGCCTGCTGCTCCGGGGCGCGGGGCTGGCGGCGCTGATTCTGCCTCTGGCGCTGCTGCTGGCGCTGCGGGTGGGGTATGGAGAGATTGCCGGAGGCGTGGAGCCGTTTCCCATTGCGGTGCGGGACCTGGACGGGACCATCATGTCCCGGTCCCTGGTGTCCCAGGTGCGGCAGGTGGCGCTGTTCTCCCAGGTGCTGTCCCTGAAGGAGGACGCGCCGGACAAGGATGCCCTGGCGGAGGGCTGCGCCGCTGTGATTACCATCCCCAAGGATTTTTTTTACGATATGTACACCATGTCTGACTGCCCGGTGGACGTGGTGCTCAACGAGGAGATGCCCCTGGAGTCCAGTCTGCTGGAATCCATTCTGACCTCTGTGCTGAACATCGTCCGGGCGGACCAGGCGGCCCAGCGGGGGATGTACGCCTTCTGCTATGGGGAGATCACCCCGGAGCTGGAGCGGGCGATGTTCTCGGAGACGGCGGACCACCTCTTTCAGGACGCCCTGGGCCGGCAGCGGGTCTTTGACAGCCAGGCGGAGGCGGCGGACACCCAGGGGGCGCTGGAGAGACGGCTGGCGGCGAGTATGCTCTCGCTGCTGTCGCTGTTCTTCGCCCTCTCCGCCCTCCGGACGCTGCCGGAGGAGGCGGCCCTGGGGGTTCTGCCCCGGTTCCGGGCGGCGGGGGGCGGCCTGGCGGGATTTGTGTGCGCCAAATTCCTGGCCGCGCTGCTGCTGCTCCTGCCGGGGGCGGTGATGGTCTGGGCGGCCTTCTCCGGGATAGGGCTGCTGCCGCTGCTGGGCACGGCCCTGGGGCTGCTGTTCGGGGCCTTCGGGCTGGTGCTGGCCCTGGCCGCGTGGACGGACGGGGCCGCCAGCCTCCAGCGGTGGGGGAACGGCCTGCTCCTGCTGTCCCTGGTGCTGGGAGGGACCCTGTGGCCCAGCCGGCTGCTGCCGGGGGCGCTGGGGCGGCTGAGCGCGCTGACCCTGCCCCACTGCGCCCTGCTGGCCCTGGAGGCCCTGGGACAGGGCGAGGGAGCGCCGGCGGTGCTGCTGTGGCCGGTGCCGGCCATGGGGCTCGGCGGGAGCCTGCTGGCCGCGGCCGGCCTGAGGCGGCGCAGAGTGGGAGGGACCCGCGGCCCCCGGAGAGGGGAAGAGGCCGCCCTGCCCCCGGAGAGCGGCGGGAGGCTGCGGCCCTTTGCCCTCCGCCTGGCGGGGACCGCCGGGATCAAGCTCCGGGCCATGGCCGGCGGCGCGGTGGGGCTGGCGGGGCTGCTGCTGGCGGCCGCCCTGTGCGGCGGCGCGGCTGCGGCGGTGGAGCGGGGCGGGACTGATGCCCTGGCGCTGGCGGTGTGCGATCTGGACGGGAGCGAGCTCTCCCGGGATTTAACAGAGCGGCTGGAGAACGCCCCCGGCGTGGCGCTGACCCTCTGCGGTGAGGGGGAGGGCCGGCGGCTGCTCCTGCTGGGGGAGATCGAGGGGCTGCTGACCATCCGGGAGGGCTACGGCGAGACGCTGACGGCCCTGGATATGGTCTCTCTCGGCTACACGGCGTCCTCCTCCGCAGCCTCCGCCCAGGGGGCCCGGGAGATCGCGGCGGGGCAGGTCTCCGCCCAGCGGAGCCGCCTGCGGGCGGCCGTGTCAGCGGAGGAGCGGCTGGGCCGGGCGCTGGATGAGACAGAGCGGGCGCGTTTGTGGGAGGAGATTGACAGGGCGGAGGAGTCCGCCCCTCTGCTGTGGAGAATGGAGAGGGCCTCCGGCGGGGCCATGCCCGACCCCTTCCTGCCCGGACGGACGGGGTTTGCCGCCCTGGCGGTGCTGCTGGCGGTGCTCACCGCCGCGCCCTGGAGCGGGGCGGAGGGGGCGAGCGTCACGGGGCGGATGGCCTCCCTGCCCATGGGACGGCTGCTGGCCCACGGCGGGGACTGCCTGGCCCTGGCGGGGCTGGGGCTTCTGACCTGGCTGGCGGTGCTGCTGCCCGGCGGCGTGCCGGGGGGCTGGGCCCTGATGGCCGGGGCGGTGTACGCCCTGTGCGGGGCGGCGCTGGCCCAGGCGGCGGCCCGGTGGTCGGCGCGGGAGGGGAGCGTGGACGCCCTGGCCCCCTTCGCGGCGCTGATTTTGTGCCTGCTGGGCGGGTGCTTTCTGGATTTGCGGGAGGTGTCCCCAATGATGGCCCGGCTGGCGATGGCCGTGCCGCCGGGTCTGGCCCAGGCGGCGGCGGAGGGCTCCGGGAGAGCCCTGGCCGTGCTGGCGGGGGAGGGGGCGGCGCTGTTCGCCCTGGGCCTGCCCAGGCGGCGGTGAGCGATGAATTTGCTGTTGCACAGCGAAGGCTGTGAAAATATTTGGAAGGGACGGAACGACTATGGCATTTTTTGATGAATTGGGCGCAAAGCTGACGAAAACCGGACAGATGGCCGCCCAGAAGACCAACGACCTGGCGGAGACGGCCAAGCTGAATATGCGCACCGGCGAGCTGAACAAGGTGATTCAAGAGCAGTACGCCAGGCTGGGCGAGCGCTATTTCGCCCTCCGCGGCAGCGCGCCGGAGGAGGAGCTGGCGGAAATCTGCGCGGCCATCACCAAGGCTAATGAGGAGCTGGAGTCCATCCGCCTGGACCTCCAGCGCATCCGGCAGCTGAAGGTCTGCCCCGCCTGCGGCGCGGAGAACCCCAGCGACGCCAGCTTCTGCTCCAAGTGCTCCGCCCAGCTGCCGGAGCTGCCCCCCAAGCCGGCGGAGCCAGGCGCCCGGTTCTGCTTCAACTGCGGTGGGAAGGTGGCGGTGACCGCCCAGTTCTGCACCAAGTGCGGGACGAAGCTGCCGCCGGTGGAGGCGCCGGCGCAGGAGGGCTGAACGCCCGCGATAAACGCAGGACGTCCCCGGCACTGGCCGGGGGCGTCCTTTTACAATCGGAGAGAGAATCAGAGGAGAGAAGGTCAGATCAAACGGTTGATGGTGCAGAGAATCTGGGCTACCTCCGCCCGGGTGATGCTGCGCTCTTGGCCACAACGGCGTGGCCGCCGGCGGCGGAGTTGAAGCCCGGCACGCTGTAACCGCTGCTGCCCTGGATGTCGGAGAGGAGCCTGCCGTACCGGGCGGACAGGTTCGTCTCGCTCAGATAGCTCCCCTTTCTATGGTGTTAAAAGAGGGAATACTGGCAAAATTGGTCACCCTGCCGCCGCTGGGGAAGAAAAAGACATATTGAATTTTCGATACCGGTTCTGGCTGCGATTTATCTCACTGGGCTACCAGAGTCATATTACGGTCAGCCCGCGTCTCGCCGGAAATCATTTCCCCGGTCTCCTGGCACAGCCACCCTTTGAAGATCCAGGGAGAGAAATTGTGTTCAATTACTTCGGTGGGATCCAGAGGGGTAAAGAGCGTGTAGTGGTCCTCCTCCCTCGTCTCATGCTCACCTGTCATCCTGGTCCGGCCCCGGGATTGGCTTCCGTTGGTATTCCCGGGATTGGTGACTGTATAGGACGGATTGTCCGAGCCGGTGGTGGGAGCAGGGGGCCCAATAAGCTCTCCCCCAGGCGTAGATGTCACACTGCCCGTTGTGCCGCTGCCGGTGTTCACGGAGGGCACTCCCTCGCCGGTCCAGGTAATGGTGATGTGGGAGCTCGGCAAGGAGTGGCTATCCTCATAGGAGTAGCCGTCAGGGGCGTCTACCATCAGCGTGACGGTGTAGGTTGGACCTGGCCGCGTTTCCATTTTCCAGCCGGGGCCCGCACCGTAAGCCTCGGTTACAGTCAGAATCAGTCCTCAGTAGTCATCCGCCAGGGCCGTCCCCGGCAGCAGGCTCAGGCACATCACCAGGGCCAGGAACATCGAGAATAGCCGTGTTCGCTGTTTCATGATTTCCCTCTCTTTATTTGATTGTTTTTGTACTAAAACGGCAGAATATTAGACCTTTTCTGCCGTTTTTTCTATTTTAGCAAATGCCGGAAAGAAATGCAATAGCCCCTGACGATTTCCGCACGCCTGCCTCATAAATTGCTGTCCGGCATATTGCAGGGGCCGGCCCGTTTGTCGGGATTTTTGATGCTTGCAATAGCAGAACCAGGAGCCTCCCGGGGGAAGGCTCCTGATTTTCTGTGAATTTGCTGTCAATAGGCCAGCTTCTCCTCCAGCCAGGCGCGCAGCTCGCTGATTGGCACCCGCACCTGGGTCATGCTGTCCCGTTCCCGGATGGTGACGCAGTTGTCCGCCGGAGTCTTGTCGTCGCCCACCGTCTCGAAGTCCACGGTGATGCAGTAGGGAGTGCCCACCTCGTCCTGGCGGCGGTAGCGCTTGCCGATGGAGCCGGCGTCGTCGTAGTCCACCATCCAATACTTGCTCAGCTCCGCCTGGATCTCCCGGGCCTTGTCCCCCAGCTTCTTGCTCAGGGGCAGCACCGCGCACTTGAAGGGGGCCAGGGCCGGGTGGAGGCGCAGCACCGTGCGCACGTCGTTCTTCTCCGCGTCCACAACCTCCTCGTCGTAGGCGTTGCACAGGAAGGCCAGCAGCATCCGCTCCACGCCCAAAGACGGCTCGATGACATAGGGGATATAGTGCTCGTTCTTCTCCTGGTCGAAGTAGCTCATATCCTTGCCGGAGGTGGTCTGGTGGGCGGTCAGGTCGAAGCTGGTCCGGCTGGCCACGCCCCACAGCTCGCCCCAGTCGGTGAAGGGGAAGGCAAACTCAAAGTCCGTGGTGGCGTTGGAGTAGTGGCTCAGCTCCTCGGGGTCGTGGTCCCGCAGGCGCAGGTTCTCCTCCTTGATGCCCAGGTCGAGCAGCCACTGATGGCAGAAGTTTTTCCAGTACTTGAACCACTCCAGCTCCGTGCCCGGCTGGCAGAAGAACTCCAGCTCC
>JAAWHO010000067.1 GCA_022795905.1 Oscillospiraceae bacterium
GGTCTATGTGGCGGTGCCCCTGCCCCGGCGGGGCTACGCCGCGCCCCATCTCAGGGAGGCCCAGTCCCTGTGCCGGCGGCTGGAGCTGGGGCTGATCTTCGTGGGGTTCTCCAGCGGGGGGACGCCCCAGATCGACGTGGCGGTCCACCCCAAGGAGGCCTCCGCCCCCCGGCGGGACAAGGGCCGGAGGCTGGCGGTCCTCCGGGAGCACTCCGGACGCACCGGCAGCGCCAACACCGGCGGCGTCACCCGCCGGAAGATTCTCACCCTCTACAAGGAGCAGGCCCTGTGGATCGCCCGGCTCCTGAGGGAAAAGGGGCCAATGACGGTCTCGGAGGTGAAAAAGCAGGGCGGTCCCCCCAACGCCGCCGCTATCCTGGGCCGGGACCCCATGGGCTGGTTTGTCCGGGAGGCCAGGCCGGAGGGGGGCAGGATCTACCGCTACCGAGTGGGGGAGAAGGGCCTGGCGACCCTGGAGGAGTACCGGGACTTGCTGTGAGCCGGGAAGAAAATTAAGCGGAAGTCCGGGATTTCCACTTTTTGGGCAAAATGTATAAATTTTGTGATTTTTACTTTGCTACAAATTGTCAAATCTGGTATACTTGTATCGGATAGGGGAGAAGGGCCTGGCGGCCCTAAAGAAATACCTGGGGCCCGCTGTGACCTGTCGGAGAGGCAAGGAGGTGATCTATATGTTGCGGAATAGAAATTGAGCAAAGGCGAGGGGCCGCAAAAGCCCTATGCCGGAAGCGTCTGACGCGGAGGCGGCATATCTCATATCTAATAGAGTGCTGAATTTAGCGTTTTATTCAGCCATAGTGGAAAGGAGAAATTCATATGTATAGACGACTTATAGTTTGTTTGTTGTCTTTTTCGCTCCTTTTTGTAGCGTTATCCCCCCGGTCCTCGCTACAGATGACGAAAGTGATATCGTATTGAGCAGCTTTGAGCATCCAGTGCCAGATGCACTGCCAAGTGCTGACTATGTACCCCCTACTACTGACGATTTTTTGGAAAGTTTAGAATATGCTCCATCCGGCTCAGCTGTTCGTATTGATTCAGACGGAAATGTGTCCCTTGTATCGAAATCTGAACAGACTCATATGCTCCCCTTTTCTTGTACAAAACCGTCTGCTGATTTCGAAAATGGTATTGATATGTAAGCTGCCACTCCTGACACGAGAACTCGTGTTAGGAATGTAAATGACTATCCGAATTGCGCAACTGTTGAAATTGTCGCTACTTTTCCAGGGGGTGGAACGCTCCGCGGTTCAGGAGCATTCATTGGTCCTAAAGGAATTTTAACCGCTGGTCATATAGTGTATCAGGAAGACTATGGAATTGCTGAATCTATAACTATTTATCCAGGTGGTAGCAACTCAGATTACAGCCCATTAGAAAAAGATGAAATATATATTTCTCCTGACTGGTATTCTAAAGAAAAAGATGATAAAGATTATGCTGTTATCACTGTCACTGAAAAAGCAGGTGCTGGACATTGGGGGACTATGTACTATGGGAAAAATGCAAGTCTCCTAGAAGAGAGCGTATACCGTCTTGGATTCCCTACTGATAAAAGTTCAGGTTCCCTATGGAAGTCTGGAGCTAAAAAAATCGGTAGTGCCACTACAAATCTTTTTTACCATGAAGGTTATGTAGTTTCTGGCGAAAGTGGAGGACCTGTCATCTCAACGGAAACGTCGTATATATTAGGAATTCAGATTGGTGTTCATGAGTACAATGACGGACATCGGACCTGTGTAGTACAGCGGATATCGCAGGAACTCCTTCAGTTCCTATTTGATTATGGAGGCGCTACTCCTGGAGAATAGAGAATGATATTCAAACTGTAACAGGCAGTTCGCCGGCGCTCATGGCCCTGTTGGCGGTCTATGACTGGGTGAGCAGAAAAAGAGGAAATCCAAATAAATTGTGAATTCTAAGTTTTCCCTCTTTTCACGGAACGTCGAATCTGGTAAACTGGTGTCGAAGAGATCGGCTTCCGTGAGAAAGGGAGAATGCCTATGAAAAGATTCCTGGCCCTGTTTCTGTGCGTCTTTGTGACACTGACCCTGCTGCCCTCCGCGGCCCTGGCGGTGGAGACCTTTACCACCAGCGAGGAGGGCATAGCCATGATTAAGGAGTTCGAGGACTTCCGCAGCGAGGCCTACCAGGACGACCGGGGGAACTGGTACATTGGCTACGGCCTGGCCTGCGACCCGGCCGACTACCCCGGCGGCATCAGCGAGGCCGAGGGCGACCGACTTATGCGGGAGGACCTGGTGGAGAAGGAGGACGCCATCAACAAGATCCTCATGGAGAACGGCGTCTCCATCAACCAGCAGCAGTTCGATGCCCTGGCCAGCCTGACCTACACCCTCGGGCGACAGTGGATGAGCGAGGACGCGCGGCTCTACAACTACCTTATTGACGGCATCGACCGCTATACCGATGCAGAGATTGTCAACGCCATTGCCACCTGGTGCCATGTAGACTCCGAGCCGATGGAAGCCCTGGTTCGCCGCCGTCTCCAGGAGGCGTACCTGTTCCTCTACGGCGTCTACGACAACCCCGGCGCGTCGGAGTACGTCTACATACACTTCACCCCCAACGGCGGCACGGTGGAAAACCAGACGGTGTTCTACCCCGTCCTGGAGCCCTACGGCGAGCTGCCTGTCCCTGCCCGGAAGGACTATCTATTCCAGGGCTGGTTTGACGAAAACGGCGTGCGCCTCACCGGGGAGGAGCCCGCCCAGGGCGGGGTGTACGTCACCGCCCGCTGGGAGGCCGAGGAGCCGGAGATCGACCTGTCCGCCTGGGTCAACCCCTACAGCGACGTGAAGGAGAGCGATTGGTTTTACAGCTATGTCCGGGAGCTGAGCGCTAAGGACGTGGTTGCCGGCTATCTGGACGGCACCTTCCAGCCCGACAGGACCCTCACCGCCGGGGAGGCCCTCAAGCTCCTCCTCCGGGCCGCGGGTCACCCCGACCCGGGCAACGCCCCTGCGGGCCACTGGGCGGAAACCTACCTGGCCCAGGCGGTGGGCCTGGGTTGTGTGGAGCCGGAGGAGATCGAGGACCTGGACGGCGCCATCAGCCGGGGGCTTATTGCGCGCATTGCCGCCGTCGCCATGGGCTGGGAGTGGCGGGAGGGGCTCTCGCCCTTCGCCGACATCGACACCGGCTACGCCCTGACCCTCTATGAGGAGGGCATCATCACCGGCGAGATCTCCGGCGGACAGCGCTGGTTCTTCCCCGACGAGAGCATCAGCCGGGCGGAGATGAGCGCCATCGTCTCCCGCATCAGCGGCTGGGCGCCGGTCAACGACCCGGCCCAGTCCGGGTATATCGAGTTCCGCAACAAGCAGATCCCCGTGCTCCGGGACGCGACGCCTCACCCCTACAACCTGAACCTGTTCGTCCAGGACGGGACCACAGCCTATTACAACGACCCCGATTACGAAACGGAGCTGGGCGTGGACGTCTCCCGGCACCAGGGGGATGTGAACTGGGAGAAGGTGGCCGCGTCGGGTATCTCCTTTGCCATGATCCGCATCGGCGGGCGGCTGGCGGACTCCGGGGAGATCTACGACGATATCAAGTTCGAGGAAAACCTGACCGGAGCTCAGGTCGCCGGGCTGAAAACCGGCGTCTACTTCTACTCCCAGGCGATCTCTGTGGCCGAGGCGGAGGAGGAGGCCCGGTATATCCTGGAGAAACTGGGGGGCCGGGGGTTGGAATATCCCATCGTCTTTGACTGGGAGATCTACTCCAACACCGCCCGGAGCTACGGCGTGAGCATGGAGACGCTGACCCAGTGCGCCATCGCCTTCTGCGACCTGGTGGAGGAGGCGGGGTATCACTCCATGATCTATATGGGCCTGGAGGTGGGCTACGAGCGGCTGGACCTGAGCCGCCTGACGGACTACGATTTCTGGTTCGCCCAGTACACCAGCAAGGGCAGGCCGGGGATGTACTACGATTTCCGCATCTGGCAGTACTCCGATAAGGGGAGGGTGCCCGGCATCGACGGCAATGTGGATATGGATATCGCCCTGCGCCCCTACTATTAAGATATTAAGAGCAGGACCGCTCCGAAGGACATTCGGGGCGGTCTTTTTTTAGAAAATACTGGAGACCGGCACCGGACTGTGGTATAATGGCAGAAACGGGGGTGGCGGCGTGCGCATTTGGAGAGGGCAGCGGGTCATCAAGGCCGCCGCGGCACTGGCGATTGCCGCGGTGCTGGTGGGGCTCATCAACTGGGAGGAGAATGAGCGGCTCTATACCCAGCGGGAGCTGCTGTCCCTGCTGGCGGAGACTTACGGGGAGGAGTTCATCATCGTGGACTGCCGGGAGGTACGCCGGGAGTATGTGGGCGGGACCTACGCCCACAGAGGGAACGTCTACACGCTCTCCCCGGCGGAGGACCCGGAGCTGACCTTTGAGGTCTGGGATTTTATCCGGGTAACGGAATTCAACCTGGGTGGGCCGGCGGCCCGGAGATACCACAGTCTGGGGGTGTTCTATGTGGACGCCGCCCTGGCCCGGGATATGGAACGGCTCTGCCGGGAGCTGGGCATCGAGAACCTGGGCGGAAACGGCACAAATCTGAAGCTCTCGGCGGAACGCTGGGAGGAGCAGCTGGAGGCCCTGGACGATTTCTTCGAGGGCTGCAACGACCGGAGCCCCTATAAGCAGGCGGGGCCCTATGTTGTGGCGTCCCTCACCCTGCGCCTCGACACTGGGCGGGGGACGGTGGCCCGGTGCGACGCGATGTACCGAAGTGATGGCGTCTACGGCCTGAACGAAAAGGGAATCCAGAGGGTACTGGCGGAGTGCCGGGAGAAGAACCAGGCCATTGTGGCCATGGCGTTCCCAATCTGGGACTTTCTGGTGGAAAATGACCTGGAGCGGGAGCTCGCCTGGCCCTGGGGACAGGACCTGGCCTATGAGGATGAGCGGGACCCATGGGCCCGGATGCACGTCTATGTGGAGACCGAGGAGGAGCTGGACGCGCTGCTGGCTTTGCTGGAGGAATTCGCGGAGAAGGCGGACTTTGCGGCGGAGGAGGTGTTTTCCACGCCGGGGGCCCTGGCGCTGGACGAGGAGGTGCAGCTGTCCATTCACATCAAGCAGTACATCCAGACCTGGTATCCCTTCAGACCGGGAGAGGAGCGGCTGGCCTTCTGTGCTGAGACGTACAAGACGCGGTTTGAGGGGTCCATGTTCTGGGAGCGGGAGATCACCGGCAGGGACCCCGAACGGGAGGGCGAGCAGGAGACCATCACCATCAGCGGACAGCAGGCCCCGGAGGAGATGGGGACTGCCGGCTTGGAGGAGGAGGACGGGCAATGACACGGATACTGGCGCTGCTGCTGGCGGGGCTGCTGCTCCTGCTGAGCGGGTGCGGCGGGAAAAAGGAGCGCCTTTACACGGAAAAGCAGGTGCTGGACCAGCTGGAGGAGGCCTACGGCGAGGAATTTGCCATCCTCCGGCGGGAGGAGCTCAGCGAAACCAGTATTGGCGACCGCTATGTCCGCCAGGGGGTGGCCTACACCATAGCGCCGCTGGCGGACCCGGAGCTGAGGTTTGAGGTCAAGGACCTGGTGGGCGCCGTTATCGGAAGCCCCGCCCCTCAGCTCATCCGCGACGAGTACCACGTCTTTTGGGTGTACTATGTGGACACGGCGCTGGCCGGGGAGATGGAGGCGCTGTGCCGGGAGGAGGGCATCCGGCGGCTGGATGACGAATGGTACCGGCTGGGGCTGTCGGAGGAGGGCTGGGAGGAGCAGGCGGAGGCTCTGGCGGACTTCTTCGAGGACTGCAACGACCGGCGCCCCTACAACTGCGGCGGGCCGATGAGCAGCTGGCTCACCCTGGAGGTCGGCTCTGAGGAGGGGAACCGGTGGGGCGGGGGCTTTTACGACCGGGACGGCGGGACCTACGGCCTGGATCTGGAGGGGATCCTGGAGGAGCTGGGGCGGGACCCGGAGGCGGAGCCCGCTCCGGACTGGGAGCTCCCGCCGATGGAGGTCCACTACGGCGATAAGGTCATCATTGACGGCGATGAGGTGATCGTGGTCAACAACTACGAGGAGCCGGAGGAAAAGACGGTTCCCTTCGAGGGGACGGTAGAGGGCGATGGGTGGAGCCTGGGCACCGCAAAGCTGGAGTAGGGGAGGGAACGTCATGACGGAAGAGGAGAAAGAGGCCCTGTATCAGAGGGCCCTGCGGCGGAGGCGGATTGCTCTGGCGGCACTGGCGGCAATCGTGACCGGCGTGCTGGCGCTTCTGCTGGCCCGGCTCTATGTCCACCCTTTCTACTCGGAGAGGCGGCTCTGCTCCCTGCTGGAGGAGCGGTACGGGGCGGCGTTTGCTGTCCGGAGGATGCCGGACGAGGGGGAGGGACGGGTCTACCAGGCGGTTTGCAGCGCCTGGCCGGAGCTGGAGCTTTCTGTCCGGGATGTCTGGTATGACGGGACCTGGGACAGCCTGTTCCCTGTCTGGCATTTTCCCCGCCACGCGGTGGTGGATACCCTGCGGGCCGCGGCCTGGAACCGGTATGCTGTGCCCATCCTGGCGGAGTACGGCTGGGAGGGGGCGGAGACGGGGGAGTGGGCGCAGTTCAATGAGTTTGGCGACGAGAGCGGGGTGGTTATTCCCGGAGACGCTGACCTGGACGGGATCGCGGCGGAGCTGGCGGAGGCCGTCGGGCGCATCCGGGAGGCTCCGGTGTTCTCCGACCTGCTGGAGCGGGGGGAGAGGATCGGGTATTGGGCTGTGCCGGTGCTCCTTGCCGACGGGGAGTGCCGGGTCCGGGGGACCTTCCGGCTGGATACGGACTGGACAGAGGAGGAGGTCCGGGCGGAGCTGAGGAAGCTGGCGGAGAGACTGGAGAAGCGGCTGGCCCGGCAGGCGGCGGGCCGGTGAAGGCTCTTTTGGTGACCCGTACAAATATTTTTCAGAATTTTTATGAAAAAAAGAGAAATTTCCCTTGACAAGCCGCCTGGGATGGAGTATGATAAGCAAGCTTGTGTGGGCCCTCTGTGCCCCACTGCGCCTGCGATGATGCGGGAGATTGCGGTGAAAACCGGTAACTTCCGCGGAGTATGTCCGATAATCGGGCGGCTGAGAAGGTCCTTTCCGCGGCGTAAATCGCCGCGCCATGGACAAGTACCGGCCATTTTGCGCCGGTATTTTCTATGAGCCGGAATGATACGCACGGATAAGCGGGAAGAACTTCTCGCCGTACAGAGTAAGGATCAGAAGGACACTACTTTGTACAAATTATGGAGGAACAGACAAATGGCAAAAGAAATGATCCGCATCCGCCTGAAGGCCTATGACCACCAGGTCATCGATCAGTCCGCCGAGAAGATCGTCGAGACTGCCAAGCGCACCGGCGCTTCCGTCTCCGGCCCCATCCCTCTGCCCACCAAGAAGGAGGTTGTCACCATCCTTCGCGCCGTCCACAAGTATAAGGACAGCCGTGAGCAGTTCGAGCGCCGCACCCACAAGCGCCTCATCGACATCACCAACTCCACCCCCAAGACCGTGGAGGCCCTGATGAGCCTGGAGCTGCCTGCCGGCGTGGAGATCGAGATCAAGCTGTAAGCGCCCCCGGGTTTGAACAAGTTTGCTGCCATGCCCATCGGCTTGCGGGATGGGCGGGTCACGTCGGCAGAGCAATGCGCCGGATAACCCACCGGACGTATCTAAGCCGACCAATAACCTTACTAAAAGGAGAAATCTGACATGGAGAAAGCGATCATCGGTAAGAAGGTCGGCATGAGCCAGATCTTCGACGCCGACGGCAAGGTGATCCCGGTCACCGTCATCGAGGCCGGCCCCTGCGTCGTGGTCCAGAAGAAGACCGCCGAGAAGGACGGCTATGAGGCCGTGCAGCTGGGCTGGGGCGATGTCCCCGAGCGGAAGCTGACCAAGCCCGAGAAGGGCCACCTGGACAAGGCCGGCGTCTCCCTCAAGAAGCACCTGAAGGAGTTTAAGCTCAGCAAGGCCGCCGAGATGAGCGTGGGCGACGTGGTGAAGGCCGACGTCTTCGCCGAGGGCGACCATGTGGACGTGACCGGCATCAGCAAGGGCCACGGCTACGCCGGCGTCATCAAGCGCCACGGCGCCCACTCCCTGAAGGCCACCCACGGCACCGGCCCCGTCGCCCGCCACCAGGGCTCCCTGGGCTCCGGCACCGACCCCAGCCGGATCTTCAAGGGCCTGAAGATGCCCGGACACATGGGCGTGGAGCAGGTCACGATTATGAACCTGGACGTGGTGAAGGTAGACGCGGAGCTGAATATGATTGTGGTCCGCGGCGCGATCCCCGGCCCCAAGGGCGGCCTGGTCACCATCCGCTCCACCGCCAAGACCATCATCGAGAAGAAGGGCGACGCCGGCATCAGCGCCAACCCGCAGAAGGCTTCCGCCCGCGTCAACCCGCAGAAGGCCTCTGCGAGACGCTAAGGAAAAGGAGCGTGCTGAGAAATGGTAAAAGTATTGAATATGGCCGGCAATCAGGTCGGCGAGGTGGAGCTGAGCGCTTCCATCTTTGGCATCGAGCCCAATATGCACGTTGTGCATGAGGTGGTCAAAAACCACCTGGCCAACTGCCGTCAGGGCACCCAGAGCGCCCTGACCCGGGCCGAGGTCTCCGGCGGAGGCCGGAAGCCCTGGCGCCAGAAGGGCACCGGCCACGCGCGGCAGGGCTCCACCCGGGCTCCCCAGTGGACCCACGGCGGCATCGTGTTCGCCCCCAAGCCCCGCAGCTACCGCTACGTGCTCAACAAGAAGGTGCGCCGCCTGGCGCTCAAGAGCGTGCTCTCCGACAAGGCCGCCCAGGAGAAGATCATCGTGGTCGATTCCATCGCCATGGGCGAGATTAAGACCAAGGCCTTCAAGGGCTTCCTGGACGCGGTGAACTGTGACGGCAAGGCCGTCGTTATCACCCCCGAGGTCAACGGCTCCGTGGTCAAGAGCGCGCGCAACATCCCCGGCGTCCTGACCACCAGCGCCCGGATGCTCAGCGTCTACGACATCGTCAACGCCAAGTATCTGGTCATCGATCAGGCCGCCCTCGCCACTATCGAGGAGGTGTACGCATAATGATCGCCTACGACGTCATCATCCGCCCCATCATCACCGAGCGCTCCATGGCCAGCGCGGCGGATAAGAAATATGTGTTCGAGGTCGCCCCCAAGGCCGGCAAGATCGAGGTCAAGAAGGCCGTGGAGGAGATCTTCGGCGTGAAGGTCGCCAAGGTCAACACCATGAACGTCCCCGGCAAGGCCAAGCGCATGGGCGCGGGCCGCCCCGGCCGGACCAAGGACTGGAAGAAGGCCATTGTCCAGCTGACCGAGGATTCCAAGACCATCGAGCTCTTCGAGGGCATGGTGTAAGGAGGAGAATGAACAATGTCTATCAAATCATTTAAGCCGACGACCCCCTCGAGGCGCCATATGACCGTCTCCGGCTTCGACGGCGTTGACAAGCACGCCAAGCCCGAGCCCAGCCTCACCGAGGTCATCAAGAAGAACGCCGGCCGCAACAGCTATGGCCGCATCACCGTCCGCCACCGGGGCGGCGGCAACAAGCGCAAGTACCGCGTCATCGACTTCAAGCGCAATAAGCTGGACATGAGCGCCACCGTCCTGCGCCTGGAGTACGACCCCAACCGCAGCGCCAACATCGCCCTGCTGGAGTACGAGGACGGCGAGCGCCGCTATATCCTGGCCCCCGTGGGGCTGAACGCCGGGGACAAGGTTGTCTCCTCCGCCGCCGCGGACATCAAGCCCGGCAACGCCCTGCCCATCGCCAACATCCCCGTGGGTACTGTCATCCACAACATTGAGATGCACCCCGGCAAGGGCGGCCAGCTGGTCCGCTCCGCCGGCACCAGCGCCCAGCTGATGGCCAAGGAGGGCAATGACGCCCAGATCCGGATGCCCTCCGGCGAGGTGCGCATCGTGCGTACCAACTGCATGGCCACCATCGGCCAGGTGGGCAACATCGACCACGAGAACATCCAGATCGGCAAGGCCGGCCGCAAGCGCCACATGGGCTGGCGTCCTACCGTCCGCGGCTCGGTCATGAACCCCTGCGACCACCCCCACGGCGGCGGCGAGGGCAAGAGCCCCGTGGGCCGTCCCGGCCCTGTGACCCCCTGGGGCAAG
>JAAWHO010000068.1 GCA_022795905.1 Oscillospiraceae bacterium
TCTGCTTGAGGAAGCCGATGTCCGCCTCCAGGCTGCGGCAGGCGATGTGGCCCTCGGGGGAGCCGGCCACGGCGATGGTGAACTTGTCGCCGAACTCCTGGCGCACGAACTTGACAAGCTCGGTGGCGTAGTGCAGATCGCCGCCGGTGCCCTTCCAGCCGAAGGGCAGGTCGCCCCGCAGGGCCAGCATATGGTTGATGCCGTGGTTCAGGTAGTTCTCCAGCTGCTCCTTGATGCCCTCGCGGGTGTTGCCGATGCAGGTGAAGTGGGTGACGGGAGTGCACTTGCCGTCCTTCTGAATCTTCTCGAGAACCTCCAGGTTCTTGCCCACGTTGGTGCCGCCGGCGCCGTAGGTGCAGGAGATGTAGTCGGGGTGCAGGGTGTACAGCTGCTCGAGCACGCCGCCCTCGCCGCACAGCTTCTCCATGCCTACGTCCGTCTTGGGGGGAAAGACCTCAAAGGAAAAAGCCGCTCTCTCTTCAAAAATATCAGCTACACTCATGATTGATTGTCCTCCATTAGTTAGTATATTTTATTCAGCGGCACCGCCGCAGGGGTTACTTAGCTTTTGATGTCCTCTTCCAAATCCTTTTTCAGCTTCTCCGGCTCCGAAAGGATTGCTTCCTTGGTTTCCTGGATTTCAGCCGTCTCTATGGCGCGAATCGGCAGTTTCAGGTAACTTTATGAACTGTAAATCGGTCATCCCCATAACTGCGCTCCTTTTTCCGCCGGCCTAGTCCTCCAGGGTATTCTGCAGGTCCGTCAGCAGCTCCCGAAGCAAGGCCCGCATGGTCTCAATGTCCTCGGCGGCAATGGCTTTTTTCAGACTTGCGATCACCAGCCGAAGAAAGCCGCCAAATTGTTTATCTGTCTGACCCATCCCATTTTCTCCTTTTTCAAATTGGCGTAAAGCTGTACCGTTTCAGCAGGCCGGCGGTGTTGGTGTGGTAGACGACCGCGCCGTCGGCCAGGTCCTCCCGCTCAATCTCCGCCCGGGGCTCCAGGGCGCGGATATAGGCGTCGGTATCCTCTACCGACACCTCCTGAAAGTCCACGTCCCGCATCTGGTTGTTGCTGCACTGATTGAAGATCTCGCAGCACAGCTCATACTCCCGCATAGCCCGGCCTCCTCAGTCCGCCGCGACGATGACGGTGCCGGCGGTCAGGTCCGCCTGGACCAGCCGGCCGGTGATGGTCATCTTCTCGCCCATCACGTCCTCAAAGGTCAGCCTGTCGCCGTCGGCGGTGATGGTGGCGACGAACTTGCAGAGGATGTTGTTGTCCTGCTTCTCGTTTTTGTAGATGGTGGAAAGGCACATCGGAACTCACTCCTTTGCGAATCGGAAATGTTACTGCTTCTTCAGCTCCTCCAGGGCGGCGGAGAGATAGCCGTTGGCCTGGTCAAAGGACTCCACGGCGTGGAGCAGCTGATGCCGGGCCTCGCCGGTGAGCTGGCCGGCCATGTCGCTGAGCTCCCCGGCGTGGTGGATGTTGTGCTCCAGCATATACTGGAGCAGCGCGGCCACCTTCTCCGCAGGCATATCGGGGTGGACATGGGGGTGGTCGTGTGTGTGCTCATGTGTGTGCTCATGGTCGTGGGTATGGGTGTGCTCGTGGTCGTGGCCGAGGTGGTCCATGGCAATACCTCCTGACAAATTGACATATTTTTAACTAATACCACTATACCGCAAAACCGTCCGATTTGCAAGACATATCCGGGAACAAAACGCAAAATTTTTCCGGCCCATTTTGTGGAAACAGACGAATTTCCCGGGAGCCCCGGCGCGAGAGGCGGGGCGCTGCTCTAGTTATTCCCTGTTTTGGCGGAGGGTATGAACAAATTTTACGGAAATCCGGAGAGGCTTGTCAAGGCAAAAAGGGAGAGAGTCTTCAATTTGCAAAGAACCATTTGTAGGGCCCGACGCCCCCATCGGGCCGCTCCATGATGATAGCCGGACAAGAAGTTCGAGTTGCTCCGTGAGATCGTCAGCAAAGAGGACAATGTAAAGAAATCCAGCGGCTCATGCGCAAGTACGGCCTGCATTGCCTTCCTGCGGCAAGCCAATCCCTGCCGCAGGAAGCCCGCAATCAGCAGCCGGGGCAGGCCGGACTGGGCCAGCATCCCTTGGAGCCCGCTTTTTTCCAGCGTTGCCGCTCTCGTCTTGTTTCCCATTCTCTTCCTCCTCACTTGACCTGGCTGACCGTCAGCATACCAAACTCCTCCGAGGACGTCGCCGCGGGCAGGATGCCGGCGATCCGGCCTCCGGAGACGATGGCGATGCGGTCGCAGGTCTGCCGCAGCTCCTCCAGCTCGGAGGAGATCATGACCACCGTGACGCCGCTCTCCCGGTTGAACTTCTTCAGGGAATCCGGCACCAGGGCCTTGGCGCCCGCGTCGATGCCCCGGGTGGGCTCGGAGACGAAGAGGAACCTGGGCTCCAGGGCGAAGGCCTTGGCCAGGCACACCTTCTGCTGGTTGCCGCCGGAGAGCTCCCTGGCCTTCTGCCGGGAGCTGGTACACTTAATCTGCAGCTCGTCAATATACTTCTGGGTCACCTTGTGGATGCCCCTCTCATCCCGCCACTTGACCGCGCCGCCCAGCAGTCTTTTCAGGAATTTATTCTGAATCTGCATGGCGGGAAAGGCCGCGTTCCACTCCAGGCTCTCGTCCAGCAGCAGTCCCACGCCCCGCCGGTCCTCGGAGACAAAGGCCAGGGAGGAATCCAGACACCTCCGGGGGCTGTTGAGGGGGATGGTCCTTCCGCCGCTCTCCGCCTCCGTCCGGACCGCTCCGGCGGCGCTCTGCACGTCCCGGCCCACCATCCGGCGGGTGATGTCCTCCACGCTGGTCTCGCCGGCGGGGACATCCCGGACCACGTAGCCGTCCCGCATGACCACCACCTTGTCGCACACCGCCAGGATCTCGTGGAGGCGGTGGGTGATGAAGATAATGGAGATGCCCTGGGCCGCCATGTTCCGGATGGATTCCAGCAGGGCGTCGGCCTCCTTCTCCGTCAGCACGGCGGTGGGCTCGTCGAGAATGAGCAGCTTGAGCTGGTCCTTGCTCAGCTCCCGGGCGATCTCCGTGAACTGCTTGTGGCCCACGGGCATATTGCTGATGGTCATGTTGGCGTCGATGGCGACGCCCATCTTCTCAATGGCCGCGCCGGAGCGCCGGTCCATCTCCTTGTAGTCCAGGGTATTCAGCCGCTCGCCGAAGACCTCTGAGACGGCCGTTTTCTTCTGAGGCTCCCGGTTCAGGAGGATATTCTCGGCGGCGGTGAAGCCGGGGATCAGGGAGAACTCCTGATGCACCATGCCGATGCCCGCCGCCAGGGCGTCGAAGGGCGTGCTGAAGGCCGCCTTCTGCCCGTTGATGAGGACGTCGCCGCTGTAGCCGCCGGTCTCCCGGATGACGTCCATGCCGAAGAGGATCTTCATCAGCGTGCTCTTGCCCGCGCCGTTCTCTCCGCACAGGCCCAGGACCTCCCCCGCGCCCAGGGTGAAATTGATGTCGGTGAGCACCTGGTTGCCGAAAAAGTCCTTCTTGATATTCTGCATCTGCAATAAGGGAGTACTGTTATTTGTCATACCGCTACCCTGCCTGTTTTCACTGCGCAAAGCAAAAACGAGGGCGGGGAGGAGACAGTGGCTCCTCCCCGGCTCGGTGAAAGCTTCATGCCTTTATTAACTGACTGTGAAGTACTTCTCGGGAATCTCCACCTGGGCGTTGCCCATATAGAAGCCGGGGTCGCCCATGATGCAGGTATCCTGGTAGACGAGGAGCACGTTGTCGCTCTTCACGCCGGTGGCGGCGTTGGTATAGCGGGAGCCGTTCCACTCCGAGTTCGGGCAGTAGACGCCGAAGGCCGCGGCCACGTCGTCCATGCTGTCAACCTCGCTCCTGCCCTCGATGACGTTCCTGGCGTGCTCGGCCAGGCCGGCGGACAGGGTGTAGCCGTAGGAGTATGCCCAGGTGCCGAAGCGCCCGCGCCGGCCGGGTCTGTCAGCCCTGCGCCATCCGCGCCAGGAGCCCGGCCCGGTTCTCCCCGTCGGAGAGATAGGCGAACACGGCGGAGGGAACCAGGGGAGCGGTCTCCTCCCAGCGGCCCCGGGCGATCAGCTCCCGCACGGCGGTCGCGCTGACCGCCCTGCCGCCCTTCTCCAGCCGGGGAATCTCCACCACCTCCACCCCCGCCGGGGGCAGGGCCGCCTGCATGGCCCGGTTATAGGCCCCGGTAACCGGGCAGAAGGGCTCGCTGCCCACAAACCGTCTGGAGATCCCCAGCTGCTCCGCCAGGCGCAGGAATACCGCGATATCCAGCTCCGCCCAGGCCGCCGGGGCGGCGGACTTCTCCTTGAGGAAATAGTCCGGGAAGGTGGCGGAGGAGATGAGGTACTGTCCGCTGCCTGTGACGAACACATTGGGCAGGTCCGCCGCGGACTGCCGCACCAGCGCCAGCCGGTCCGCCGCCGGAACGGCGCTCCTGTCCTCGGAGACCACAAAGAGATAGAGGAAGTCGCACTGCTCCGCCGCCGTCTCAATGAGATACCGGTGGCCCAGGGTCATGGGATTGCAGTTCATCACCGCCGCGCCGACGGTCCCCGACGCCTCCGGCCGGCGGATGCTCTCCGCCCAGCGGAGCAGGCCGTCCCGCCGGTCCTCCATCAGCAGCACCGTCTCCGTCCGGGCCGCCTCCCAGAAGCCGAGGGCGCCAAACTGGGCGGAATTGGCGGGCTTTGTGTACAGGAACAGCCGGGTAAAGCCCCGCTCCAGAGCCTCCCGCCGGAGGGCGGTGAGCACCGCGGCCGTCAGGCCCTCCCCCCGCCGGGCGGGGTCCACCGCCACGCACTTGATCACCCCGTCCTGGAGGGACCCGGCGGCGGCGATGCCGTCCTCCCTGTCCCGGATGAGGACGGTAAACTGGAGCCTTTCGTCATATGTCAGCTCCGCCCGGGCCAGGAACTCCTTCAGCTCCCCCAGGGCCCTGCCCCGGAGGGGGCTGCCGGTTTCCTCGTAATATCCGTATTCCATATTTTTATTGCTCCCTCCTCAGTTTTGAATATTGAATAATTGAATATTGGTAGTATAGCATGGCAATGCACCGTTCGCAAGCCGCGTTTACGGGGCCCGGGGCCGCAATCCTCCCCGCGAAAAATTTTTTGTTTTCCTATTGCCTTTTCCACCGGCATTTTGTATAATCAATTTCAGCATTTTTTAGGGAAGATTCCCAAACAAAAGAACCACAAAAGGAGTGTGACGAAATGGCCGAGGAAAAGCTGGCCCCTGCCGCCGGGGAGGCGGAGAGCAAAAACTTCATCCATCAGTTCATCGACGAGGACATCGCGGAGGGTGGCCGGTTCCAGGCCATGGCGGTCCATACCCGCTTCCCTCCGGAGCCCAACGGCTATCTGCACATCGGCCACTGCAAGGCGTTGTGCATCGACTTCGGCACCGCCGAGAAGTACGGCGGGCTGTGCAACCTCCGCATGGACGACACCAACCCCACCAAGGAGGATGTGGAGTATGTGGAGGCCATCCAGGAGGACATCCACTGGCTGGGCTTCGACTGGGGGGACCGGTTCTTCTACGCCTCCGACTACTTCGACAAGATGTACGAGTGCGCCGAATCCCTCATTAAAAAAGGCCTGGCCTACGTCTGTCAGCTCACCCCGGAAGAGTTCAAGGAATACCGGGGCGATGTGAACACCCCCGCCAAGTCCCCCTACCGGGACCGCCCCGCGGAGGAGAGCCTGGACCTCTTCCGCCGTATGAAGGCCGGGGAGTTTCCCAACGGCGCCATGACCCTCCGCGCCAAAATCGACCTGGCCAGCGGCAACTTCAATATGCGGGACCCGGTGCTCTACCGCATCAACCATATGCACCACCACCGCCAGGGGGACAAGTGGTGCATCTACCCCATGTACGACTTCGCCCACCCCATTGAGGACGCCCTGGAGCACATCACCCACAGCCTGTGCTCCCTGGAGTTTGAGGATCACCGGCCCCTCTACGACTGGGTGGTAAACAACTGCGAGCTGCCCAGCAGGCCCCGGCAGATTGAGTTTGCCCGGCTGGGCATCAACTACACCGTCATGAGCAAGCGGAAGCTGCGCCTGCTGGTGGAGGAGGGGAAGGTCTCCGGCTGGGACGACCCCCGGATGCCCACCCTCTCCGGCCTGCGCCGCCGGGGATATACCCCGGCTTCCATCCGCAGCTTCTGCGAGCGCATCGGCGTGGCCAAGGCCAGCAGCACCGTGGAGTTTGCCTTTTTGGAGCACTGCCTGCGGGAGGACCTGAACGAGACCGCCCGGCGGGTCATGGCGGTCATCCGGCCGATAAAGCTGACCATCGTCAACTACCCCGAGGGCCAGAGCGAAACCTTCGAGGTGGAGAACAACCCCAACCGTCCGGAGGACGGCACCCGCACCATCACCTTCTCCCGGACGCTCTATGTGGAGGCCGACGACTTCCTGGAGGACCCGGTGCCCAAGTACAAGCGGCTGTGCCCCTGCGGGCCGGAGTGTCGGCTGAAGGGGGCCTATCTCATCAGGTGCGCCGGCTGCAAAAAGGACGAAAACGGCAATATCGTTGAAATCCTGGCGGAGTACGACCCGGAGAGCCGGGGCGGCAACCCCGCCGACGGACGGAAGGTGAAGGGCGCCACTATCCACTGGGTGGATGCGGCCACCGCTGTGGACGCGGAGTGCCGGCTCTACGACAACCTCTTCACCGACCCCGCTCCCGACGCCGCCGACAAGGACTTCCTGACCTGTATGAACCCCGGCTCCCTGGAGGTCGCCACCGGCTGCAAGGTGGAGGCCGGGCTGGCGGACGCCGTGGCCCCGGCAAATTTCCAGTTCATGCGCCTGGGCTACTTCTGCCTGGACAACAAGGACAGTAAGCCCGGCCATCTGGTGTTCAACCGCAGCGTCGGGCTCAAGGACAGCTTCAAAAAATAGCCCCAGCCCTGATACGACACGGCCGTCCCGGAGGTGCACCTCCGGGGCGGCCGTGTCACTTTGTTATCACCGGCGATAACACTCCGTATTTTGCAGCTTCTCCTGCAGATCTCCCGACAAACTTCGACGGCTCTCTGCCATTCTCCCCAGGGTTCGATAAAAAAACCTATCCGCCATTTTTACAAAAAATCCCGGAAATCCCCCTCTCTTTCTGCATGGTCCTACAAAGCTCCGCCTGTTTTTTGCTCCTGTCCATTTGTTCGATTCGTTCACATAAATTTTTTGATAATTCTTCTCTACAACAAGTTATAAACATTATCCACACCGTTTTCCACAGCCGCTTTTCCCAGCGATTTCAAAGAAAATTTCCCAAGATCCCAATATCTTACAAACCCGCTGACCGCATTTTTTCCACGCTCCTTCCACGGCCATTTACTTTACATAACGACATTTTATGCAGGAATTCATAATTTCCCGGCTTTTCCCGCAGGCTCCCGCCCCCACCCCCTGCACACGGCGGACGGCCCGTCTCCAGAACCTGGAAACGGGCCGCCGGCAGGCTATATTTCCAAAGTGGCATAGGCGTTGAGGCTGCTGTCCGCCCGGGCCCCCGCCAGGTACTCATAGTACGCCTGGCAGCCGATCATGGCCCCGTTGTCCCCGCACAGGCGCAGCGGCGGCAGAAACAGCCGCAGCCCCCTCTCCCGGCAGGCCCTCTCCAGGTCCGCCCGGATGCGCTCGTTGGCGGCCACGCCCCCGGCGGCCACGACGGTGTGGTGTCCGCGCCGCTCCGCCGCCAGCATGGCCCGGGGCACCAGCTCCTCGCTGACCGCCGCCGCCACCGACGCCGCCAGGCCGGACCGGTCCAGCGCCTCCCCCTTCTGTTCGGCGTTGTGGATGAGATTCACCGCCGCCGTTTTCAGGCCGGAGAAGGACATATCCAGCTCGTTCCCCGCCACCCTGGCCCGGGGCAGAGGGTACCTCCGGTCGTCCCCGCCCCTGGCCAGCTCCTGCATGGGCCTCCCGCCGGGGTAGGGCAGGCCAAGCACCCGGGCGATCTTGTCGAAGCACTCCCCCGCCGCGTCGTCCCGGGTGGCCCCCAGGATGGACATATCCGTATAGCCCCGCACATCCACCAGCATGGAGTTCCCCCCGGAGACGCACAGTGCCAGGAAGGGCGGCTCCAGCTCGGGAAAGGAGATGTAGTTGGCGGCGATATGCCCCCGGAGGTGGTGAACCGGAATCAGAGGCCTCCCCAGGGCATAGGCCACACTCTTAGCGAAGTTCACCCCCACCAGCAGCGCCCCGATGAGCCCCGGCCCATAGGTCACCGCCACCGCGTCAATCTCCCCCCGGGACACGCCGGCGTCGGCAAGGGCCTTGTCCGTCAAAGCGGCAATGGCCTCCACGTGCTTCCGGGAGGCGATCTCCGGCACCACGCCGCCGTAGATGGCGTGCATATCCGCCTGGGAGGCGATGGCGTCGCTGAGCACCTGCCGCCCGTCCCGGACCACGGAAACCGCCGTCTCGTCGCAGGAGGACTCAAAGGCCAGGATATTCATTCCCTCTCCCCCTGTTCCCGCAGATGGGCCAGCAGCCCCCGGCAGCCGGCCTCGATGTCCCGCCAGGCGGCGTCGAAGTCCCGGGTGTACCAGGGGTCCGCCACATCGTCCCCGGGCCGTCCGGCATACTCCAGCATGGTGTGGAGCTTCCCCGCCTCGCCGCCGCCGCAGATGCGGCGCATATTCCGCAGGTTGGCCCCGTCCATGCCGATGAGCAGGTCATACCGCTCGCAGTCCCAGTGCTCCAGCTGCCGGGCGGTCTTGCCGGAACAGGAGATGCCATGCTCCGCCAGCTTCCGCCGGGCCGGGGGATAGACCGGCGCGCCGATCTCCTCAGTGCTGGTGGCGGCGGAGGCGATCTCAAACTGCTCCTCCAGACCGGCCTTCTTCACCAGGTCCTTCATAATAAACTCGGCCATAGGGCTGCGGCAGATGTTGCCGTGGCAGACAAAAAGAATCCTTATCATCAGACCAAGCTCCATTCAAAATTTTCCCACAGCAGCCGGGAACCCACATCCGTGCCCTCCGGCAGCAGGAACATCGCCACCTGATTGTCCACGCCGCTGTCGGAGAGCAGGTAGGCATAATCGCCGTTGATAGTCTGAACCGTGTAATAGATCGGCTCCATTTCTCGTTCCTCCTTGTTCTGATAGCCGCAGTATAGCACGCTTTTCGCCGTTTGACAAGACAGCCGGCCCGGCGGAGAGGTTTTTGCTCTCCGCCGCAAAATTCCCCTTGACAGGGTGGGGGAACTGTGCTATATTCTTTTTAGGATTTAATCCTAGTAAGGAGTCAAACCAATGGCTGACCGACGAAATACGATCCAAAAGGAGATCATCTATCGGACGCTCTGCCAGATGGGGAACCACCCCACCGCCGCCATGGTCTACAGCGAGGTCCACCGGGCCCACCCGACCATCAGCCGCTCCACCGTCTACCGGGTGCTGTCCCAGATGGCGGCGGAGGGCGCGTGCCTGCGGCTGGGGCTGGCCGGGGGGGACGACCGCTACGACGGCGACACCTCCCGCCACAGCCATATCCGCTGCCGGGTCTGCGGCGCGCTGGCGGACGTACCCTGGGCCCGTGTGGAGTCGCCGGCGGACACCGCCGGGTATCTGCTGGAGGACTGCGCGGTGGAGTACCGGGGGCTCTGTCCGGCCTGCCGGAGCATCTATGAATAGCAACGCCGAAAGGCGACTATAATAAGAACAATTCATCACTACGAAAAGGAGAAACGATTATGAAAAAGTGGGTTTGCCCTGTCTGCGGTTACGTTCACGAGGGGAATGAGCCCCCCGAGAAGTGCCCCCAGTGCGGCGTGGCCGGCTCCAAGTTCACCGAGCAGAAGGGCGAGATGAGCTGGGCCGCCGAGCACGTTGTGGGCGTGGCCAAGGGCGTTGACGAGAAGATCATCGAGGGCCTGCGCGCCAACTTCAACGGCGAGTGTACCGAGGTTGGTATGTACCTGGCCATGGCCCGGGTCGCCTTCCGGGAGGGCTATCCTGAGATCGGCCTGTACTGGGAGAAGGCCGCCTACGAGGAGGCCGAGCACGCCGCCAAGTTCGCCGAGCTGCTGGGCGAGGTGGTCACCGACTCCACCAAGAAGAACCTGGAGATGCGGGTCGAGGCCGAGAAC
>JAAWHO010000069.1 GCA_022795905.1 Oscillospiraceae bacterium
TTTTTAACAGTCTGAACCCCCGCCTGCGGCGAATGCCGCAGGCGGGGGTTTGCCCCGTTTACTTCATCAGCAGGGCCATGACGGCCTTCTGGGCGTGGAGGCGGTTCTCCGCCTCGTCGAAGATCTCCCCGGCGTGGGCCTCAAAGACCTCCTCGGTGATCTCCTCCCCCCGATGGGCGGGCAGGCAGTGCTGAACCATGCAGTCGGGCTTGGCGGCAGCCATGAGCTTGTCGTTGACCTGATAGCCGGCAAAGGCCTTCTCCCGCTCCGCCTTCTCCTGCTCCTGGCCCATGGAGGCCCAGACGTCGGTGAAGATCACGTCCGCGTCCCGGGCGGCCTCCACAGGATCGCCGGTGAGCACAAATTTAGCGTCCGTGACGGAGGCGGCGAAGTCCTTGACCTGCTGGTCGGGCTGGTAGCCGCTGGGGCTGGCCACGGAGACATCCATGCCGCACTTGAGCCCGCCGACGATGATGGAGTTGGCCATGTTGTTGCCGTCCCCGATGTAGCAGATCTTCAGACCCTCCAGCTTGGCCTTGTGCTCCCGGATGGTCATGAGATCCGCCAGCACCTGACAGGGGTGGCAGAAATCGGTGAGACCGTTGATGACCGGGATGGAGCCATATTTCGCCAGATCCTCCACCTCCTGCTGCTCGAAGGTCCGGATCATAATGCCGTCGCAGTAGCGGCTGAGAACCCGGGCGGTGTCCTGGACAGGCTCGCCCCGGCCAATCTGGCTGACCGCGTTGGAGAGGAAGAGGGCGTGGCCCCCCAGCTGGAACATCCCCACCTCGAAGGAAACTCTGGTCCGGGTGGAGTTCTTGCTGAAAATCATTGCCAGCGTCTTCCCCTTGAGGACTTCATGGGGGATGCCGTGCTTCTGGTCGTATTTCAGCTGGTCCGCCAGGTCCAGGATCTCGTGGATCTCCTCCCGGCTCAGGTCCAGCAGCTTCAAAAGATGCTTGTTGTTCATGTCGTTTCCTCTCTTCTCTATTTCATAACCCTGGCCATAATCTCCAGGCCCTTGTCAATCTCCGCCTCAGTAATGACAAGCGGCGGGAGCAGCCGCAGGGTATCGCTCCCGGCTGTCAGGCACAGCAGCCCCTCGGCCATCAGCTTATCCTTCAGCTCCTTGTGGGCCATCCCCTGGATGCCCGCGCCGATCATCAGGCCCATGCCCCGGACGCCGGAGACATAGGGGCTGTTCAGGGCCGCGATCCCCCTCCGGAGATACTCGCCCTTCTTCTGAACCTCCTCCAGGAACGCCGGCGTCATGGCGTCCATGACCACATTGCCCGCCGCCGCGGCCATGGGGTTCCCGCCGAAGGTGCTCCCGTGGTCCCCGGCGCGCAGGACGTTCCGGCACTTCTCGTTGACCAGGAAGCCGCCGAAGGGCAGGCCCCCCGCGATCCCCTTGGCGAACGTCAACACGTCCGGCTCAATATCAAACTGCTGGAAAGCAAAGAGCGTTCCCGTCCGGCCAATACCTGTCTGCACCTCGTCGATGAGCAGCAGCCAGTCCTTCTCCCTGCACAGCTTCGCCACGCTCTGGACGTACTCCCTCTGGAGGGGGTTGACACCGCCCTCGCCCTGGATGAGCTCCATCATCACGGCGCACACGTCGCCGTCGGCCTCAGCCATGAGGCTGTCCATGTTATTGGCCTCGGCATAGCGGAAGCCCTCGGTAAAGGGGAAGAAATACTCGTGAAAATGGTCCTGGCCGGTGGCCTTCAGGGTGGTGATCGTCCGGCCATGGAAAGAATTTTTCAGGGTGATAATGGTGGCTCTGCCCTTGCCGTACTTCTCAAAGGAGTACTTCCGGGCCAGCTTAATCATGCCCTCGTTGGCCTCCGCGCCGGAGTTGCCGAAGAAAGCCGCCGCCATGCCCGCCGCCGGGACCAGCTTGGAGGCCAGCCTGGCGTAGGGCTCGGTATAGAAGAGGTTGGAGATATGTCCCACCTTCATGGCCTGATCGTAGATGGCCTTGGCCCACGCCTCGTTGGCATAGCCCAGGGAGCACACGCCGATGCCGGAGGTGAAGTCGATATACTCCTTTCCCTCGGTGTCCCAGAGGGTGGCGCCCCTGCCGCGGTCAATGGCTATCTGATTGCGGCCATAGGTCTGGAGCACATAGGATTCATCCAGCTTCTTAATTTCAGAAAAATTCATAACAAACCCTCGCTAAAGTTTTCTTTTTGATTCTTTTTCTTGTTCACAAGAAAAAGAATGGAGGCCTCAGCAGATCATCGTCCCGATGCCTGCGTGAGACAGGACCTCGATCAAAATGGAATGGGGGATCCGCCCATCCAGGATATGGGTGCGCTTGACGCCGTTGCGGGCGGCGTCCACGCAGCAGTCCACCTTGGGGATCATGCCGCCGGCGATGACGCCGTCCTTGATGAGCACCGGCACCTCCGGCAGGCGAACTTGGGAGATCAGGGTCTCCTCATCGTTCCGGTCCCGGAGCAGGCCTCGGATGTCGGTGAGCAGAATCAGCTTCTCTGCCCCCAGGGCAATGGCAATCTTAGCGGCGGCGGTGTCGGCGTTGATGTTGTAGCTCGTCTCTGCATCCTCCCCCTGAGCCACGGTGGAAATGACGGGGATAAAGCCGTTTTCGATGGCGTCCAGGATGGCCTTGGGCTCCACGGAGACGATATCGCCCACCAGGCCGTAGTCCACGTTGTTTTCCATCCGGCGGACCGCCTTGAGCATCCCGCCGTCCAGGCCGCACAGGCCCACGGCGTTCCCGCCGGCCCGGTTGATGGTGGCCACCAGGTCTTTGTTCACCTTGCCGCAGAGGACCATCTGCACGATGTCCATGGTTTCCTCGTCGGTGTAGCGCAGGCCGTTGACAAACCTGCTCTCCTTGCCGGTCTTTTTCAGCATCTCGCTGATTTCCGGTCCGCCGCCGTGGACCACCACCACATTGATGCCCACCAGCTTGAGGAGAATAATATCGCTGATGACCGCCTTTCGCAGCTCGTCGGAGACCATGGCGTTGCCGCCGTACTTGACAACGATGGTCTTTCCATAGTACCGCTGGATATAGGGCAGGGCCTCCACCAGCACCTGGGCCCTGTCGCTGTGATTGAAGTCCATAGCAGCCTCCTTAAGTCCGGTAATCCCCGTTGATTTTGATATAGTCGTAGGTGATGTCGCAGCCCCAGCAGGTGCAGGACTCGTCCCCCTCCGTCATGGCGATGTCGATATCCACCTCGTCCTCGGTGAGAATCTTTTTCGCCAGCTCCTCGTCAAAGGCCAGACCCCGGCCATTCTGGCAGACCAGGATATCCCCGGCGCTGGAGGAGAAGGTCACGTCCACCTTCTCCGGGTCGAACTGCTCGCCGGAGTAGCCCATGGCGCACAGCACCCGGCCCCAGTTGGCGTCGCAGCCGAAAATGGCCGCTTTCGTCAAGGTGGAGGAGATGACGGACTTGGAAATTGTCTCCGCCTGCTCCTCGCTCTTCGCGCCGGAGACGGTGCAGGTAATGAGGTGCTTGGCCCCCTCGCCGTCCTTGGCCATGGACCGGGCCAGCAGGTAGCAGATTTCATGGAGCTTCATGACAAAGTCCACGTAGGCCTCGTTCTTTTCCGTGATCTCCGGATTCCCCGCCAGGCCGTTGGCAAGAAGACAGCAGGTGTCGTTGGTGGAGGTGTCCCCGTCCACGCTGATGCGGTTGAAGGTCGTCCGGACCACCTCCTGGAGAGCCTCGCTGAGCATCTCCTGGGAGATGGCGCAGTCGGTGGTGATAAAGCAGAGCATGGTGCCCATATTGGGGTGAATCATGCCGCTGCCCTTGGCAATGCCGCCGATATGGACATCCTTCCCGCCGATGACAACCTCACCGGCAAACTCCTTTTTCACAGTGTCGGTGGTCATGATGGCGTGGGCCGCGGCGTCGCTGGCCTCGGCGCTCCGCTCCAGCAGGCCGTACAGCTCCGGCACGCCGTTTTCAATGACCTCCACCTTCAGGGTCTGCCCGATGACGCCGGTGGAGGCCACCAGCACGTCCTCGGGATTGCAGCCGATGGCCTTCGCCGCCGCCGCGCACATCTTCTCGGCGTTCTCCTCCCCCTGGGGGGCGCAGGCGTTGGCGTTGCCGCTGTTGGCGATGACGGCCCGGATTTTGCCCTTGGCAATATGGGCCTTGGTCACATGGATGGGGGCCGCCTGGACCACGTTCTTGGTGAACATGGCCGCCACGGCGCAGGGCGTCTCAGAGACGATGAGGGCCACGTCCTTCTTCCAGGCCGCGTGGGTTTTCACACCCACATGGAGCCCCGCCGCCCGGAAGCCCAGGGGGGCACAGACGCCGCCGGGGATGGTCTTGAAATTCGTCGCTTCGCACATATCCGCTTCTCCTATTTGGCCAGCCCGGCTGCCTCGTCGAAGCCGAGCATGATATTCATATTCTGTACCGCCGCGCCGGACGCGCCCTTGCCCAGGTTGTCCAGACGGGAGGCCAGCATAACCTGTTCGTCGTTGCCGCAGACGAAAATCTGCAGGTCGTTGGTTCCCGCCAGGTTGTTGGACCCGATAAAGCCGCACTTGGGCGCGTCGTCCGGGCGCACCGTCACGAACCGCTCACCGGCATAGAAATCCTGGTAGAACGCCCGCAGGCTGTCCAGGGACTGCTCTCCCTTAAGCATATCCAGGTACAGCGGCGCCGTCACCACCATGCCCTGGGGAAAATCGCAGATCACGGGCATGAAAATAGGCTTGCGCTCCAGGCCGCAGACCCGCATCATCTCCGGGATGTGCTTGTGGGCCAGGGTCACGGCGTAGTGCCGGGGGCTCGCCAGCTCCGCCTCCCGCTCCGCCGCCTCGTACTGGGCAATGGCCTTCTTCCCGCCGCCGGTGTAGCCGGAGAGCGCGTGGCAGGTCAGGGGCGCGTCCGGGGACAGCAGGCCGGTTTTTACCAGGGGCGCAATCAGGGAGATGAAGCCCGTGGCGTAGCACCCGGGGTTGGCAACCCGCCTGGCGGTCCGGATGCTCTCCCGCTGCTCCCTCCCCAGCTCCGGGAAGCCGTAGACCCAGCCCGGGGCCGTCCGGTGGGCGGTGGAGGCGTCAATAATGCGGGTATCGGGGTTCTCCACCAGCTCCACGGCCTCCACGGCGGCGGCGTCCGGCAGGCAGAGAAACACCAGCTCCGCCGCGTTCATCAGCTTTTTCCGCTCGGCTGGGTCCTTCCGCTTGTCCTCGTCTATGAGCAGGAGCTCAATGTCCTCCCGCCCCGCCAGACGGTCATAAATCTGGAGGCCGGTGGTGCCCTCCTTGCCGTCAATATATACGATTGGCTTACTCATGGCGGTGCTCCTTTATAAAGGCTGTCAGCTCCTCAATCTGCCGGGAGGTCTCCTCCACGGCGGGGCCGCCCCAGCTCCGGCGCTGACCCATGCAGACCTCCAGGCGCAGGGCTTCGTACACGTCCTCCCCGAACAGGGGAGAAATATTTTGCAGCTCCTCCAGGCTCAGCTCCTCCAGGAGCTTACCGTTTTCCGTGCAGTAGTAGACCAGATTGCCCACGGCGGTGTAGGCGTCCCGGAAGGGCATCCCCTTCCGGGTCAGGTAGTCGGCGCAGTCGGTAGCATTGATGAACCCGCCGCCGGCGGCCCGGCGCATATTGGCCGGCAGCACCTTCATGGTGGCAATCATCCCCGTAAACACCGGCAGGCACATCTTCACCGTGTCAATCGCGTCGAACACCGGCTCCTTGTCCTCCTGCATATCCTTGTTGTAGGCCAGGGGCAGGCCCTTCATGGCGGTCAGCAGGCCCATGAGGTCCCCGTAGACCCTTCCCGTCTTGCCCCGGACCAGCTCGGCCACATCGGGGTTCTTCTTCTGGGGCATGATGGAGCTACCGGTGGAGTAGGCGTCGTCCAGCTCGATGAACTTGAACTCCCAGCTGCACCAGAGGATGACCTCCTCGGCGAAGCGGCTCAGGTGCATCATTAAAATAGAGAGGTCCCCGAGAAGCTCCAGGGCGTAGTCCCGGTCGGACACGCCGTCCAGGCTGTTAGAGCACGGCGCGTCGAAGCCCAGCAGCTTTGCCGTCTCCCACCGGTCAATGGGGTAGGTGGTCCCCGCCAGGGCCCCGCTGCCCAGGGGGCAAATATTCATCCGCTTCTTGCAGTCCTCCAGACGGGTCACGTCCCGCTTGAGCTGCTCGCCGTAGGCCAGCAGATGCTGGGCGAAGGAGATGGGCTGTGCCCGCTGGAGGTGGGTATAGCCCGGCATGACCGTGCTCTGGTGCTGCTTCGCCTGGTCCAGAATCGCCTGCTGGAGGTCCAGGACCTGCCCGGCCACCTCCCCGAGCTCCCGCCGCAGGTACAGCCGCAGGTCCACGGCCACCTGGTCATTCCGGCTCCTGGCGGTGTGGAGGCGCTTGCCAGCGTCGCCGATGCGCTCGGTCAGCAGGGCCTCCACATTCATGTGGATATCCTCGTTGTCGGCGGTGAACGCAATGTTCTCCGCCTCAATATCGGCCAGGATGCCCTCCAGCCCGGCCTTGATGCTCTCCTGGTCCTCCCGGGAGATGATGCCGCAGTCCGCCAGCATCCGGGCGTGGGCGATGGAGCCCTCGATGTCCTCCCGGTAGAGCCGGCAGTCGAACTGGATGGAGGAGTTGAAGTCGTTGACTAAGCTGTCTGTCTCCTTGCGGAACCGTCCGCCCCAAAGTTTCATAGCGATACCTCTCGTCTGTAATTGAAAAAGAATGGGAACCGGGGGCAGAGCCCCCGGTACATATTAGAGCTTTCCCTGCTCCCGCAGCGCCTGCACCGTGTCGGGCAGGCCCCAGAGATTGATAAAGCCCGTGGCGTCGTTCTGGTTGTAGTCGCTCTCCTCAAAGGTCACCAGCTTCTCGGAGTACAGGCTCTCGGGGCTGGTCACGGAGGCGGTGATGATATTGCCCTTGTAGAGCTTGAGCTTCACCTGTCCGGTGACGTGCTCCTGGGTCTTGACGGCGAAGGCCTGAAGGCACTCCCGGACGGTGGTAAACCACTTGCCGTTGTAGACCAGGTCGGCGAAGTCCACCGCCAGCTTGCTCTTCATGTGCTTGGTGTCCTTGTCCAGGGTAATCATCTCCAGCACCTCGTGGGCCCGGTAGAGGATGGTGCCGCCCGGCGTCTCGTAGACGCCCCGGTCCTTCATGCCCACCAGCCGGTTCTCCACGATGTCCAGCAGGCCGATGCCGTTCTCGCCGCCCAGCTTGTTGAGCTTGCGGATGATATCGCTGGCCTTCATCTTCTCGCCGTCGATAGCCACAGGCACGCCCTTGACGAAGTCCAGGGTCACATAGGCGGGCTCGTCGGGGGCCATGGCCGGGGAGACGCCCATCTCCAGGAAGCCGGGGTGGTCATACTTGGGCTCGTTGGC
The DNA here is from genome assembly GCA_022795905.1 of Oscillospiraceae bacterium. Lineage (GTDB taxonomy): Bacteria > Bacillota > Clostridia > Oscillospirales > Oscillospiraceae > Pelethomonas. The sequence continues at coordinate 7,379 of JAAWHO010000069.1, forward strand.
GGGGTCCTCCAGGTCCAGGCCCTCATGGCTCAGGTGCCAAAGGTTCTTGTCCTTGGAGTAGTTGGTCTCGCGGCTGATCTTCAGGGGCACGTTGTGGGCCTCCGCGTAGTCAATCTCCTCGTCCCGGCCCTTGATGTCCCACTCCCGCCAGGGGGCGATGATGGTCATCTCGGGGGCGAAGCGCTTGATCGCCAGCTCAAAACGGACCTGGTCGTTGCCCTTGCCGGTGCAGCCGTGAGCAATGGCGTCGGCGCCCTCCTTCTTGGCGATCTCCACCAGGCGCTTGCCGATAATGGGCCGGGCGAAGGCGGTGCCCAGCAGGTAGTCCTCGTACTTGGCCCCCATCATCATGGAGGGGACGATGACGTCGTCCACCATCTCGTCCACCAGGTCCTCAATATACAGCTTGGACGCGCCGGTCTTGATGGCCTTCTCCTCCAGGCCCTCCAGCTCGTCGCCCTGGCCCACGTCGGCGGCCACGGCGATGATCTCCGGACTGTTGTAGTTCTCCTTCAGCCAGGGGATAATAATAGATGTATCCAGACCGCCGGAGTAGGCCAGTACAATTTTCTTAATCTCTTTCTTGCTCATAGCGTTTTATCCTCCATACGGAAAAGTTGTTTTGGAATTGTGAATATATATTACATCAAAGCGTGTTTTTATGCAATGCAAAGTTTTTCTAAAATCCACAGAGATCTCCAGCTCCTCCTTGTGCAGGTTACCCGAAAATTCCTGGAAACCACTGATTTTCGATTGTGTTCTCCCCTGCCGGCGGAGCCTTCGCGGGAGGCGCTTCCATGTTTATACATAGTATGCTGCATATTTTTTCGTCCCTGCGCAGGCGCTGCGCCCGCGGAAAACACAGAAGGGGGCGCAGGCAGCGCTGCCCGACACCCCCTCCTCTTTCTCCGCTACGGGCGGTTGATCTCCCGCCGCAGGGCCTCCCGCACCCGGACCAGCTCCTCCCGCCGGTCCGCGGCGCGGTCGAAGCGCACCGCCGGTCCGGCGACAATCCGTCTCTCCTCTGTCTCCAGGCGCAGGGGCACAAAGTCCAGCGGGGCGGAGGAAACCCTGCTCCAGAACCGGTCGAGCTTGAGGAAGCCGTTGTACACCGCCCCGATGCCGGCCCCCTCGTCGGTGTAGTCCACGTCCGGAAAAATCAGCACCGGGTCCCCCGCCTGGAGGGCCGCTATCGTCTCCCGAAAGGTCTCTATAATCCTCCGGGACCCCCGGTAGACCGGAATGCCCCCCAGGGAGGCCATCAGGCGGCTCACATACCCCGCCGACGCCCAGGCGCAGAGGCCGGCCAGAGGGCCCGGCATCCCAAACCGCTTGGGAAAGGTAAAGTCCCGGTACTGCGCCCGGCAGCTTCCCTTCTCCATAAACACATGGTACACCCAGGGCCGGACGGGAAAGGGGAGCCAGCACAGCGCGGCCAAGGGCCCCAGCAGGTTGGTGTGGCTGCACACGTACACAGCGGGGCCCTGCCGCTCCGGCACGTCGGCCTGCCAGCGGCCGATGTACCGCCGCACAAAAAAACGGCTGAATGCAAAGAGCCTACCCCGCCTCATGGACAGCCTCCTCCCGAAAGACCCAGTGCATCTGAATTTGGTAGCTGCATATGGCCAGGATGATATCCCCCATGGCCTTGTTCACCACCGGATAGATCCCCGGCAGCAGGGCCGAGAGCACGAGCAGCAGCAGATAGGACGCCGCCAGCTGGCACGCCCACAGGCAGTAGTAGCGGATCAGCGCCCGCCGCCGGGGCCTCGCGCCAAAGACGTACCGCCGGTTGAGGGTGTAGTTGAGAGCCGAGGACAGGGCCCGGGCCAGCAGCACCGACCACCAGTAGCGCCACAGCGGCGGCAGGAGGGCAAACACCACGCCGTCACACAGGGCGAAGGCCGCTACGTCCGTCACCGCCGACAGCACCGCCGCCGCCGTGTACCACCCCAATCCGGAGACGAGGATGACAAACACCCGCCAGGAGTCCCGGATCGGGTGGAGGTGGGTCCCGGCGTTGCCGTTGTAGTAGATGGTGGCGATGGGCTCCTGGAGAATGGGGACGCGCTCCCGGGCGGCCCGGATGAGCATATTCATCTCGTACTCGAACCGTTCCCCGGCGATGCCGCCGCACCAGTCCAGCAGGCTGTGGGGAATGCCCCGCAGACCCGTCTGGGTGTCGGCGAGCCGCGCCCCATAGAGGGCGTGGAAGGCCCAGCTGGTCAGGCGGTTGCCCGCCTTGGACTTGGGGGGCACGCCGGGCAGGGTCAGATCCCGGACGCCCATGACAATGCCGCCCTCCCCCCGTGCCAGAGCCCGGGCCACGGCGCACACGTCGGCAATCTGGTGCTGGCCGTCGGCGTCCGCCGTCACCACGTCCAGACCCGCCCAGCCGGCCTCCCCGGCTATGTAGGCGAAGGCGGTTTTCAGCGCCCGGCCCTTTCCCCGGTTTTCCCCGTGGGCCAGCACCGTACAGCCCTTCAGGTCCGACAGCGCCGCAAAAACCGGGGCGCTGTCCGCCCCGCTGCCGTCGTTGACCACCAGCACCGCCGCCGCGCCCCGGTCCAGCAGCTCCTGTACATAGGCAGGCAGAACCCCGTCCGGGTCCAGCGCCGGAATGACGATGACGCAGCTGTGAAGGGAGTCCGTCCCCACACCTGTATCCATATGCAAATCCTCCTGTTCGTCTCCGGACCGCTGGGGCAGCCCCCCCTAAGCGTTCCGGGCGGCAGA
>JAAWHO010000001.1 GCA_022795905.1 Oscillospiraceae bacterium
CCTTCTGGATCTCCAGGCAGGGTTGGGCAACGCCGGGGGTGTAGGCCAGGGAGAGGTCGTCCTTGCTCTCTACAGGCACGGTGGCGATGACCTCAATTTTCCCCTTCCACTCCTGGTGGAGACGCAGGGATTCCTTTGCATAGTCCATAATAAAGTCCTCCTTCTCCATATGGTACAGCGTAATACGGAACATTTTGTACAAGGGAAGCAGGATGAACAAGAGCTTCCATTGTCAAATTTACTATACCTTTTTTTCGCTTTTTCTGATATGCTTTGGAAAGTAATCAAAGACTTTTGAAAGTAAAAAAACCGATTGCTTCGGCGGCCATGCCTGCAAATGGAGCGGAAAATCGGAGCGGCGGCGGTTGCAACCGGCGGCGGAGCGTGTTAAAATAGCGGAAAGAAACCCAGGAACAGGGGGGATGGGGTGTGGAGGAGCGGCGGCGGAAGCGTCAGCAGGGACTGGGGCGGATTTTTCTGCGGCTGCTGGCTTGGACCGGCCTGGCCTGGCTGGCCCTGCTGGGCGTGACCCTCTCTCTGACCCTCAACCAGGCGCTCTCCAGCCTGACAGAGAAGATGGAGAGCGATTTGACTGCCGCCGCCGCCTCCCTGGCGGGGAGCCGGATGGTCCGGGAGGCCCTGGAGCGCGGCAGGTGTTCGGAGGATATGGCGGAGTATCTGGATGCGCTGGTGGCCAATACGCCGGACCTGGACATAATCACGATTGCCGGAGCAGATTCCATGCGGGTCTACCATGTGGTGCCGGAGCGGATTGGCCAGCAGTTTGTGGGCGGCGACCAGGGCCGGGCCCTGGCGGGGGATGCCTACCTCTCCGAGGGGGTGGGCACCATGGGGCTCCAGCGCCGGGCCTTCTGCCCTGTTTTTGACGGGGAGGGGAAGGTGCTGGGCTTCGTGATGGCCAGCGCCACCATGGACCGCATCCAAATCATGCGCCGGGAGATCGTGGAAGCCTATTGCAAGCTTGCCCTTGCCCTTGCCCTGGCGACCCTGGCGGCAGCGGCGGCGCTGACGCTGCTGCTGCGGCGGCTGCTCCACGGGTTCGGCCCCGAAGGGCTGGTGCGCACCTACTTGACCCAGAACGAGGCGCTGGGGGACCTGGACGAGGGACTTATCGCCACGGACGGCCAGGGCGTCGTGAAGCTGGTGAACCGGGCGGCGGAGGCCATGCTGGGCCAGCGGGCGGAACGGCTGGAGGGGGAGCGGCTGGACGGGATTATCCGGGACGAGAAGGGCGGAAGCCTGCTGGAGAAGCGGCGGGAGAACGCCCAGACCTCCCGGCCTAATATTCTCTGCACATCCATCCCCCAGAAGAAGGAGGGCCGCCGGACAGGGGCCACACTGATTCTGAAGGACCGGAGCGAGGCCATGCGCCGGGCGGAGCAGCTTAACGGCACCCGCCATGTGATATCGGCCCTGCGGGCGAATACCCATGAGTTTATGAACAAACTCCAGGTCATCTCCGGCCTGCTCCAGATGGAGCGGCTGGAGGAGGCAAAGGAGTATATCGGGGCCATTTCCGCCGTCCAGTCCAAGCTGGTAGCCCCCGTGCTCCAGCACATCCAGAATGCCAACACGGCGGCGCTGCTGCTGGGGAAGATCGACCATATGCGGGAGCTGGATATCCAGCCCACCCTGCTGGCCAACAGCAGCCTGCCGGAGCACAGCGCGTACCTGTCCACGGAGGAGCTGGTGACGGTGGTGGGGAATCTGCTGGAGAACGCCATTGAGGCGGTGGACGCGCAGAACAGGGACTGGCCCCGGAGCGTCGTGGTGCAGATTACGGAGGATGAGAGGGGACTTCTGGTGATCGTTTCGGACACCGGGACCGGAATTCCGCCGGAGGACCTGGAGAGGATCTACACGCCGGGCTTCAGCACCAAGGCCGAGGAGGGCCGGGGCGTTGGAATGGGGCTGATCCGGGAGATCGTCGCCCGTCGGGAGGGGAGCATTGAGGTAGACTCGGAGGCGGGGACCGGTACGACTTTCACGCTGATTTTCAACAAGAAGCGGGGAGGGGGAGAGGGATGATACGGGCCATTATTGTGGAGGACGATCCCATGGTGGCGCAGATTAACGGACAGTATTTGCGGCAGATGGGGGACTTCAGGATAGAGGGGATGTTTTCCAACGGTCTGGAGGCCCTGGAGCACCTGCGGCGGAACGGGGCGGATCTGGTGATCCTGGATATCTATATGCCGTCGATGAACGGGAGCGAGCTGCTCCGGCGGATGCGGGGGGAGGGGATCCCTACGGCGGTCATTATGGTGACGGCGGCTACGGAGATGAAGGTCGTGGACGAGTCGCTGCGGCTGGGCATTGTGGACTATTTGATCAAGCCCTACTCCTTTGACCGGTTCCGGGAGGCGGTCCGGAAATTCCTGACCAAAGATAATCTGCTCAAAAGCAGCACCACGGCAGACCAGGAGGTGGTGGACCGGCTGCTGGTGGGCAGTCCCACAGCCGGAGGGGAGCTCCGGAAAGGGCTCAACCAGAGAACGCTGGCCCATGTCTATGAGTTCCTCTGCGGCCAGTGGGAGGAGAAGCACACCTGTGAGAGTATTTCGGCCGCCACCGGGCTTTCAAAGGTCACAGTCCGGCGGTATCTGAATTATCTCATTGAAACCGGGCGGGTGGTTTCCTCAATCGACTACGAGACCGGCGGGAGGCCGGGGGTGCTCTATAAGGTCAAAAAAGAGTCGGCGCCCCTCTTTTGAGACGCTGGATTTTTGCGCAAGCCAGGAGGAGTGATGAAAAATGTTTGACAGTTTTTTGGTAGCCCTGCGGGTGGTTGTTCCCATGGCTATTCTGATGTGCGTCGGCGCTGTCATCCGGCGGGCCGGCGTCATCGACCGGCCGGGTATGCGTGCCATGGACCGGGTGACCTTCAGGCTCTTTATGCCCGTCCTGCTGTTCAAAAATATCTACGACACCTCCCTGGGGGAGGGAATGGAGGGCGGCGAGGTGGCCTTCGCCGTGGCGGGGCTTCTGCTGGTGTTTCTCTTCGCGCTCCTGGCGCCGCCTAAGCTGGTAGCGGATCACAACAAGGCCGCCGCCATCGGCCAGGCCATTATCCGCTCCAACTATATTCTGTTTGGCGTGGCTGTAGCCGAGTCCATCTATGGCGCGGGAAACGCCGGCTCAGTGGCCCTGCTGGGGGCGGTCGTCGTCCCCGTGACCAACGCTCTGGCGGTCGTCATCCTGGAAATCAACCGCTCGGGGAAGGCGAATCCTGGGAAAATCTTTATCTCTATCCTCAAAAATCCCATGGTCATCGCCACCTTCCTGGCTCTGGTCTGTAAGGCTGTCAGCCTCCAGCTCCCCGGTATGCTCTATGATGTGGCAGCTGACATAGCCGGTGTAACCACGACGGTCAGCTTCATTTCTCTGGGGGTCAGCCTGGATCTGGGAGAGCTGAAAAGCAACCGCGGTCCTCTTACACTGGGCGTGGTGCTGCGGATGGTGCTGGTGCCGCTGGTTTTTATGCCGATTGCTGTGGCTCTGGGCTTCCGGGGACCCATTCTGTGCGCTTTGCTGGTGCTCTTTGCCGCCCCCGCCGCCGTGGCGTCCTATCCCATGGCTGTAGCGATGGGGGCGGACGGACAGCTGGCGGGGCAGCTGGTGTGCTGTACCACGGTGGTCTCTATCTTTACAATGTTCTGCTTTACCTTCCTATTTCAAATGCTGGGCCTGCTGTAAGCGGACCCGAAAGGAGCTGATTGTTTTGAAAATCGCACGACAGGCCGCTGCCGGGTCCCTGGAGTCCAGCGATATCCTGGTGACCATGGCTCCCGGCGGCGGAGAGGTGGAAATTATCCTCACTTCCTCGGTGGAAAACTATTACGGGGACGCCATTCGGGAGACCATGCGCCGCACATTGGAGGAGCTGGGCGTCACCAGCGCCAGGGTAGAGGCGGTGGACCACGGCGCGCTGGAGTGTACAATCAAGGCCCGGATTACCACCGCCGTCCGCCGGGCGGGAGAGGAGGCGCGGCTATGAGGCGCTCCATGCTGTTTCTCCCCGCCAACAGCCCCAATATGGTGGTCAACGGCGGAGTGCTGGGGGCTGACAGCCTCATTTTTGACCTGGAGGACGCCGTTTCCCCCGACGAGAAGGACGCCGCCCGGGATCTGCTCCGCGGGGCCCTGGAGGCCCTGGACTTCGGCCGCTGCGAGCGCGTGGTACGTATCAACGGGCTGGACACCCCCTACTGGAGGGCGGACCTGGAGGCGGTTCTCCCGCTGGGGCCCGAGCTGATTATGCTGCCGAAAACCGGCTGCGGGGAGGATGTCCGCCAGCTGGATGGAGCGCTGACTGAGCTGGAGGACGCTCACCGTCTAACGCCGGGCCGCACGGGAATTATCGCCCTGCTGGAGACCGCCGCCGGGGTGGAGAACGCCTATGCCGCCGCCTTGGCCTCGCCCAGAGTAAAGGCGCTGTTTTTGGGAGCGGAGGATCTGACGGCGGACCTGCGCTGCCAGCGGACCAAGGAAGGGGCGGAGATTCTTTACGCCCGGGGCCGCCTGGTGTGTGCCGCCCGAGCCGCCGGGGTGGAGGTCTACGACACCCCCTTCACCAATGTGGACGATCTGGAGGGCCTGGAGAAGGACGCCTCCTTTGCCAAGGGCCTAGGTTTTACCGGCAAGGCGTGTATCAGCCCCGCCCATGTAGCCGCCGTAAACCGGATTTTTTCTCCCTCCGAAAAGGAGATCGAATACGCCCGCGAGGTCTTTGCCGCCATTGAGCGGGGCCGGAAGCAGGGCAAGGGGGCTGTTGCTCTCCGGGGAAAGATGATTGACGCGCCCATTGTGGCTCGGGCCCGGCTGGTGCTGAAGGCCGCGGCGGAAATGGGCGGAGAGGAGGCGGACAGCGATGTCTAAGCTGTGCAAAACCCTGCGGGAGGCCATGGAGCGCGCCGGCCTGCAGAACGGACAGACCATATCCTTCCACCACCATCTGCGCAACGGGGACTATGTGCTCAATATGGTCCTGGAGGCGGCGGCGGCCATGGGGCTGCGGGAGCTGACGGTCTGTGCCAGCTCCGTCTTTGACTGCCACCGACCCCTCATCGGCCATATCCAGAGGGGCGTGGTCACCGGCCTGGAGGCCAGCTACATCTCCTCGGCGGTGGGGAAGGCCGTCAGCCAGGGCGTCCTGGACAAGCCGGTGGTGTTCCGGACCCACGGCTCCCGTCCGGCAGATATCATGTCCGGAAAAACCCATATTGATGTGGCCTTCCTGGCCGCGCCGTCCTCGGACCCGGAGGGCAACTGCTCCGGGAAGTACGGCCCCTCGGCCTGCGGTTCCCTGGGCTACGCCTTTGCCGACGCCCAGATGGCGGACAGGGTGATAGTCATCACCGACTGCCTCCAGGACTACCCCCTCGCCGGGGCGTCCATCGGTGAGGAGCTGGTGGACCTGGTGGTGAAGGTGGACGCCATCGGCGACCCGGCGGGAATCGTCTCCGGCACCACCCGGATGCCCCGGGACCCGGTGGCCCTGCGCATTGCGGACCTTGCGGCCCAGGCCATTGACGCCGCCGGGCTGCTGAGGGACGGCTTTTCCTTCCAGACCGGGGCCGGCGGGGCCTCCCTGGCGGCGGCGGAGTATGTGCGCCGCCGAATGCTGGAGAAAAAGGTCAGGGGCAGCTTCGCCCTGGGCGGGATTACCGGATACATGGTGGATATGCTCCAGGCCGGGTGCTTCCAGGCCATCCAGGACGTGCAGTGCTTCGACCTGAAGGCGGTTCGGTCCCTGCGGGAGGACCCCCGGCACCGGGAGATTACCGCCATTCAGTACGCCAGCCCCTGGGCCAAGAGCACCGCCGCCGCCCACCTGGACGCGGTGGTCCTGGGGGCCACCCAGATTGACCTGGACTTTAACGTCAACGTCCACACGGATTCCGACGGATATATCATCGGCGGCTCCGGAGGGCATACCGACGTGGCGGAGGAGGCCGGACTGACGGTGGTGGCCGCGCCCCTGAGCCGGGCCAGGATGTCCATTGTGGTGGACAAGGTGCTGACCGTCTCCACGCCGGGAAGCTCGGTAGACCTGCTGGTGACCCAGTACGGAATTGCCGTCAACCCTGGACGGCCGGAGCTGCGGGCTGCGCTGCAAAGCTCCGGCCTGCCGGTAAAGGATATCCGGGAGCTGCGGGCCCTGGCGGAGGCGATCAACGGTCCCGCCGCTCCCTACCGGCCTCCCCGGAAGCGGGTAGCGGCCAGGGTTCTGGGCCGCAGGGGCGAGGAGCAGGATGCCATCTATACAGTCCAATAATTCTTTTACAGGAGGAGGCCATACGGCGTGTATGACGAGCTGACAGAGGTTGATATCAAAAAGATGCAGGAGGAGATCGACTACCGGGTCCGGGAGCTGCGGCCCAAGCTCATTGCCGACGTGCAGACCGCCCGGGCCTTCGGGGATCTCAGCGAGAACTTTGAGTATAAGTGCGCCAAGCAGGAGAAGAACAAAAACGAGAGCCGTATCCGCTACCTGGAGCGGATGATCAAAACGGCAAAGGTGATTTCCGCCGACTCCGGAGAGGATACCGTAGGCCTTTTTGACAAGGTAGTGGTGTTCAATGAGAAGCTGGGGAAAGAGATGACCCTGCGGATCGTGACCACCCTGCGCCAGGATGCCCGGCAGGGGCTCATCAGCAAGGAATCCCCGGTAGGGAAGGCCCTTCTGGGCCGGAAAGCTGGGGACCGGGTACTGGTAAAGATCGGTCCGGAGCTGTCCTACTACCTGACGGTCCGCTCCCTGGAGAAGGGGGAGGACGACGCGGGACTGGCGATTAGCAGGTACTGAAAAGAGAGGGGAGGGCGGGAGCCCTCCCCGGACGTTTTCGATCCAACCTTTTTCAAAAGGTTGGCGGGGATGCAAGGGGCAGAGCCCCTTGCGGGAGCGCAGTATCGTCAAGTTGTCGGTTGTAATTCCTGAAAAATTGTGGTATGCTGTATCATTAGTAAACTATTGTTAAGGAGAAATACACTATGGCGGAAGAGAAAAAAGACCTGGAGCCTGTGCAGGAGCAGCAGCCGCCTGAGACGGAGACGGCAGAAAAGACAGAAAACGCGCCGGAGAAGGAGCCGGAAACCCTGGAGACCGCCCTGTACAGCTGGGGGCAGGCGCTCATTACGGCGGTGGTGGGAGTTGTGATCCTGTTCACCTTCATCTTCCGCCTCATCGGCGTCAACGGGCCCTCCATGCAGGACACCCTGTACACCGGGGACCGGCTGCTGGTTATCAACTCCCTGCTGTGCGGCGAGTATAAGCAGGGGGACGTGGTAGTGGCCCGGAACTACAACGCGGATCTGAACGAGACGATCGTCAAGCGCATTGTGGCTGTGGGAGGGCAGACGGTGGACATCGACTTCACGGCCGGCGTCGTCTATGTGGACGGCGCCCCGCTGGCCGAGCCCTACGTCAAGGAGCCCACCTATAAGCCAGAGGGCACCGAGTTCCCCCTCACCCTGGCGGAGGACGAGGTCTTTCTCATGGGTGACAACCGCAACCGCAGCACTGACAGCCGCAGCAGCTCCCTGGGCCCCGTCAACGTGGGCTATCTCCAGGGCAAGGCGGTATTCCTGCTGATCCCCGGCCAGACCCCCGATCTGGAGGCCAGGGAGTGGGACCGCATCGGCCCGGTGCGCTGAGGCGAAATCACAGAAGAGGGGCCTTTTCTATGGATGAGACGGGCATGAAAATCCAGTGGTACCCCGGCCACATGACCAAAACCCGGCGGATGATCGCGGACCAGATGAAGCATATGGACGCCGTGTGCGAGATCCTGGATGCCCGCATCCCCATCTCCAGCCGGAACCCGGACGTGGAGGAACTGACGGCGGACAAGCCCCGGCTCATCGTCCTCAACCGGACGGACCTGGCGGACCCGGCGGCGACAAAGCGCTGGGGGGCCTATTTCCGGGGCCGGGGCTTCGCGGTGCTGGAGGCCAACGCCAGGGAGGGTCAGGGCACCGGGAAATTCTCCGCCGCCGTGCGGGAGCTGCTCTCGGACAAGCTGGCGGCCTACGCCGAGAAGGGACAGGCGGGGCGGATGCTCCGGGTCATGATTCTGGGCATCCCAAACGTGGGCAAATCCACCTTTATCAATAAGGTCGCCAGGCGCAAGACCGCCAAGGCCGAGGACCGCCCAGGCGTCACCAGGGCCAAGCAGTGGGTGCCGGTGGACCAGAGCCTGGAGCTGCTGGACACCCCAGGAATGCTCTGGCCGAAGTTCGAGGACCCCGCCGTGGGCCTGCGGCTGGCAATGACTGGCGCGGTGCGGGATGAGATCCTGGATGTGGAGGAGCTCGCCAGCCACCTGATGGCCTATCTGGGGGAGCACTATCCCCAGGCGCTGCTGGAGCGGTACAGGACTGTTGCGGAGGAGAGCGACACCGGCTGGACCCTGCTGGAGAAGGCGGGGCGGAAGCGGGGCTTCGTGGTCCGGGGCGGCGAGGTGGACATTGAACGTATGTCCCGCATCCTTCTGGACGAGTTCCGGGGTGGAAAGCTGGGGCGCTTTACACTGGAGCTGCCGGAGGAGGCCCGCCATGAGTAAAGAGACGGGCCCCCTGTGGGAGCTGGAGGGGGCCGCCTGGGCGCAGGGCCGCGGCGCCGTGTGCGGTTGCGACGAGGCGGGGGCCGGTCCCCTGGCCGGGCCGGTGTATGCCGGGGCGGTGATCCTGCCCAGGGGCGCGGAGCTGCCGGGGCTGAATGATTCCAAGAAGCTGACGGCCAAAAAGCGGGAGGTCCTCTACGAGCTGATTCTGGATAAAGCGATTGCTTGGGCTGTCGCCAGCGTGGAAGCGGAGGAGATTGACAAAACCGACATCCTCAGCGCCCGGATGAAGGCCATGCAGACGGCCATCGACCGGCTCTCCCCGGCGGCGGACTTCGCCCTGGTGGACGGCAACCGGGACCGAGGAAAGACCTGCGCCATCACCATTGCCCACCAGTGCGTGGTCCATGGAGACGCAAGGAGCGTGAGCATCGCCGCCGCCTCCATCCTGGCCAAGGTCAGCCGGGACCGGTACATGGAGGAGATGGCGGAGCGGTACCCCGCCTATCAGTTTGAGAAGCACAAGGGCTACGGTACCAGACTCCACTACGCCATGCTGGATGCCCACGGCCCCAGCCCCATCCACCGGAGGAGCTTTCTGAAGAGGTGGGAGGCCGCCCGAAATGGATGAGCGCAAGCGCCAGGGCGATCAGGGGGAGGCGGCTGTGGCGGCGGCGCTGGAGCGCCGGGGCTGCACCGTGCTGGAGAGGCAGTACCGCTGCCGCTGGGGGGAGATCGACCTCATTGTCCGCACGGGGGACGGCATCCTCTGCTTTGTGGAGGTCAAGACCCGCTCCCCGAGAGCCATCGCGCCGCCCAGAGAGTCCGTGACAGCGGCAAAGCAGGAGAAGCTGCGCCGGGCGGCATCCTGGTACCTGGCCCAGACCGGCCTGGACTGTCCCTGCCGGTTCGATGTGGCGGAGGTCTATCCCGCGGATGCGGGGGGCCGGCGGCAGATTAACTACATTACCAGCGCGTTTTGAGAATCCGCGCAATTTGGAGGATATATTCATGCAGTATTTGAGCACACGAGACAAGAGCCTGCGCATGAGCGCTGCCGAGGCCATCAAAATGGGCCTGAGCCGGGACGGGGGGCTGTTCACGCCGGTGAGCTTCCCCACGCTGGGGACGCTGGAGCTGGAGACCCTGTGTCAGATGAGCTACCAGCAGCGGGCGGCGTATATCATGGAGCGGTACCTGGAGGACTTCCGGCCGGAGGACCTGGCCCTGTTTGCCAGGAGGGCCTACGGTCCGGAGAAGTTTGACCACCCGGACGCGGCCCCGCTGCGCAAGGTCAACGACCGGACCTGGTGCCTGGAGCTGTGGCACGGGCCCACCAGCGCCTTCAAGGACATGGCCCTCCAGATGCTGCCCCAGCTGCTCTCCGCCAGCCTGCGGATGACGGGGGAGGAGAAGACGGCCTGCATCCTGGTGGCTACCTCCGGCGACACGGGGAAGGCGGCCATGGAGGGCTTTGCCGACGTGGACCAGACCAAAATCCTGGTATTCTACCCGGAGAAGGGCGTCAGCGAGATCCAGAAGCTCCAGATGGTCACCCAGGAGGGCGGCAACGTGGGTGTGTGCGCCGTGAAGGGCAACTTTGACGATGCCCAGAACGGCGTCAAGCGCATTTTCTCCGACGAGGCCATCCGGGAGGAGCTGGCTCAGAGGGGATACTTCCTCTCCTCGGCCAACTCCATCAACTGGGGCCGCATCCTGCCACAGATCGTCTACTATGTCTCCGGGTACTGCGACCTGCTCAACGCCGGGGAGATCAAGCTCGGCCAGAAGGTGAACTACTGCGTCCCCACCGGGAACTTCGGCAACATCCTGGCCTGCTACTACGCCAAGCGGATGGGCGTGCCCATTGGGAAGCTCATCTGCGCCTCCAACCGAAACGACGTGCTGACAGAGTTCATCCGCACCGGTGTCTACGACCGGAACCGGCCCTTCCACACCACCATGAGCCCGTCCATGGACATTCTGATCTCCAGCAATCTGGAGCGGCTTCTCTTTGATCTGAGCGGCCGGGACGACGAGCTGGTCCGAGGGTATATGGAGAAGCTGGCGAAGGAGGGCCGTTACGAGATTGGCAGGGAGATGCGGGAACAGCTCCAGGAGCTGTTCTACGGCGGCTTCTGCGGCGAGGAGGAGACCTCCGCCAGCGTGTCGATGATGTATCAGTACGGGTACCTTATCGACACCCATACCGCTGTGGCGGCCAAGGTCCTGACCGATTACCGGAAGGAGACTGGCGACACCGCGCCGGCCATCTTCGTCTCCACGGCCAGTCCCTACAAGTTCTGCGACAGCGTCCTGACCGCCATCGGCGAGAAGCCGGTGAAGAACAGTCTTGAGCGTATTGACCAGCTCCAGGCGGCCTCCGGCGTGCCCGCGCCCGGGCGGCTGGCGGCACTGAAGGAGAAGGAAGTCCGCTTTGGCCAGGTGGTGCGGAAGGAGCAGATGGAGAAGGCGGTCCTGGACTTCCTGCGCTAGGCGGGAAACCCGCATAAGGAAGTCACAAAAGGGCATTGTATTGGGCGGTCCGCTGTGCTATGCTTGTTGTGTGGAAGCGCACCGGTAAGAAGGGAGCAGATATATGGCGCTCTATGCCATCGGCGATCTCCATTTGTCACTGACAGCCAACAAACCAATGGACATCTTCGGCCCCGGGTGGGCGAACCACACCGCCCGGCTGGAGGAGGCCTTCTCCCATTTGAGGGAGGACGATGTGACCGTGCTGTGCGGGGACACCTCCTGGGGGATCGATTTTGCCGGGAGCCTGGCGGATTTTCAGTTTATCGACCGTCTGCCGGGGAGGAAGCTCCTCCTCAAGGGGAACCACGACTACTGGTGGAACACTGCCGCGAAGATGCGGCGCTTCTTTGCGGACAACGGCATAACCACCCTGGACATCCTCCACAACAACTGCCACTTTTACGGGGAGTACGCCCTCTGCGGCACCAGAGGCTGGTTTTACGAGGAGGACCAGTCCGGCCACAACGAGAAGGTGTTCAACCGGGAGGTGGGCCGCCTGGAGGCATCGCTCCGTCTGGCGGAGGGCCGGCCCATCCTGGCGTTTCTCCACTATCCGCCCCTCTATACCGGCTACCGCTGCCCGGAGATCCTCGCGAAGCTGGAGGCGTACCGCGTGGAGCGGTGCTTTTACGGCCATCTCCATGGCCCCACGCACCGCCGGGCGGTGGAGGGACAGATGGGGAGCGTGGAGTACAGCCTGGTGTCCGCGGACTATCTGGGATTTGTCCCGAAAAAAATATGCGATTGAACGAAAAAATACTGGAATTTTTCGATTTACTGTGGTACAATACCAAGATGGCTGATTCTGAAAGCCGACAGTAAACGGAGGAAAGATAAAATGAGTGTGAAAAACTGCGAAAAGCTGGAAAAAAGCATGGTCAAGCTGACCGTAGAGGTAAGTGCCGCCGATTTCGAGGCTGCCGTGGAAAAGGCTTACAGAAAACAGCGCGGTAAGATCAGTATGCCTGGCTTCCGTCCCGGGAAGGCTCCCCGCAAGATGATCGAGAAGATGTATGGCGCGGAGATCTTCTATGAGGAGGCCGTGAATATCCTCCTGCCCGATGCCTATGGCGAGGCGGTGAAGGAAAAGGAGCTGGAGGTGGTGGGCTACCCCCAGGTGGAGCTGCTGAGCGTGGGTAAGGATGGCTGCTCCTTTGCCGCCACCGTGGCCGTGTATCCGGAGGTCACCCTGGGCCAGTACAAGGGCCTGGAAATTCCCAAGGCTGAGGTGAAGGTACTCGCCGCCGACGTCAACGCCCGTCTCAAGGAGATGGCCGACCGCAACGCTCGGATGGAGGACCAGGACCGCCCGGTGAAGAAGGGCGATTTCGCCAACATCGACTTTGAGGGCTTCCTGGACGGCAAGCCCTTCGACGGCGGCAAGGGGGAGAGCTACGATCTGGAGATCGGCTCCGGCACCTTTGTCCCCGGCTTTGAGGAGAAGCTTATCGGTATGGCTGTGGGGGAGGAGCGGGATATCGATATCACCTTCCCCGAGAACTACCACGAGGGCCTTGCCGGCAAGGATGTCGTGTTTCATGTGAAGGTCAACGGCGTGAAGGTCAAGGAGCTCCCTGCCATTGACGACGAGTTTGCCAAGGATGTCTCCGAGTTCGACACGCTGGCGGAGCTGAAAAAGGACGTGAAGGCCAAGATTATCGCTGAGCGGGAGGAGGCCGGCAGACAGGCCTTCGAGGATATCGCCATGGAGCACGTGGCCGACAATCTCACCGCCGACGTCCCCGATGTCATGGTGGAAGAGCAGGCCCGCGCCCTGGTGCAGAATTTTGCCCGGCAGCTCCAGGGACAGGGGATGACCGTGGAGCAGTATATGCAGATGACCGGCGGCAGTGTCGATGGCCTGCTGGAGGAGGCTAAGGCCCCCGCTGCCCGGCAGGTGAAGATGGACCTGGCCATTGCCGCCATTGTCAAGGAGGAGAACATCGAGGTCTCCGATGAGGATGTGGAGGCCGAGTACCAGAAGAGGGCCGAGCAGTTCAAGATGGATGTGGAGACCCTGAAGAAGTACATCGACCGGGCGGTCCTTCACGAGCAGCTCCTGCGGGATAAGGCCATCGCCGTGGTGGTGGACAGCGCCGTCCCCGTCAAGCCCGTGGTGGAGAAGGAGAAGCCCAAGAAAAAGGCCTCCGAGGAGGAGCCTGCCGAGGACGGCCAGGAGGAGACGGCGGAGTAAGGTTCCCTGCCTCTGCCGGCTGCCGGTATAAGATGCGGCCGGCGGGGGTATGCTGAAGGTAACTGTGCGTTGTTTGCCGGGAGGGCCAACGATTCTACTTTTGGAGGTATTTCCATGAGCTTAGTTCCCTATGTCGTAGAGCAGACCAACCGGGGCGAGCGCTCCTATGATATTTTTTCCCGCCTGCTCAACGACCGCATCGTCTTTCTGGGCGAGGAGGTCAACGCCACCACCGCCAGTCTCGTGGTGGCCCAGCTGCTGTATCTGGAGGCCCAGGACCCGGATAAGGAGATCCAGTTCTATATCAACAGCCCCGGCGGTTCCATCACCGACGGCATGGCGATTTATGACACCATGCAGTATATCAAGTGCGACGTGTCCACCATCTGCATCGGTATGTGCGCCAGCATGGCCGCGTTCCTGCTCAGCGCCGGGGCGAAGGGGAAGCGGCTGGCCCTGCCCAATTCGGAGATCATGATCCACCAGCCCTCCGCCGGGACCCAGGGGCAGGTGACGGACATGGCCATCCATCTCAAGCGGTTTGAGATTATCAAGCAGCGGATGAACCGCATTATGGCGGAGAACACGGGCAAGACCCTGGAGGAGATCACCGCCGCCTGTGAGCGGGACAACTTTATGCAGGCCGAGGAGGCCAAGGAGTTTGGACTGATCGACAAGGTCATCTACTCCAGATAAAAGAGAGGGGAAAAGCAAACCAATGAGCGAAGAGACCAAGAAGTCCCTGCGCTGCTCCTTCTGCGGCAAGCGGGAGGAGGAGGTGCGGCGGATGATCCAGGGCCCCGGCGCCCGGATCTGTGACCAGTGCGTACAGCTGTGCATGAGCGTGCTGGAGGAGGAGCTGGGGAATCCCTCCGCCCGCTTCTCCTCGGAGGCGCCGGACCATCTGCCCACGCCCAGGGAGATCAAGACCTACCTGGATGAGTACGTCATCGGCCAGGAGAGCGCCAAGGTGGCACTGAGCGTGTCGGTGTACAACCACTACAAGCGGGTCTATAACGGGGGCGGAGAGGATGTGGAGCTTCAGAAGAGCAACATCCTCATGCTGGGCCCCACCGGCAGCGGCAAGACCCTCTTTGCCCAGACCCTGGCCCGGATTCTCAATGTGCCCTTCGCCATTGCCGACGCCACCACCCTCACCGAGGCGGGCTACGTGGGCGACGATGTGGAGAACATCCTCCTGCGCCTGCTCCAGGCGGCGGACTACGATGTGGAGCTGGCGGAGCACGGGATCATCTACGTGGACGAGATCGACAAGATCGCCCGGAAGAGCGAGAACACCTCCATCACCCGGGATGTGTCCGGCGAGGGGGTACAGCAGGCCCTTTTGAAGATTCTGGAGGGCACCGTAGCCAACGTGCCGCCCCAGGGCGGGCGCAAGCACCCCCACCAGGACTTTATCCAGGTGGATACGCGGAACATTCTGTTCATCTGCGGCGGCGCTTTCGACGGCATTGACAAGATCATTGAGCGCAGGACCGACAAGCGGAGCATCGGCTTCGACTCTCAGCTCCAGAGCAAGAAGGAGCGTGATATCGGGGCCATTCTCAAAGAGGTCCAGCCCCACGACCTGCTGCGGTTCGGGATCATCCCCGAGCTGGTGGGCCGTCTGCCGGTGATTGCGCCTCTGGACAGCCTGAAGCGCGAGGAGCTGGTGCGGGTCCTCACGGAGCCGAAGAATGCTCTGGTCAAGCAGTATACCAAGCTGCTGGAGTACGACGGGGTGGAGCTTGTCTTCGATGAGGGTGCTCTGGAGGCGGTGGCCGACAGAGCCATTGAGCGCAACATCGGTGCGCGGGGCCTCCGGGCGGTAATGGAGGGACTTCTGACAGAGGTCATGTTTGACATCCCCTCCGATACCACGGTGGAAAAGGTGATTATTACCGCCGCCTGCGTCCGAGGAGAGAGCGGACCGGAGCTGGTTCGCAACAGCGCGGGGAGGGAGCACGCCGGTTGGCGCGCCAATCCCGCCTCCTGACGGGCGGCGTTTTCAGAGAGTTCAATGCGTTGATGCAGGGAGATGATTTGGCGCGGAGCCGCGGGTTGTTTCCAGGTGGGATGCGGGTTATTGTCTGCTGTTAAGAGATAGACTGGACGTCTTGGCCTGCGCTTTTTGCGAGGCTGGCGCTTACCCTGCTTTTACCGGAAACAAAACAATGGCCCGGCGCTAAATCCTTTTCTGAACGTGTTTTCAACATTTTTTCTTTGATGTGTTATTTTTGTTGATGAATTTTGACCACTGTTTTCCAGGGGGCCGGCGGTATGCCGCCGGCCCTGGGAAGCGCTGTGCCCATCCTGAAGTAAGGAGGTCTACCAATGGAAAATACAGCGATAAATATGCCGGTGCTGGCACTGCGGGGTCTGACGATCTTTCCGGAATGTATTCTGAGCTTTGATGTGGAGCGGGAGATCTCTATACGGGCCCTGGAACGGGCCATGGAGGAGGGGCAGCAGATATTCCTGGTGGCCCAGCGGGAGCTGACGGCCTTCACGCCGGGGATGGATGACCTCTTCCATGTGGGCACTATCTCGGCGGTGCGGCAGATCCTCCGCATCAGCGAGGGGTCTGTCCGGGTAATGATGGAGGGCCGGTGCCGTGCGCGGCTCCGCCGCCTGTGGCAGACAGAGCCCTATCTCCAGGGCAATGTGGAACCCATCCGTGAGATCAGGAGCCGGGTGTCCGATTTCCAGCTGGAGGCGCTGCTGCGGCAGACCTACTCCCATTTCAGCGATTACGCCTCCATTGCCCCCCGCATGAGCGAGGACGTGGCGGCGGCGGTGCTGGAGGACCAGAACCCCGGCCATCTGGCGGATTACATCGCCCAGAATATCCCTCTGCGCCACCAGGACCGGCAGATGATCCTGGAGGAGTGCCGGCCGGTGGTCCGTCTGCGGAAGATCAACGAGCTGCTGGTGCGGGAGGTGGAGGTCCTCTCCTGCGAGCAGGAGCTGGAGAGCAAGATCCGCCGGGAGCTGGGAGAAGCCCAGCGGGACCACATCATCCGAGAGCAGATCCGCCTGCTCCAGCGGGAGCTGGGGGAGGATGAGGACAGCGAGCTGACGGAATACCGCCAGAAGATTGAGGAGCTGGGCCTGCCAGAGGACAGCGAGGTGGAGAAAAAGCTCCTCAAGGAGGTGGACCGCCTGGCCAAGCAGGCATATTCCAGCGCCGAGGCCGCGGTTATCCGCAACTATCTGGATGTGTGTCTGGAGGTGCCCTGGTATACGGAGACGAAGGCCAGGGCCAGCATTGCCGCCACCCGCCGGATTCTGGACCGGGATCACTTCGGCCTGGAGAAGGTGAAGGAGCGGATTCTGGAGCTGGTGGCCGTGCGGCAGCTGAACCCGGAGGCCAGAGGGAAGATTATCTGCCTGGTGGGTCCCCCCGGCGTGGGAAAGACTTCTATCGCGATCTCTGTGGCGGAGGCCATGGGACGGAAGCTTGCCCGGCTCAGTCTGGGCGGCGTCCGGGACGAGGCGGAGATTCGGGGCCACCGGAAAACCTATGTAGGCGCTATGCCGGGGCGCATTGTCAACGCGATTATTCAGAGCGGGAGCATGAACCCGCTGCTGCTGCTGGACGAGATCGACAAGCTGGGGAACGACTACCGGGGGGACCCGGCCTCGGCCCTGCTGGAGGTGCTGGACAGCGAGCAGAACAAGTCCTTCCGGGACCACTTCCTGGAGCTGCCTTTGGATCTGAGCCGGGTGCTCTTTATTACAACGGCAAATACCACCTCCACCATTCCCCGGCCTCTGCTGGACCGGATGGAGGTCATTGAGCTGGCCAGCTACACCGACGAGGAGAAGCTGGAGATTGCCAGGCGCTACCTGCTGCCCAAGCAGATGAAGGAGAGCGGCCTGAAGAAGGGGAGCCTGCGGGTGAGCCCCGAGGCGATCCGGGAGCTGATTACCGGGTATACCAAGGAATCCGGCGTGCGGAATCTGGAGCGTGAGCTGGGGCGGCTGTGCCGCAAGGCGGCGATCCGCCTGGTGCGCCGGGAGGCGAAGGTCATCAAGGTTACACCGGAGAATCTGACAGACTTCATGGGCGTGCGCCGCTATCTGCCGCCGTCGGTGATTAAGAATCCGGTGGGACTGGTCAACGGCCTGGCCTGGACAGAGGCGGGCGGCGAGCTGCTGGAGGTAGAGGTCAATGTTATGGAGGGCGCCGGGAAGCTGGAGCTGACGGGGAACCTGGGGGATGTGATGAAGGAGTCCGCCCATGCGGCCCTCAGCTGCATCCGGAGCCGCGCGGTCCAGCTGGGGATTGACCCGGAGTTTTACAAGAGCAAGGATATCCACGTCCACTTCCCGGAGGGGGCCGTGCCCAAGGACGGACCCTCCGCCGGAGCGGCTATCACCACGGCGATGGTTTCGGCCCTGACGGGGCAGCAGGTGCGCTCCGATGTGGCGATGACCGGCGAGGTGACGCTCCGGGGCCGGGTGCTGGCTATCGGGGGATTGAAGGAGAAGACCATGGCCGCTAAGCGCAGCGGCATCCGCACGGTGATTATTCCCAAGGAAAACCAGCGGGACCTGGAGGAGATCGACCCCGTTGTCCGGGAGGCGCTGCGGTTTGTGGCGGTTGAGACGATGGACGCCGTTCTCGGCGAGGCGCTGCTTCGATCGGAAGCTCCAGCGGAGCTGGAGGGAGAGGCGGTTGCCGCCTTTATCCCCCTGGAGCCCGCGCAGCGGGACGCGGGGCTGCGGCAGTAGGTCTACATACTTTTCTTTTTTCAAAAAAGAAAAGTATCAAAAGAAAAAATGCGCGAAACTCCGTTTCGCTTCTGGTGGGAGGTCTTATGGCGGTCAACTTCAATCGGGTGGAATTTGTCCTTTCAGCGGCCTCTCCATCGGGGTTTATCCGGGATGGACTGCCCCAGCTGGCCTTTGCCGGGCGCTCCAATGTGGGGAAGAGCTCGGTGATCAACCGGCTGGTGAACCGGAAGAATTTTGCCCGTGTGGGAGCGTCTCCGGGGAAAACTGCCCAGATCAACTACTTCCGGCTGGATGAGCGGGCTTATCTGGTGGACCTGCCCGGCTATGGCTACGCCAAGGTTTCCAAGGCGGAGCGGGACCGCTGGGGGAGGTTGATGGAGGCGTATTTTGCCTCCGGACTTATTACCTGCGGGGTGATGATCGTGGATGCCCGTCACAAGCCCACGGCTGACGATGTGACCATGGCCAGCTGGTTTTATGATACGGGCTGTCCTCTGGCAGTGGCGGCCAACAAGCTCGATAAGCTGAAAAAATCTGAGATTGAGCCGAATCTTGCCCTGATCCGCCAAGTCCTGGCCCTCAGGGAGGAGGACAGGCTGGTGCCATTCTCCGCGGAAAAGGGTACTGGAAAAGAGGAGCTCATTCAAATTCTGGACGATCTGATTACCGGAGAGGGATAAAAAGAACCCGCCGCAGCTGCGGCGGGCTCTTTTCTTAACACAGTTACTTCTGTTCCACCACAAAGGCGTAGCAGACGGTGCCCTTGGCGTCGTCCCGGCTGTTCCACTGGCCCTCAACCAGGAAGACAAGATTCTCCTCACTGTCCGGTGGGATAAAGGTAAAAAGATTGTTGGCGAAGGAGGCTTCAACCGTCTCTCCCGGTTCGGGGGAGGGTGTTTCCGCGTCGCTGGCGGGCCAGCAGGTGACGGTGACAATGCCGGGCAGGCGGGAGAAGTACATACTGATAGGCGTACCGGCGGTCACGGAGACGCCGGGCAGGTTCTCGATGGCCTCCAGAGGGTGGACGGTGTCCACCACCAGACTGTCCCGACCGGCTGTCCAGGAGTAGCCGAAGGTGCTCACCGGTGCGGCCCGTCCGCTTCCGGCAGTGAGGGAGAGGGTGGGGATGGTTTCCTGGAGGCTTGCCGTCTGGCCGCAGGCGGTCAGGAGCAGAAGCAGCAGAAGTGCGCAGGCAGTCAGTGTTTTCTTCATAAAATCCGTTCTCCTTTATGTAAATCAATTCTTATAGACGCAGAAACCCCAAAAAAGTTCCGAAGCAAAACGGAGTTTTGCGAAAAAGTTTCTTTTGATTCTTTTCTTTTCAAAGAAAAGAATGTAGACCTACCGCCAGTCCACCCGGGCGGGATTTCTTGGGGCGGTGCGGCGGAAGCGCAGGTCCGTGTGCCCGACGATAAGACAGCTCTCCAGATGCCGCTTCTCTGTAAGGCCGAAGTACTCCCGCAGCTCCGGGTCGGACTGGATGGCCCGGGCGGCGAAGCCGCAGTACAGGGCGCCCAGCCCCAGGGCGTGGGCCATCAGCTCCATGTTGGCCAGGGCCAGGCCGCCGTCCACGGGGCGCTCAGCGGTAACGGCAATCATCTGGTTCCCGCCGTAGAAGAGGGTGTCCGGCTCGTCCGGATGGGCGAGGTAGTCCTCATACCGGCGCAGGAGCACGATGCGGCCGCTCTTTCGGAAGTACCGGGCAAAGGCGTCCCAGAGCTTGGGCCGCATGGCCTCAAACTCCCGGTCCAGTACCGTGAAGCCCACGGTCTGGCTGTTAGTGCTGGTGGGGGCGCAGCGGCCGGCCTCCAGCAACAGCTCCATCTCCCGCCGGGAGACCTTCTCCCCGGTGAAGCGGCGGATGGACCGGCGGAAGCGCATGGCGTTGAGCAGGACCTCCGGCTCCAGAGCAAAGCGGCCGGCCTCGTACTCCACCGGGGCCTCCAGCCCCTCCATGGAAACCGCCCTCGCCGGACAGAGCGCCACGCACTGGCCACAGGCAAAGCAGCCGTCTCCGGGAAGAATGGCGCCATCGGGCTTCAGGGTGAGAGCGTGAACACAGCAGTTTGCCACGCACTGGCCGCAGCCTGTGCAGAGGTCCTGATTGATGTGGATATGGCTCATAAAGCAGACTCTCCTTCTTTTATCGCAGTGAACAGAGGGTATTATAGTACATCCCTTTCCAAAATTCCAGCCTGGTCATAAAAAATTTGCAAAATACTACTTTTCAAACCATAGAAAATATATTAGAATAGGAACTGGAATACGCGACCAAAAAGAAAGCGGAGGAGAACGTATGGAGGAACCAACCTATAAGAGAGTCCTGCTGAAGCTCAGCGGTGAGGCCTTGGCCGGCGAGCGGCATTTCGGCCTGGATTTTGAAACCATCGGCCGGGTCTGCGACGCCGTGAAGGAAGCCGCGGCCATGGGTGTCCAGGTGGGCATCGTGGTGGGCGGCGGCAATTTCTGGCGGG
Organism: Oscillospiraceae bacterium; assembly: GCA_022795905.1. Lineage (GTDB taxonomy): Bacteria > Bacillota > Clostridia > Oscillospirales > Oscillospiraceae > Pelethomonas. Next base: position 20,532 of record JAAWHO010000001.1, read on the forward strand.
GCGCCAAGGACGGCGGGGGCCGCATGGAGCGCACCCGGGCCGACCACATGGGGATGCTGGCCACAACCATGAACTGCCTGGCTGTGGCGGAGGCCCTGGAGCAGAGGGAGGTGCCCGTGCGGGTGCAGACCGCCCTGGAGATGCCCGCTGTGGCGGAGCCCTATGTCCGGGCCAAGGCTGTGAACCATCTGGAGAAGGGGAGGGTGGTGGTCTTTGGCTGCGGCACCGGCAACCCCTTTTTCTCCACGGACACTGCCGCCGTGCTCCGTGCCGCCGAGATCGGCGCGGAGGTTATCCTGCTGGCGAAAAACGTGGACGGCGTGTACAGCGCGGACCCCAACAAGGACCCCGACGCGGTGCGGTATGACGCCATTACCTACGACGATGTGCTGGCTCAGCGCCTGGCTGTCATGGACTCTACCGCCACCAGCCTGGCAATGGATAACCATATTCCCGTACAGGTCTTTGCTCTCAAAGACCCCGGCAACATTCTCCGGGTACTGCGGGGCGAAAAGATAGGAACGATTGTGAAGGAGGAACTGGCACAATGAAAAGCGAATACAAGGTTTATGAGGAAAAAATGAGGAAGTCCATCGAGTCCGTTGCCGCGGACTTCGCCGCCGTCCGGGCGGGCCGGGCCAACGCCGCCGTGCTGGACCGGATTATGGTGGACTACTACGGCACCCCTACCCCGATCCACCAGATTGCGTCTATCGGTTCCCCCGATCCCCGGACACTGACCATCCAGCCCTGGGATGCCAGCGCGGTGAAGCTCATCTGCAAGGCTATCCAGGAGTCCGACCTGGGCATCAACCCCCAGAACGACGGCAAGATTATCCGCCTGGCCTTCCCCCAGCTTACCGAGGAGCGCCGCAAGGAGCTGGTCAAGCAGATCGCCAAGTACGCTGAGGGCGGCAAGGTGGCCATCCGCAACATCCGCCGGGACGCGGTGGACGCGTTCAAGGCCCAGAAGAAGAACAGCGAGATCACGGAGGATGACCTGAAGATCGCCGAGAAGGACATCCAGAAGATGACCGACGATATGTGCAAGGAGGTCGACGCGCTGCTGGCCGCGAAGGAGAAAGAGCTTCTGGCGGTCTGAGCGGAAGCGTAGGAGCGCATGAAACTGGCCTTTTGGAAAAAAGAGGGCGAACCAGCGGGGCAGGTGGACTTTAGCCGTCTGCCCCGCCATATCGCCATTATACTGGACGGAAATGGCCGCTGGGCCCAGAAGCGGGGCCTGCCCCGGACGGCGGGGCACAAGGTGGGGGCGGAGGCCTTCCGCACCATCGCCACCTACTGCCGGGACATCGGCATCGACTATCTGACGGTCTACGCCTTCTCCACGGAGAACTGGAAGCGTCCCGAGGAGGAGGTGGGCACCATCATGTCCCTGCTCAAGCGGTACCTTCTGGAGGCCATTGACACCATGGAGCGGGACAATGTGCGATTGCGCTTCATGGGGGATATGGGGCCGCTGAATGAGGAGCTGCGGGGCTTGGTGGACGAGTGCAACGCCATCTCCGACCGTCTCACGGGCTGCCAGTGCTGCATCTGCATCAACTACGGGGGGCGGGACGAGATTGTCCACGCCGCCCGGAAATTTGCTATGGACTGTACTGCAGGGACTGTAAAGCCAGAACAGTTGACAGAGGAATCCTTTGACGGCTACCTCTATTCTGCCGGAATTCCCAGCCCGGAGCTGCTTATCCGCCCCGGCGGGGAGCAGCGGCTGAGCAATTTCCTGCTGTGGCAGTGCGCCTATGCGGAGTTTTACTTTACAGATGTACTGTGGCCGGACTTCACCAAGGCGGAGCTCCACCGGGCCATCGCGGCCTATCAGCGTCGGAACCGCCGCTTCGGCGCGGTGTGAGACGATCTGATCTCATAATTACAGAGAGAATTCCCAAGGAGGGCTTTCGGATGAAATCAAGATTACTGGTGGCGGCTGTCGGCGTACCGCTGATTCTCTGGGTGGTGCTGTGGGCCCCGATCCATGTCCTTGTGGTATTCCTGGCGGCGCTGTCGGCCATCGCGGCCTGGGAACTGATGAAGTGCGTAGGGGCGCTGGGCCACAGGCTGCTGTGGGTTGGCGCGGTGCTGGGGGCGCTGTTCTCCGTGGGCTTCTCCTTTGTGAAGGTTTATATCTATGGGGAGCTGGTGGTGGCCTACGCCATGCTGGTGTTTGCCTACGCCGTTTTTCGGGGCGGGGAGGTGAAGTTTCAGCAGATCATGGCGGCGCTCTTCGCCATGTTTATCGTGCCCTATGCCTTTGCCTCCTTCCTGCGGCTGGAGGCGATGGGGTATCACCGCGCCTTCCTGCTGCTGCCGCTGATTTTCTCCTTCGGCAGCGATACCTTCGCCTTCTTTGCCGGCCTCACCCTGGGGAAGCACAAGCTGGCCCCGAGGGTCAGCCCCAAAAAAACCGTGGAGGGCTCTGTCGGAGGTCTGCTGGGCAACGCCCTTTGCGGCATTGTGTTCGCCTTGGTGATGAACCTGGGGCTGGGCTATGATATCAGCTACCCGGGGATCGCTGTTCTGGGGATCGGGTGCAGTGTAGCGGCCCAGCTGGGGGATCTGAGCTTTTCCCTCATCAAGCGGGAGTTCGGCATTAAGGACTATGGCCGGATCTTTCTGGAGCACGGCGGCGTGCTGGACCGGTTTGACAGTGTGATCTTTGTGGCGCCGGTGCTGGGCATCCTCATGCCCCTGCTGGGCCTGCGGTGAGGGGAGGAGCGTGCATATGTCAAGAGCAATTTCCCTCCTGGGCTCCACCGGCTCCATCGGCCGGCAGACCCTGGAGGTCTGCGAAGAAATTGGTGTAAAGGTGGAAGCCTTGACGGCTAAAAGCAGCGTGGACCTGTTGGAGGAGCAGGTCCGCCGCTTCCGGCCCAGTCTGGCCGTCTTGGAAAATCTGGAGGCGGCTATGGAGCTCAGACGCCGCCTGTCGGACGTGGACGTGGAGGTGGCTTACGGCCTGGACGGCCTGCTCCGCGCCGCTGCCCTGCCGCTCAGCGATACCGTCGTCACCGCTGTAGTGGGGGTAGCTGGGCTCCGGCCCACCCTGGCCGCTATCGAGAAGGGCAAGCGGATCGCTCTGGCCAACAAGGAGACCCTGGTCTGCGCCGGGGAGCTGGTCATGCAGGCCGCCCGGCGGTACGGTGCGGAGATCATTCCGGTGGACAGCGAACACTCCGCGATTTTCCAGTGCCTTCAGGGGTGCCGGGACTGGCGGGAGGTCCGGCGGGTAATTCTGACCTGCTCCGGCGGGCCGTTTTTTGGCCTGCGCCGGGAGGAAATTGCGGGGAAGGGAAGAGCCGACGCCCTCCGCCACCCCAACTGGACCATGGGGGAGAAGATCACGGTGGACTGCGCCTCCCTGATGAACAAGGGCCTGGAGTTCATCGAGGCCATGCACCTGTTTCGGATGCCGCCTGAGCGGGTGGGCGTGGTCATCCACCGGCAGAGCATCGTCCACTCCATGGTGGAGTACTGGGACGGCGCGGTCCTGGCCCAGATGGGGACGCCGGATATGCGCCTGCCGATCCGGTACGCCCTGACCTACCCGGAGCGGGCAGGGACGGAGCTGCCGGCGCTGGACCTGCTGCGCTGCCCGCCGCTGACATTCCAGGAGCCGGATCTGGACGTGTTCCCCTGCCTGCGGATGGCAATGGAATGCGCCCAGGCCGGGGGCACCTCCTGCGCGGTGCTCAACGGCGCCAACGAGGAGGCGGTGGGGATGTTCCTCCGGGAGGAGATCTCCTTCGGGCAGATCCCAGAGCTGGTGGAAGGTGCGCTGTCCCAAATTTCGGTGAAATATCATCCAAGCCTGGAGGATATACTGGAAGCAGACCGGCAAGCGCGGGAGTGTGTGAAACGGAGGGCACAATGAAAAAACTACTGATGATCGCCGCAGCGCTGCTGCTGCTCTGCTCCTGCGCGGGGAAAGAGAGCAGTCCGGTCCGTACGGTAGAGAGCTATGGCAGGGTCTACACCGTGGACACAGAGAACCAGACGATCACCTATGAAGGGGTAGTGTACAGCTTTGACATCGAGTCCTCTGGAGGACAGGGCTATTCGGTGCGCTTCACCGCCCCGGACGGGGCCACCAGCTTTTGGAACGAGGACGGTATGGGCGGCGTCGGCGGAGGGAGCGATGACTGGGACATGGATGTATGGCCCAGTGATCTGGCGAAAGCGCTGAACGGCGGCTCCCAGAGTGCGCGGAGGGGGACCGGCAATCCGCTGCTGGGGCTGCTGCTGATTGCGATAGGGGCCTTCCATGCGTTGGCCCCGGGGATCGCGTGGTATCTCAGCCACGGCTGGCGGTTCAAAGACGCGGAGCCCTCTGAGGCGGCGCTGTTCTTTAGCCGGGCCGGGGGCATAGTCGCAATTTTCATTGGCATCATTTTCTTTTTCGTCTGAGCGGGGTCTGCCCGCCAGCAATCGCAAGGAAGGGACACATTTCTATGTATATTATCCTGGCAATCCTGTTGTTTGGACTTCTCATCGCGGCCCACGAGTGGGGGCACTTCATCGCGGCGCGGCTGTGCGGCGTGACGGTGAAGGAGTTCTCTATCGGTATGGGCCCATGTTTGTGGAAGAAGCAGGGGAAAAAGGGAACCCAGTTCTCTGTCCGGGCGCTGCCTATCGGGGGCTACTGCGCCATGGAGGGAGAGGACGAGGAGTCCGAGGACCCTCACAGCCTGGGGAACCAGGGCTTCTGGAAGAAGGTGCTGGTATTTGCCGCCGGCGCGGTCATGAACCTGATCGTGGGGGTCGTGTTCATCTTTATCCTGTACGCGGGGGCGGGCGCCTTCCGCACAGCGGAGATTACGGGCTTTGCCCCGGAGTTCCCGCTGGAGGGGGAGGATGGCCTGATGGCCGGGGATGTTCTGTACTCCATTGACGGAGAGCGCATCTATATTTTCAGCGACATCAGCATTTTCCTCTCCCGGGGGAACGGCAGAGACTTTGACCTGGTGGTCCTGCGGGACGGGGAGAAGGTGGTCCTGAACGACTTCCCCATGGTCCAGCGGGAGTACACCAGCCCGGATGGAAACGGAACCTATGTCGGCTTCGGTCTGTCCTTTGGCGGGCTGGAGGAGGCCACCTTTGCTGCGAAGCTGAAAATGACCTGGCTGAACACCATTGATTTTATCCGTATTGTCCGCTACAGTCTCCAGGAGCTGGTGACCGGCCGCGCGGGGATGCAGGACCTCAACGGCCCGGTGGGCATCGTCTCCACCATCAACGACGTGGGACAGCAGAGCGCCAGTGTCCGGGACGCCCTGGAGAATATCATCTATTTGGGCGCGATGATCAGCGTCAACCTGGCGGTGTTCAACCTCCTGCCCATTCCGGCCCTGGACGGAGGGCATATCCTCTTCCTGGTGGTATCCACGGTTTCGGAGAAGCTCTTCCGGCGGAGGATCCCCGTCCGGTATGAGGCGGTGATTAATCTTGTGTTCTTCGCCCTGCTGATGGCGCTGAGCGCGTTTGTGACATTTAACGATATTATGAAGCTGGTGAAATAGGGAGATGACAAAGCAGATTCAAGTGGGAGCTGTCGCCGTAGGCGGCGGCGCGCCGGTGTCTATCCAGTCCATGTGCAGCACCAAGACCGACAATGTCTCCGCCACGGTGGAGCAGATCCTCGCGCTGGAGGCGGCCGGGTGTGAGATCGTGCGGGTGGCGGTGCCGGATATGGCGGCGGCGAAGGCTGTCGGGCAGATCAAGAGCCGTATTCATATCCCCCTGGTGGCGGATATCCACTTTGACTATAAGCTGGCCCTGGAGTGCGTCAGCCAGGGGATCGACAAAATCCGGATCAACCCCGGCAACATCGGGGGAGAGGACCATGTGAAGGCGGTAGCGGATGCCTGCCGGGCCGCCCGGATTCCCATCCGCATCGGCGTCAACGGCGGTTCCCTGGAGAGGGAACTGCTGAAAAAGCACGGCGGGGCTACGGCGGAAGCGCTGGCGGAGAGTGCGCTGGGCCATGCGGCCCTGTTGGAGAGGGTTGATTTCACGGACATCTGCATCTCCGTGAAGTGCTCCTCTGTGCCGGTGACTATCGGGGCCTATCGGGCCCTGCGGGAGAAGTGTAATTATCCGCTGCACCTGGGGGTGACGGAGGCGGGGACGCCGGCGATGGGGATGGTCAAATCCGCCATGGGCATCGGCGGACTGCTGTGTATGGGGATTGGCGATACCCTGCGGGTGACGCTGACCGCCGACCCGGTGGAGGAGGTTTACGCGGCGAAGAAGATCCTTCTTGCCGCCGGCCTGCGGCAGGAGGGGCCGAATATTATCTCCTGCCCCACCTGCGGGAGGACCAACATTGATCTGATCCCCATTGCCCAGGAGGTGGAGCGGCGGCTGGCCGGCTGCACCAAGGCGATCACAGTTGCCGTGATGGGGTGCGCGGTCAACGGACCCGGTGAGGCCGCCGCCGCCGATGTGGGGATCGCCGGCGGAAAAGGGGAGGGGCTTCTGTTCCGGAAGGGACAGATCCTGCGGAAGGTGCCCCAGGAAAAGCTGGTGGATGCGCTCATCGAGGAGATTGAGACGCTTTGAGTCCGGAGAACGCTGTACATATTGAGAGGGAACTATGCCGCAGAAGATACCATTTTTTGAATTATTCACGACCCTGACCCTCCCCTGGCAGGAGCGCCTGGCCCTGGAGGGGGCGTATCTGACCAACGTCGAGGTGGAAAAGGAAAAAAGGACCCTTGCCATGGCCCTGACGACGACAACGGATCTGGGGGAGGGGAAGGACAAGCTCTCCTCCGCGGTGGCGGCGGCCTACGGCCTGGTAAAGGTCTCCATCCATCAGACCGTCTCCGCGCCGACTGCCGCCCCGTCCTCCGCCAAAACCGGCGGAAACGAGGTCATTATGGGCCTCCCCATCAAGAAGGAGGTCCAGCCCATGGCCGGCCTCAACCCCAAAATGGGCGGCGTGGTGGTGGCCGGCAAGGTCTTTTTTGCCGATCTCTACGAAACCCGCCGTCCTGGTGTTTTTTGCCTGACCTTCGACATGACGGACTTCCAGACCTCCGTCCGGGTGACCAAGTACCTGGAGAAGGAGGAGAAGGCCAGGCTGAAAAAGGACATCAAGCCCGGTATGTGGCTGAAGGTTCAGGGCTATGTGAAGCTCAACCGGGACGGCAGCGACGTTTTGGTGGACCCTAAAAATATTACGACCTATCCCTACGAGATGCGCAGGGACACCGCTGAGATCAAGCGTGTGGAGCTCCACGCCCACACCACCTTCTCCAACATGGACGCCCTCACGTCCCTGAGCCCCAAGGCCGGACCGGAGGGGAATCTGGTCAAACGGGCGGAGTCCTGGGGACATCCGGCTATCGCCATTACGGACCACGGCGTGGCCCAGGGCTTTCCGGACGCCTGGCACTCGGCCAAGGATATTAAACTCCTCTACGGTATGGAGGGCTATTTCATCAACAACCTGGACGACCGTATTGCTGTCCACGGAGAACAGGAGGCATCGTTTTCCGACGAGTATGTGGCCTTTGATATTGAGACCACCGGCCTGAAGGTAAAGCAGGAGACCATCACGGAGATTGGCGCGGTGGTCATTAAAAACGGCGAGATTGGGGAGCGGTTCCAGACCTTTGTAAACCCGGGGCGGCACCTGACGCCGGAGATCATCGCCCTCACCGGCATCACTGACCAGATGCTCCAGGGCGCCCCAAAGCCGGCGGAGGCGCTGAGGGCATTTCTGGAGTTTGTCGGGGACCGGCCTCTGGCGGCCCACAACGCGGAGTTTGACATCGGCTTTATCCGGGAGGGCTGCCGCCAGGCGGGGCTGGACTTTGACCCCACCTACATAGATACGCTGATTCTGGCCCAGAACCTGCTGCCGGAGCTGGGGAAGTTCAAGCTGGACATCGTGGCGGAGCACCTGAAGCTCCCGGCCTTCCAGCACCACCGGGCCAGCGACGACGCGGCCACCTGCGGGCTCTTTCTGCCCCACTTTTTCAAAAAGCTGGAGGAGGAGCTGGAGGTCCGCACCCTCCAGGCCATTAACGAGGCCATGCCGGCCCTGCGGAAAAACGGCCATTCCAACCGCAAGCCCAAGCATATCATCCTGATTGCCAAAAACAAGGTTGGGCTGAAAAACCTGTATCAGCTCATCTCCATGTCTAACCTGAAATATTTTAAGCGCTTTCCCATTATCCCCAAGCACGAGCTCGTCGCCCACCGGGAGGGGCTGATTGTGGGCTCCGCCTGCGAGGCGGGGGAGCTCTTCCAGGCGGTGGCGGAATACAAGGACTGGGCGGAGCTCAGACGGATCGCCTCCTTCTATGACTTCCTGGAAATCCAGCCCCTGTGCAACAACGCCTTTATGCTCCGGGACGGCAAGGCCAGGGACGAGGAAGAGCTGCGGGAGTGGAACCGGACAGTGGTCCGCCTGGGGGAGGAGCTGGGCAAGCCGGTGTGTGCTACCGGCGACGTCCACTTTCTGGACCCGGAGGACGAGATCTACCGGCATATCCTGCTGGATACCAAGAAATTCTCCGACTGCGACTCCCCGCTGCCCATCTATTTCCGCACTACGGATGAGATGCTGGAGGAGTTTTCCTACCTGGGGGAGGAGAAGGCCATGGAGGTGGTGGTCACCAACACCCGGGCCATCGCCGAGCAGGTGGAAACCTTCGACCTGCTGCCCAAGGGGAAGCTGTTCCCGCCCAGGCTGGAGAACTCTGAGGAAGATTTGAACCGCCTGGTGTGGGACAAGGTCCACGAGCTCTATGGCGAGGACCCGCCCAGCCTGATTGTGGACCGGCTGAACGTGGAGCTGGGGGGCATCCTGGGGAAATACGACGTGGTCTATATGTCTGCCCAGAAGCTGGTGCAGCGCTCCCTGGAGAACGGCTATCTGGTGGGCTCCCGGGGCTCCGTGGGGTCCTCTCTGGTGGCATATATGTCCGGGATTACGGAGGTTAACGCCCTGCCGCCCCACTACCGCTGCCCCAAGTGCAAGCACAATGAGTTTATTTTGGACGGCTCCTACGGCTGCGGGGCGGATATGCCAGATAAAATCTGCCCGGAGTGCGGGACAAAGTATGTCAAGGACGGCTTTGACATCCCATTCGAGACATTTTTGGGCTACGGTGGCGGCAAGGTGCCGGATATTGACCTGAACTTCTCCGGCGAGTACCAGGCCAGGGCACACCGCCATGCCATCGAGATGTTCGGGGAGACCCAGGTGTTCCGGGCGGGGACCATCGGTACCGTGGCGGAGAAAACGGCCTACGGCTATGTCAAGAAGTATCTGGAGGCCAGGGGCCTGAACCCCGGCCATGCGGAGGAAAATCGTTTGGCCCTGGGCTGCGTGGGAGTAAAGCGGACTACCGGCCAGCACCCCGGCGGGCTGGTAGTGGTGCCGGATGATTTGGATGTGGAGGACTTCTGCCCCGTTCAGCACCCGGCGGACGCCGCCGACAGCGACATTATCACCACTCACTTTGAATATCACTGCATGGAGGACAACCTCCTCAAGCTGGATATGCTGGGCCACGATGACCCGTCCATGGTGCGCATGATGGAGGACCTGACTGGAGTGAACGCCCGGGAGATCCCCCTGGACGACCCGGACACCATGAGCCTCTTTACCACCAGCAGGGCCTTGGGCTTTGAGAATGACGAGATCCTGGGTCCCACCGGAGCGGTGGCAATCCCGGAGTTCAACACAAAGTTCACCCGGCAGATGCTTATGGACACCCAGCCCAAGGACTTCAACACCCTGGTCCGGCTCTCCGGCTTTTCCCACGGCACGGACGTGTGGATCGGAAATGCTCGGGACCTGATCGTCAGCGGCACGGCCTCTGTTACAGAGACGGTGGGATGCCGGGACGACATCATGCTCTACCTGATTTCCAAGGGCCTGGACCCCAAGATGAGTTTCAAGATCATGGAGTCCGTCCGGAAGGGCAAGGTGAAGAAGGGCGGCTTCGAGGAAGGCTGGCGGGAGGCCATGGAGGAGCACGACGTGCCGGAGTGGTACATCGAATCTCTTGCCAAGATCGGCTATCTGTTCCCCAAGGCTCACGCGGTGGCCTACGTCATGATGGCCTTCCGCATTGCCTGGTTCAAGGTCCACAAGCCCTTGGCATTCTATGCCACCTTCTTCTCCATCCGGGCCAAGGCCTTTGACGCGGAGTACTGCTGCGCCGGGTTTGACGCGGTGAAGCGGAAGCTGCTGGAGATCTGGAACAACAAGGACGCCGCCGCCGTGGAGCAGGACCTGGCAGTGACGCTGGAGGTCTGCTACGAGTTCTATCTCCGGGGATTCCGGTTTGAGCCTATCAGTATTTATGAATCTGATGCCACCCGATTTGTTGTCAAGGGGGACGACGCCCTTATCCCGCCCTTTACGGCGGTGCGGGGCCTTGGGGAGACGGCGGCGGTGGACACCGTGGAGAAGCGGAAGGGCCAGACCTTCGTCTCCATCGAGGAATTTTCCATGTGCTGCAATAAGCTCTCCAAGACCCATATTGACCAGCTCAAGGCACTGGGGGCTTTTGCCGGGATGGCGGATACCAGTCAGATCACGCTGTTTTAGGTTGTGCAACCTTTTTGTTGTGAGGAAAAGCATATGATTAGAATAAGACCATATAAAGCTTCGGATGCAGATACGATATTATCGTGGTGTCAAGAGGAAAAAGCATTTTATCAATGGACAGCAGGCAGATTCGGTAATTACCCTATCACACAAAAAGAATTTTGTTTTGTTGAATCTCTAATGCCATTTACTGCATTTGATGAGACGGGAATTGTTGGCTTTTTTACACTAAGGACCCCTGATGAATCATTGGATGAATTGCGTTTTGGTTTTGTTATTGTAAATCCTTACAAGAGGGGAAAAGGCTGTGGAAAAGCGATGCTCCAGCTAGGCCTAAAATTTGCATTTGAAATATATGGAGCAAAAAGAGTATCATTAGGTGTATTTGAGAATAATCTTCCAGCTTATTACTGTTATAAAGCAGTAGGTTTTCGCGATGTAGTTCCCGATATATCAAAAAAATATTGTATTCTTGGTGAAGAATGGAAGTGCAAAGAATTGACTATGGAAAACAGATAAATTCCAGCAGGGGATACAGTACGCAGCTTGGTACACAAGCGAGTTTATTTCTACCCATATAAAACTGTACGCAGAAGTAACGGAAAGGGGAAGGTATGAAATTAACCGAAGCCCTGCAATTACGCGGGGATCTGCAAAAGCGGATGATGCAGCTGTCTGACCGCCTGATGCAGAACGCCAGAGTGCAGGAGGGCGAAAAGCCTGCCGAGGACCCGGAGGCCCTGCTGGCGGAGTACGAGAGCTGCGCCGGGCAGCTGGAGGAGCTGATGGCCCGCATCAACCGGACGAATTGCGAAACCCGGACGGGGGAGGGGACCCTGACGGAGCTCCTGGCCCGGCGGGACTGCCTGAAAATGCGGGTGAAGACCTACCATGATTTCCTCATGGCGGCCAGCAGCCTGACACAGAGGGGGATGCGCACGGAGATCAAGGTTTTCAGCACCGTGCCGGTACCGGAGTATCGGAAGAAGGCGGACGCGCTCTCCCGCCAGCTTCGAGAGACGGACAACGCCATCCAGGCGGCCAACTGGACCACGGAGCTGTTATAGGGCCAGCAGGTAGCGGCGGCGGGGCGAATGTGAACCTGTCCGGCGGGTAAAGAACCGGAGAAGCAGTTGGAAGGGACTGCATAACTCATTGGCAGCGCGGCGGGGCAGCGCGAGAGGGTTCGAATCCCTTGTTTATCGTTATGCCCAGCATTGTAACACGCGCACCAAGACACCTGACAACGCACAACCACGCATTGGCCGCCGCCGCGAGGGTGGGGAAGGGGATAAGAAGAGACCGCCTCTGTCTGAGACAGAAGCGGTCTTTTTTGCACTCAGCTATCCAATGCCCAACTCTACCCATAGATCGGTGTACAAGGCCAGGGTTTCCGCAGGGAGGTTCACATAGGCCTCACAGTTGGCCAGTACATCAGCGGGGGCTGCCATAACCGCATAGAGCGCCGGGTCCATGGGCTCTCCATTGACTTCCTCGTAGTAGGCGGGGTATTGCTCCAGAGCCTCGGCATTAGGGGAGGCGTACCAGATGAAGTCCATGTTGGCAAGGCAGGAGTCCGTCTTGCAGATAAAGTTGATCCAGGCCTCGGCCTCTTCCTTGTGCTCCGCACTCGCCAGCACGCACATAGCGTCTACAAACCAGTTGCTGCCTTCCTTGGGCACCACGAAGCGCAGGTCCGGGTTGTTCTCATGCATAGACAGAAAGTCCCCGGCGTAGTAGGTGCAGACAGCGGTCTCCCCAGCCTCCATCTTGTCATAGAGCTGGTCCATGAAGAAGCCCTGGTATACGCCGCTGGCCTTAGCATCGGCGATGAGCTGATAGGCCTCCCGGATCTCCGCCTCGCTGGTGGTATTGACGGAGTAACCCAGATACAGCAGGGCCGCGCCAATAGCGTCTCGCGGGTTGCCGATCATGCCCACCTGTCCGGCGTATTTGGCGTCAAAGAGAGCGCACCAGCTATCAATTTCCCCGCCGGTGATAGTGGGGTTGTAGATGATGCCCAGGGTGCCCCAGGTGTAGGGGACGGTGTACTTGTTCTCCGGGTCGTAGCTCAAATTTTTATACTGGCTGTCAATAAGCTCGAAGTTGGGAATATTGTCATAGTTCAGCTCCGCAAGCAGCCCCTCCTCGATCATCTGCCCAATCATATAGTCGCTTGGGACGATGACATCGTAATCTGTACCGCCCTGCTTGATGAGGGCATACATGGTTTCGTTGCTCTCTGCCGTTTGGTAGTTGACCTTGATGCCGGTCTCCTGTTCAAACTGGCTGATGAGTTCTGGGTCAATGTTCTCGCCCCAGCCGCACACGTTGACGATCCGCTCGCCTCCGCCTCCGCAGCTGGTCAGGCAGAGCGTCAGCGCCATAGTGAGCGCCAACAGCACAGCAAACGTCTTTTTCAATGCTTCATTCCTCCAAAATAAAATATTATTGCACGGTCCGCCAGAGGCGGAAAACGTTACAACCGCCTCTGGGCTATCTGCTTTTCCTGCCGGGCCTCCCGCACGTTGACGATGATGAGCAGCGTCAGCACAGTAATGAACAGCAGGGAGGAGATGGCGTTAATCTTGGGGCTGATACGCAGCTTGGTCATGCCGTAGACCACCATAGCCAAGGTGGAGGTGCCGGAGCCCGCCGTGAAGTAGGAGATGATAAAATCGTCCACGCTCATGGTGAAGGCGATGAGGGCCCCGGAGACAATGCCCGGCTTGATCTCCGGCAGCACCACCTTCCAGAATGCCTGCATCCACGTACAGCCCAGGTCCTGGGCGGCGTCGATGAGGTTCTTGTCCATCTGCCGCAGCTTGGGCATGACGTTAAGAATCACATAGGGGATATTGAAGGTAATATGGGCGATGAGCAGCGTACCGAAGCCCATATGGAGCCGGACAGGCAGACGGAACAGCCCCTGAACACTGTTGCACCACCGGGCAAAGACCTCCCATTCCCCGAAGAATGCCACAAACAGCAGGCACAGGCTCACGCCGGTCACGATATCCGCGTTGGTCATGGGAATGTTGTTAACTGTCATCAGGGGAGTGCGCCACCGCTTTTTCATATTGAAGAAGCCGATAGCCGCCAAAGTGCCCGCCGCCGTGGCGATGAGCGTTGCCAAGAGGGACACCAGCAGGGTCGTGGACAGAGCGTTCATGATCTGGCGGTCCTGGAGCAGCTCCACGTACCAGTGGAGGGTAAAGCCGTTCCAAACCGTGCGGCTCTGGGAGTTGTTGAAGGAGAAGACGATCAAAACGAAAATAGGCGCGTAGAGAAACAGAAACACCAGGGCCATAAACACCCGGTTGAGAAAAATGCCCCCCCTTTTCACAGCATCACCGCCTGTTCCTCGCCCTCGCCAAAGCGATTCATCAAGGCCATGCAAACCACTACGATAACCATCATGACAAGAGCGATAGCGGAGCCAAGATAGGGGTTGTAGGCGGTTCCCAGGAACTGCTGCTCAATAAGGTCGCCCAGCAGCAGCTCGTTGCTCCCCCCCAGCAGCTTGGAGATGGCGAAGGTGGATACCGAGGGGACAAACACCATGGTCACGCCGGAGAGAACTCCGGGCAGACTCAGAGGCAGAATCACCTTCCGAAATACCCCGAAGGAGTTGGCGCCCAGGTCCCGCGCCGCCTCCAGCAGGCTTCCGTCCATCTTCGCAATCACGGAGTAGATGGGCAGAATCATAAAGGGCAGATAGTTGTACACCATGCCCAGCACCACCGCTCCCTTGGTGTTAATCATGGCGAAATACTCCAAATCAGTGCCGAAAACGGTGTTGAGGAGCTTAAAGAGTCCAATCGCTGAGAAAAACCGGTTCAGCAGCCCGGTGTTCTCCAGAATGGACATCCAGGAGTAGGTCCGCAGCAGGAAGTTCATCCACATGGGCAGCATGATCAGCATCATAGCCACCCGCTGCAGCCCGGGTCCCTCCCGGGAGATCATATAGGCCACAGGATAGCCGATAAGCAGGCAGATAGCGGTAGCAATCAATGCCAGATGAAAGGAGCGGGTGAACACCACCGCGTAGGACCCCATACGGGAGAAATTTTCCAGTGTCAGCCCGCCGCCGGCGGCGGTAAAGGCGTAAATGACCACCATGACAATAGGGGCCACCACAAACAGGGCCATCCAGCCCACATAGGGCACGGCGAAAAGAGAGCGCTTATTTTTCATCGCCGCCCTCCTGAGGTTCCTCCTCCACGCCCAGCGTGGCGTCCTCCAGCTCCTCATACTCCTCGGAGTAGGAGGAGTAGTCGCCGAACATATCGGAGTACTGGCTCTTGCGCATGATGTGGATGTCGTCTGGGTTGAGGACGATGCCGATGGTCTCGCCCTCCGGGTGGTAGTCCGTGGTCTGGATGAGCCATTTGAAGCCCTTGAAGTCCACAATGGTGTCGTAGTGGACGCCCTTGAAGGTGACGCTGGTCACCGTGCCCCTGAGTTGCCCCTTCTCCACCGGTACAATGTCGATGTCCTCAGGCCGGATGACCACGTCCACCGGCTCCATGGGGGCGAAGCCCTTGTCCAGGCACTTGAATTTTCGGTTGAAGAACTCCACCACGTAATCCTCGTGCATGATGCCGTCTAGGATGTTGCTCTCCCCGATGAAGTCCGCCACAAAGGCGTTTTTGGGCTCGTTGTAGATGTCCTCCGGGGTGCCGATCTGCTGGATCTTTCCCTGGTCCATGACGACGATGGTATCGCTCATGGCCAGGGCCTCCTCCTGGTCGTGGGTTACGTAGATGAAGGTGATCTCCAGCTGCTGCTGAATGCGCTTGAGCTCATTCTGCATATCCTTGCGCAGCCGCAGGTCCAGGGCCCCCAGGGGCTCGTCCAGCAGCAGCACCTTAGGCCGGTTTACCAGGGCCCGGGCGATGGCTACCCGCTGCTGTTGTCCGCCGGAGAGCTCCGTAATGCGGCGGTTTTCAAAGCCCTTCAGGCTCACCACCTCCAACATCTCCAGCACGCGCTCCTTTATTTCCGCCTCTGGGACCTTGGCCTTCCGTTTTCGCCCGTTTTCCTCCACCGTCTTGGGGATTCGCAGGCCAAAGGCCACATTGTCAAAGACATTCAGGTGCGGAAACAGGGCGTAGCGCTGGAAGACAGTGTTCACCTGTCGCAGATGCGGCGGAATATCATTCATCCTCACCCCGTCGAACAGCACTTCGCCTGAAGTGGGCGTCAAAAAGCCTCCAATGATGCGCAAGGTGGTGGTCTTGCCGCAGCCACTGGGTCCGAGCAGTGTGAGGAATTCACTGTCATTGAAATATAGATTGATGTGATCGAGAACCAGCTCGCCGTCAAACGCCATGCTGCAGTCAACAAGGCGAATCAACTCTTTGGACATTATCCTCCCCCGTCCTTTTTTCAGATTAGCGCGCCGTCCGGTCCAAACGGACAGAGCACGAAAAATTGCCTGCTTTCCCTGAGTACTTTCCCCCGGAAAAGCAGGCAAGCTAACTATATCTGGTTTGTGTCGAAATGTCAATAATAATATGTGAGATTTAGGAAGTTTTTTTACCTTGTCCTGTTTTTTCCTTGGGGGAGGGGAGGGATAGGGTGGGGCGGAAGGGTTTGGACGTCCCCCGCTGTGAAGTAGTCCTCCCCCTGGAACTCGGTCATGGAGGACCAGTAGCGCATGGGCATTTGGGTACGCCGGCACCTGGGATTGTGGCGCTCCTTGATCTCGATGGTGTCGTAGAAGCGCTTCCAAAGCCGGCGGTACTGGGCCTCCGCAGCCGAGGGGGCGGCCATTTTGAAGTTCTCCAGAGGGAGTATGGCCCACTGGCCGGGCCGATGGATTAGGGCCTCCCGGTGGGTGCGGTCGTAGAGGAGGAAGGCCTCGTTGTACATCCGGTCGCAGAAGTGGACCCGCAGAAGGGGGAGGACCCGGTTTTTAGGGCAAATCTCCCCGGCCAGCATTCCGTCAAAATCGGAAAAGCGGGTGAAGCCCTTGAGCAGGTGGACCTCGCCCTCCAAATGGCGCACCGCCTTTGTCAGGGGCAGGAGGGCGCCGTCGCTGAGCCGCCGGAGGAGCTTTTTGCCTTCTGCGTAGATTGCGCGGATAAAGCGGTAAAGGAGCATTTCCTTGTCCGGCGCGCAGGTGAGGAAGCCCTTTGCCACCAGCTCTTGGGCATAGGGGTCGATTTTTTGCAGGCCGGCCAGGACACGCTCCGCATGGGGAATATTGGTCTCCACCCACCGGGCCGGAAAGAGGGATTCCTCCAGGCGGGTCTCATCCTGGAAGCCGCAGGGGGATTCCTTATTGGCGTAGCTGTCAAATACACAGGAGAGAAATCCCTCCAGGGTGCCGTCATAGCGGTAGATGATTTCTTCCATGGGTGCGTCCTCTTCTTGTCGATACTCCCGGGGCTCCTCGCCCCGGACCCTCGGGCCACTTTTTGCCGCCAAAAAGTGGCCGGAAAAACCGCCAGCCCCTCTTTCGCCAGGGACTGGACCCCGAGCGAATACGGTGGGGCTTACGGGGGCTTTCTGCGGTGCGGCCCTGGACAGGCGAAGCCCCCGAATTAGAGCGCCCTCTTGGCGGCATGGCGGTCCACCAACTCCGCCTGTCGGCTTGCTAACCCGTTAGATCCCGCTGAGGGGGCTTATGGTAGCTGCTGCTTCTGGCACAGACAGAATGGGTGCCCAGCAGGGTCAAGCATGGTTGTGAAATGTTCTCCGCCAAACTGGGCTTTTGCTTGGACTGCCCCTAAGAATTCTGCTTTTTTGACGGCTTCTGGAACATCCTCTACCTGGAAGTCAAAGTGCATCTGCTTCTGCTGCGCTCCCTCCTCCTCGGGCCATACGGGCGGTATGTATTCCGGTACGGTGGAGAATAGAAATGCGATGCCGTTTGAGCTCCGTACTGCCGGACATCCGTACATACAGCACTGTTCCCAGCCCAGCAGCGTTCCATAAAATTTCTGGAGCGTCTCCGCGTCCGGACAGTCCACCATCACATTGCCCAGCGTCGTTTCCTTGCTTGTGCTGCCTGCGAATTTCTCATAGGATGCCCGGTCTTTGCTGTTAAAAACTGGATCCGGCCCGTTTCGATAGGGGTCGTACTGCTCTGGTTCACAGCAGTATTCCACCAGGCTGCTGATTTTTCCGCCCTCCGTCCAGCGGGCCACGGACACGCCCTCAAATCCGGTGGGGGGCTCCTTCCCCATTTGGCACTGGAAAAACCAGGTCACCGCCGTCTGGTCCCCGCTGTGGAAAAACCGGTGGATGTCCCACACCAGTACCCGGCCCCGCGTGTTCCACTCCCGGAACCAATGCCCGATAGCGGCGCTGCCGCGGTAGGCTGGCCCCCAGCTCTCCGTATACGCGGCATCCTCGGTAAAAATGTCCCGGATGCCGAAATCCTCGCCCCGCAGCCACATATCAAACCATAACCGTATGGTTTCTTCCCGTCGGTCCATTTGAACTCCTCCTTATTATCCGGCCTGGTCGAACAGGCTCAGTTGCTCCAGCTCCGCTCCGGGCAGGGCGGCCCGCTCCGCCGCGATCAGATTCCTCAAAATGCTGTCCTGCCGCTGGCTGATTCCATCCAGGAGCTTTCCCTTACAGGTGATGAAATACTGGGCCCTTTTCATCACAACCCCCAGTTTGTGGAGGTCCTCATGGTCCAGCTTCCTGGCCCGGCGGGCATACAGGATCCGCCGGACGGAGATCATCCCCATCCCCGGCACTCGCAGAAGCTCTTCCCGGCTGGCGGTGTTTACCTCTACGGGGAAGAATTCCGGGTGGCTCAGCGCCCAGCTGCACTTTGGGTCCACCAGGGGGTTGAAGTTGGGGCTATCCTCGTCCAGCAGCTCCTCCGCTCGGAAGCCGTAAAACCGCAGCAGCCAGTCCGCCTGGTACAGCCGGTGCTCCCGCAGCAGGGGAGGCTTGGTGTCCAGGGCCGGCAGCAGCGTGTTCTCCACCACCGGCACATAGGCGGAATAGAACACCCGTTTTAAACGGTACTTGTCATACAGCGCCTGGGTCAGCGACAGGATATGCCGGTCCGAGTCCTCCGTGGCCCCGATAATCATCTGTGTGCTCTGCCCGGCAGGGGCAAACCTGGGCGTATGGCGGTATTTGACAAGCTCCTCTTTATTTTCCAGCAGGGTGTTCTTAATCAGCCCCATAGGCCGAAAAATTGCCTTTTTTGTCTTGTTGGGAGCCAGGACCGTCAATCCCTGCTCTGAGGGCAGCTCGATATTCACGCTCAGCCGGTCCGCCAGCAGTCCCAGCCGCGTCACCAGCTCCGGGGCCGTACCGGGGATGGCTTTGGCGTGGATATATCCGTTGAACCGGTACTGGTTCCGCAGCAGCTCCAGACAATAGATCATCCGTTCGGTTGTATAGTCCGGACTCACCAGCACGCCGGAGGACAGAAACAGCCCCTCGATATAGTTTCGACGATAAAACTGGATGGTCAGATCGGCCAGCTCCTCCGGGGAGAACACCGCCCTCCGGGTGTCGTTGGAGCACCGGTTGACACAGTATTTACAGTCGTAGACGCAGCAGTTGGTCATCAGCACCTTCAGCAGGGTAACGCACCGCCCGTCAGCGGAGAAGGTGTGACAGCATCCGGCGGTGGAGGAGGAGGTATTGCCGATATGCCCCTTTTTGTGCCCCCGCTGGGCTCCGCTGGAGGTGCAGGCGGCGTCATATTTTGCGGCGTCTGTCAGAATAGTCAGCTTGTCCATCACATCCACCTGGTATCCCTCCTGAAAACGTTTGTTCTATAAATATATAATAGAACAAACGGACGGGAAAGTCAAGAGCGGAATCCTGGAAATTCCCTCTTGACAAAACGAACAGATGTTAGTATACTGAGGAAAACTAACGATTGTTCGTGCGGAGGCGGCGATGACAACCAAGGAAAAGATTCTGGAGACAGCGCTGGAGCTCTTCTCTCAGCGGGGATACGGCGGGGTTTCTGTCCGGGAGATCGCCCGGGAGGTTGGAATCCGGGAGAGCTCCCTGTACAACCATTTCGAGGGAAAACGGGCCATCTTTGACGGCATTGTGGATATTTGCCTTCGGCAGTCGGAGGAATATTTCCGCTCCGCCGCGCTGCCCTTTGAGGAGGGGGACGACACCGCTGTTTACCGGGGAATCGGGATGGACCGGCTTCAGGAGCTGATTGAGCAAACCTTCCGCTTCTTCTTTGACGACCCCTGGAACGCCCGGTTCCGCCGTCTGCTGCTGGTGAGCCAGTTTGCCGATCCCCGCTGCCGGGATATCTACCGCCGGCTCTACCGGGACAAGTTCATTGAAATTCAGACATATATTTTCTCGGCCCTGATGGATGCCGGGGAGCTCCGGCGGGAGGATCCGGCTGCTGTGGCGGCGGAGTTTTATGGCCCCGTGTTTATGCTCCTCCACACCTGTGACACGTTTGAGGAGGCCCGATCCGCTGTCCGGATCCATGTGGAACAGTTCCGAAAAAATTATGGACAGAGGCCGGATTTTGTTTGAAAACGGGAGGATATGCCATGAAGAAGACGGTTGTTATTTATTGCAGCAAAACGGGATTTTCTGAAAAATACGCCCGGTGGCTTGCGGAGGAGCTGGGGGGCAAGGCGGTATCCTATGGAGAGAGGAGAGGGTTGGAGCTGGCAGTGTTTGACACGGTCGTCCTGATTGGCGGATTGTATGCCGGAAATATGGCTGGGTTGGGCTGGCTGAAAAAGCAGCTGCCCCATCTGGCCGGAAAGCGAATTGCCGCTGTAGCGGTGGGCTGTGCGCCGGTGGACACCCCCAGCTTGCCGGAGAGTATGGAAAAGCTCTTTGGCGGTACGCCGGAGATCCGGGGCTTTTACTGCCAGGGCGGACTGGCCTACGACCGGATGAGCCCGGTTCACCGGATGATGATGGCGGCGCTGCGGGCCTCCCTGCGGGGAAAGCCGGAAAACGCGGCGATGCTGGAGGGAATCTCCCGATCCTTCGACGGAACCAGACGTGGGAATCTGGCGGAGGTCATCGCCTGGGCAAAAAGTGAGAGGTGAGGGGAGGACCCTCACCTCTTTTTCCGCCGCTTGAACCAATAGAGCGCCGTCAGCCGGTTCAGCATTCTGTCCAGGAGCAGAAATGTCGCATTTCCCACGACAAGCATTCCGGCAATCCCCCACATGGTATACCCGGCGAATTCTGCCGCAACCGCCTCCAGTCGGAAGAGATATAGGATGAGCAGATACATGACCGTCATGGACATCGTAAAAACCCCGCACTTGACCAAAGCACGCAAAACTCCAGGCAGACGGTCCAGTCTCTCCCGACAGGCGGGATACCAGCCCAGAAAAAGGTAAAAGAGAGCCAGCTCCTTGTCTGCTGCCAGCAGTACCGTCAGAGCCGCGGAGGCGGCATAGACCATCAGGCCGGTTTGGGCTCCATACTCACAGATTACCGGAATAAGGCAGAGCATAGCCAGCATGGGACAGGCAAAGGTGGCCAGCGGCACAAAACTTCCCATGGCCAGCAGGGTCACGGACAGAGCCGTCATCAGCCCGCACAGGGCCAGACGGCGGCTCTGCCGGCGGAAGGTTTGATGTTTGTTCATGGCAGATACCTCGAAAAATTTTTTCTGTAGAGAACGTCAAAAATCCTGACCACCGGGCCGCCCCATACAGGCCGGTCTGTAGGGGACGCCGCCTTCGGCGGTCCGCTGGCTGCAATTTTGAAGACG
This sequence comes from Oscillospiraceae bacterium, assembly GCA_022795905.1. Taxonomy (GTDB): domain Bacteria; phylum Bacillota; class Clostridia; order Oscillospirales; family Oscillospiraceae; genus Pelethomonas. The sequence continues at coordinate 41,828 of JAAWHO010000001.1, forward strand.
GCTATAGTATCAGTCATTTTCTTGGAAATGTCAACCTGGTCAGGTAAATTTCCAAAATGAAAAACAGCCAATCTGCCGAGGAAACCGGTTTGAACAAGCCTCCAATTTTGTTGACATTTTCAACAAAAACCGTTTGAACTTTTTGTTGAAAAGTGCTACCATACACTCTGCAAAATAAGAGAGGTGTATTGCTATGGAAACTATGGAAACCATTTTGATCTGTCTGTCCTTCTCTCTGGTGGGAGGGCTGCTCATGTCCCGGCTGGCAAAGAAGCTGGGCCTGCCCGCCGTCACGGCCTATCTGATCGCGGGGCTTCTTCTGGGGCCCTACTGCCTGGGGGCGCTGGGCTTCAGCGGCCTGGGCTTCAACAGCGAGGAGCAGGTCAACGCGCTGAATATTCTCTCCCAGGTGGCGCTGGGCTTCATCGCCTTCACCATCGGCAATGAGTTCCGCATGAGCCAGCTGAAAAGCATGGGCCAGCGGGTCATCGTTGTGGGCATCCTCCAGGCGGTGGTCACCACTGTTCTGGTGGATATCGCCCTGGTAGCGCTCCACTTCATCAAGCCCGACCTCATCAGCATCTCCTCTGCCATCACCCTGGGGGCTATTGCCGCCGCCACAGCGCCGGCGGCTACCCTGATGGTGGTGCGCCAGTACAAGGCCGACGGCCCCATGACCCACCTGCTGCTGATGGTGGTGGCTCTGGACGACGCGGTGGGCCTGGTGCTTTTCTCTGTGTCCTACGGCGTAGCTGCCGCCCTGGAGAGCGGCACGGTGAGTTTGCTGAGCGTGCTGGTGGAGCCTGTGGTGGAGATTGCCCTGTCCCTGGGGCTGGGCGCTCTGGCGGGGTGGGTGCTGTACCGGGTGGAGAAGTATTTCCACTCCCGGAGCAAGCGTCTGTCCATCTCCATCGGCTTCGTGCTTCTGACGGTGGGGCTGTCCATGGTGGAGTTTGATATCGGGGGCCTCCACTTCGGGTTCAGCCTGCTGCTGGTGTGCATGATGACCGGCACCGTGTTCTGCAACATCTGCGACTTCTCCGAGGAGCTTATGGAGAGGGTGGACAGCTGGACCGCGCCGCTGATGGTGCTGTTCTTCGTCCTCTCCGGCGCGGAGTTGAATCTGAAGGTCATTTCCAATCCCATGGTGCTGCTCATCGGTGTCGTGTATATCGCCTTCCGCTCCCTGGGCAAGTATACGGGTGCCTATGTCAGCTGCGCGGCCACGGGATGCAGCCCTAACATCACCAAGTATCTGGGCATCACCCTCCTGCCTCAGGCGGGCGTAGCCCTGGGCATGGCCCTGACGGCGCAGAACCTGTCGGATGGGACCATGGTCCGCAGTGTGGTGCTGTTTTCCGTGCTCATCTATGAGCTGGTGGGGCCGAACCTGACCAAGTGGGCGCTGACTGCCTCCGGAGAGATCCAGCCCGAGGGCCGGACCTCCGCCCGCCGGGCCAACAAGCCAAAGAAGCCCATCAGTCTGGAACATTAACACAGGTATTTCAGCAGACGGCGCATCGGGCCGCCGCACCCTGGGAAATTTGAAGGGTGCGGCGGCCTTGGTGCGCTGCTGTTTTTGCTTTGTGAAATCGGCCCTTTCTTTCTGCGGGATGATATGGTACAATACCCGGGAGCAAACAGATAAAGAGAGGAGACAAGCCATGTACGAACTGATCCAGGTATCGGAGAAGTGCTTTTACATCCAGAGCCCGGCCAAAATCGGCCTGGTGCGCCTGGAGGGGGAGGACGTGTGCCTCATCGACAGCGGCAGCGACAAGGACGCTGGCCGGAAGGTCCGGCAGATCCTGGACGCCAACGGCTGGACCCTCCGGGCCATCTACAACACCCACTCCAACGCTGACCATATCGGCGGCAACCGCTATCTCCAGAGCCAGACCGGGTGCCGCATCTATGCTCCGGGAATCGAGTGCGCCTTCACCAGATATCCCGTTCTGGAGCCCTCCTTCCTGTACGGCGGATTTCCTTGTCAGGACCTGCGGCACAAGTTTTTGCTGGCTCAGGAGAGCGGGGCGGAGGAGCTGACGGCCCAGGCGATGCCCCAGGGACTGGAGGCGTTTGCCCTGCCGGGGCACTTCTTCAGCATGGCGGGGTACCGGAGCGATGACGGGGTGGTCTATCTGGCGGACTGCCTGTCCAGCCGGGAGACACTGGACAAGTACAGGATCGTATTTATCTATGATGTAGCGGCCTATCTGGATACCCTTCAGCGGGTGGAGACCATGGAGGCCAGGTGCTTCATCCCGGCCCATGCCGAGGCCGCGGAGGACATTGCGCCCCTGGCGCGGTACAACCGGGAGAAAACCCTGGAGACGGCGGAGAAGATCATGAGCATCTGCTGGGAACCCACGTGCTTCGAGGCGATTTTGCAGCGGCTGTTTACGGATTATGGCTTAAAGATGGATTTCCGGCAGTACGTCCTGGTGGGCAGCACAGTCCGCTCCTATCTCTCCTGGCTGAAGGATACGGGGATGATGCAGGCGTCCTTCGAGGACAACCTCCTGCTGTGGCAGAAGGTGTAGAAAGCGGAGGAAGAGGGGGCGGACCGCGCATTCCGGCTTGTCAGAAGGGGAGATATCTGGTATAATGGAAAAAACAGCAGTTAGCTTGGGAGTGATGTACAGTGATTGATACCATTTTATTTGACCTGGACGGGACCCTGGCGCCGTTTATGCAGGACGAATTTATCAAAGCCTATTTTCACGCGCTTCTCCGCCGCTTGACCCCTATGGGCTACGACGGGGAGAAGCTGACAAGGGCCCTGTGGAAGGGCACGGCGGCCATGGTGTCCAACACCGGGGCGGAGACCAACCGCCAGGTATTCTGGAGCTCCTTCGTGGAGGACCTGGGGATGGAGGTCCTGAGCCTGGAGAGCATTCTGGAGGATTTCTATCAGCGGGACTTTGACGCGGTGAGCGCTATTTTGAAGGAGCCGGCGGACCGGAGCGGCCTTATCCGGCGCCTGCGGGAGCGGGGCTACGGCCTGGTGCTGGCAACCAACCCGATCTTTCCGATGACAGCGGTGGAGACCCGCCTGAGCTGGGTGGGGCTGTGCGGGGAGGACTTTGATCTTGTCACCAGCTATGAGAACAGCCGCCACAGCAAGCCCAATCCCGACTATTATCGGGGTATTCTGACGGCCATCGGGAAAACGCCGGAGGCGTGCCTGATGGTCGGCAACAGCCCGGTGGACGATATGGCCGCGCTCCAGGCGGGTATAGATGTCTATCTGGTCCTTGACTGCATTGAAAACCCGGAGAACCACCCCATAGACCAGTACCGCCGCGGCAGCTTTGCCCAGCTGGAGGCGTATCTGGATACTCTGCACGCTTGCCGCTGATACGAAGCGATGACGATGGACGGGATACGGAGAGCAGACTATATTGTCTGGGTCGGAAACGAGGCGCTCTGCGTCCGGAATGTCAAAGAGGGAGAAAGTACAAATATCCCTCTGCGTCCCCGGGAGGAGATCCCCTATGTTCCCAGGTTCTATGCGGTATGGGAGGAGGGGGAAGGCGGACGGAACGGAGCGTCCTGCCGGGAGGTGTTTATCCGGGCGCTGGGCGGACGCCTGCGGGCCCGCATGAGCCGTGTTGTGCTGGCAGTACCGGACGACATTGTCTGGGTGGAGAAACGGGCCCTGGAGGACTTCGCTCTGATGGCCGGCACTGGCGGGGTGGGCAGACGGCTGTTTTTCTGCCCCCAGGGCGAGGTGCTGCGGGGGTCCGGGGAGCGATATATCGGGGTGACCTGGAGCAGCCGGTGCTGGAGTGTTTCGCGTGTCCGGGAGGGCTCTGCGGAGAGGAAGCTCCATCTGGATATCGCCAGGAGCGGCCCGGAGGAGTTGGCTTCCGCTGTCAGGACGCTGGATGCCGGGGAGCGCCTGCCAGTATATTATCCGGGGATTGAGGACGCGCCGCTGCCGGTGGACTTTGGAAGCGCGGTGTCCCTGGAACAGATTTTTTAGTGCGCTTCCCTCAGAGAACATTTGCCAAGGGGGATTTCATCCAAAAGATAAAATCCCCCTTGATAAATCAAAATTTATCGTTACAATTCAAATAAGTTGTAGAGTTGGATTTCCACACAAACGTCATCTTCAAAGGTGAATCTCACAATCCACGGCATTAACCCCTTTATTTATTCAAAATTTTTATAGCCGAACTGCTTATCATAGAAATTGATAATCGTACTGAGGGCAGTTCCGTGAGTTCCAACAACAATTGTACTATTTCTATGATGATTTAACAGGCGATTTAACACTGCAATATTTCTTTCCTGTACTTCTCTTAACGTCTCACCATCCGACAGTTTATAATCGAAATCCATCCATTGAGCCTTACAGAACGAAGCAAAATCCTCAATCCAGGCGCTATCCACTCTCCGTTCTCTAAAATCGTTCTCTATATGGATTTCAAGCCCACTTGATTCCGCATAGTCGCGAATTGTATCGATGGCTCTTTTATAAGGACTGGAGAAGGCAATATCAATCTCCTTGTCAGACAAAAACTGTGTGACAAGTTTGCTGTCCTTCAATCCCTTTTCAGTCAATTCCCTTAAAAGATCGTCATGATTGTTATAGTTACTTTCTGCGTGTCTGACAAAATATACGACGGTCATCTGCAAACCAGCTTTCTTTGAAAATAAGGATAATTTTTGAGCAGAAAAAGTGGTATGCTCCAAGATGGCTTCGGAGCGTACCGCTTTTATTGCTGGGTCTCAAGGGCGCGAATCTGCTTCATCTCCCACAGAACAAAGCAGATAGCCAGGACTGCCGCCGCGCCGTCCGCAATGGGTCCCGCGTACATCACCCCGTCGATCCCCCAGAGGAAGGAGAACAGCAGGATCAGCGGAAGCAGGAAAATGATCTGCCTCGTCATCGAGATCATAATGCCCAGCTTCGCCTTGCCGATGGAGGTAAAGAAGTTTGACGTCAGGGGCTGCAGGCCGTTGGCAAAGGTGAAAAACATATAGATTCTGAAATATCTCGCCGCAAATTGATAGTACTCCTCCGAGCCGTTCCCGAAAACGCTGGTGATCTGCCGCGGGAAGAGCTGGAAGCAGAGAAAGAACAGGACAGCCACGGCGGTCGCGATAAAAACCGCCCGCTTATAGGTCTCCCGCACCCGGCGGTAGTTCTTCGCGCCGTAGTTGTAGCCGATGATCGGCTGGCACCCCTGGGCGATGCCGACGATGATGGCGATAAAGATAACGTTTACCTTGGTGATGACGCCTACGCAGGCCAGCGGGATGTCGCTTCCGTAGACGGACGACGCGCCGTAGTACCGCAGGGTATTGTTCATAGCGATCTGCACGATGCACATGGCGATCTGGTTGAAGCACGCCGCGACACCCAGGGAGACAATGGCCTTTGTGCAGGCAGCGGAGAGGCGGAAGTACCGCCGCTCCCACCGGGCGGTCTGAAACCGCTTTACATAGTAGTAGAGCGCCAGAAGGGCGGAGAGGATCTGCCCGATGATGGTTGCCAGGGCTGCCCCGGTGATGCCCATGTCAAAGCCGAAGATAAAGAGCGGGTCCAGGAAGCAGTTCAGGATCGCGCCGGACATGGTGCAGACCATGGCGTAGCGAGGGCTGCCGTCCGCCCGGATGATGTGGCTGCCGCCCGTTCCGAAAATCAGGAAGGGGATGCCCAGGGCGGTGACCCTGGTGTAGAGCATTGCGTAGGGGAGGTTCTGCTCCGTCGCGCCGAAGGCTACCAGCAGCGGGTGCAGGAACAGGGTCACCACCGCGCAGAGCAGACAGCCGCAGATAACCATCAGCGCGATCCCGTTCGCCGCGATATGGACGGCAGTCTCCTTGTCCTGCCTGCCCAGCGCCAGGCTGAAGTTGGACGCGCTGCCAATGCCCAGCAGCAGTGTGATGCCTGTGCAGATTGTCACCAGGGGAAAGGCGACGTTAGTCGCGCCGTTCCCCAGCAGGCCCACACTCTGGCCGATGAAGATCTGGTCGACAATATTGTACAGTGCGCTGACCAGGCCGCTGATAATGGCCGGTACCGCGAATTTGGCAATCAGCGGACCGATCGCCCTGGTTCCCAATGGATTTTGTGTCTGGTCCATAGAATTCCTCCTTGTTGATGCTGTTTTTCAATGATAAATGTCCTATATTGGAATATTAGGACAACGGCGCCGGTATGTCAACCCAAAATTTTCGAGGAACCGGATGGACCGCAAAAAAATCCTTGCTTTTTTCCGGGGCTTGTGGTATTATATTCCCGCATTACGCACAGCCCCGGATGTCTGGTCGGTGCCGTTTCCAAACGGTTGGCCCGGCAGGGGAAGGGGCTGGAGGGTAACAACTAAATTTTTGGAGGAAATAAGAACTATGGCAAGCGTTGTATCCATGAAGCAGCTGCTGGAAGCCGGCGTCCACTTCGGACACCAGACCCGCCGCTGGAACCCCAAGATGGCTCCCTATATCTACACGGAGCGCAACGGCATCTATATCATCGACCTGCAGAAGACCGTCAAGAAGCTGGAGGAGGCGTACAGCTTCGTCCGCCAGCTCAGTGAAAACGGCCAGTCCCTGCTGTTTGTGGGCACCAAGAAGCAGGCCCAGGACGCCATCAAGACCGAGGCGCAGCGCTGCGGGATGTACTATGTCAACGCCCGTTGGCTGGGCGGCATGATGACCAACTTCAAGACTATGCGCACCCGTGTTGACCGCCTCACCCAGCTCAAGCGGATGCAGGAGGACGGTACCTTCGATATGCTGCCCAAGAAGGAAGTTATCAAGCATTTGGGCGAGATTGCCAAGCTGGAGAAGTATCTGGGCGGCGTGAAGGAGATGAAGAAGCTCCCGGGCGCGCTGTTCATTGTGGATACCCGCAAGGAGCGCAACGCCATTGCCGAGGCCCACAAGCTGGGCATCCCCGTTGTGGCTATTGCCGATACCAACTGTGACCCCGATGAGATCGATTACCCCATCCCCGGCAACGACGACGCTATCCGCGCCATCAAGCTGATTGCCTCCATCATGGCCAACGCTGTGACCGAGGGCCGTCAGGGCGAGCAGATGGAGGATGCTGCCGCTGAGGAGCCCGCTGCCGCGGAGTAAAAAAGAACCTTCTGGGGCGGGGGATGTCCCCGCCCCGTTTTCGTATTATGGAAACTGATGAATAAAATATTTTGGAGGATATACGAACATGGCTTTTACAGCTGCTGATGTTAAGAATCTGCGGGAGAGAACCGGCGTAGGCATGATGGACTGCAAGAAGGCTTTGGCCGCCTCCGACGGCGATATGGACAAGGCGATCGAATACCTGCGTGAGAAGGGCCTGGCCGCTTCCGTGAAGAAGGGCGACCGCATTGCCGCCGAGGGCATGGCCTATGCCGCTGTTATTGACGGTATGGGCGTGGTGGTTGAGGTCAACGCTGAGACCGATTTCGTGGGCAAGAACGAGAAGTTTGTGGACTTTGTCAAGGGCGTAGCCGCTACCGTAGCCGCCAACAAGCCCGCAGACCTGGATGCCCTCATGGAGTGTAAGTTCAACGGCACCGACCTGACCGTGCTCCAGCAGCAGCAGGAGATGGTTCTGGTCATCGGCGAGAATATCAAGGTCCGCCGCTTTGCCTTCTTCACTGAGGGAGTGTCTGTGCCCTACGTCCACGCCGGCGGCAAGATTGCCGTGCTGGTGAACCTGGAGGTCTCCGGCGATATCGACGTGACCGCTATCGGCCGCGATGTGGCGATGCAGATCACCTCCATGAATCCCCGCTTCTGGGATAAAGCCCAAGTCACCGATGAGGTCCTGGCGGAGGAGAAGAAGATCATGATGGCCCAGATGGACAACGATCCCAAGATGGCCTCCAAGCCCGAGCAGGTCAAGGAGAAGATCGTGGCCGGCAAGCTCAATAAGTTCTATGCCGAGAACTGCCTGCTCCAGCAGGAGTTCGTCCGCAGCGACGTGTTTGAGGGCACTGTGGGCGCCTATGTGACCTCCGCCGCTAAGGACCTGGGCGGAACGGTTACCTTTAAGAACGCTGTCCGCTTTGAGAAGGGCGAGGGCATTGAGAAGAAGCAGGAGAACTTTGCGGAAGAGATCGCTTCTATGATCAAGAAGTAATTGTTGACGACGTCTGAAATAAGACGCGCATAATGTCTTACAAATAATGACACCCGAGAGGGCTGTAGCAATTCGTTGCTACGGCCCTTTTTGTACCCATTTTTACCCTGGCATCCCCCCTACGTCCCCCGACTTTCTCCCTTTCAGGGGGCGCAGGAGGAGCCGTTGGAGGAGCTGCTCTCCGATCTTGACATGGGCTTTGCCCCTGCTACTTTTATTACTTTGGCTTTCTCAAACTTATTCCAACTCCTATTTTTCACCTGCCCGGAAAAGACATCAAGACGAAGGCGGTACACTGAAAATGGACATTCGATAATTAGGCCCTACTCCGCAACCTCAAACTGCCAGAAACACAAGCAATTAAGGCAGAAATATGGTACAATAGGTGCAAGGGAAAAGGCAAAAACAATGG
>JAAWHO010000070.1 GCA_022795905.1 Oscillospiraceae bacterium
ATTGTCCACGAGGAGCGCCTGGACGCGGCCACGGGGCTGGAGGCCATTCTGGTCTGCGGCCTCCCGGCGGAGGAGGTCAAGGCCCTGGCGGTGGAGCTGGAGACCGCCCGGCCGGTGGGGCGGCTGCTGGATCTGGACGTCATCGGCATCGACGGGGAGAAGCTCTCCCGGGGGACGCCCCGGCGGTGTCTGGTCTGCGGGGGACCGGCGGGGCCCTGCGCCCGGAGCCGGGCCCACGGTCTGGCCGCCGTCCGGGAGGCCACGGAATCGCTCCTGAGGGACTTCGCCGTCTCCCGCCTGGGGGAGCTGGCGGTGGAGGCGCTGATTTTCGAGGTGGACCTGACCCCCAAGCCCGGCCTGGTGGACCGCCGGAACAGCGGGGCTCACCGGGATATGGACCGGGCCATGTTCCACCGCTCCGCCCGGGCTCTGGAGTCCTATTTCCGTCAGGCGGTGCTGCTGGGCATGGAGCGCTCGGACTGTATGCCGGCCCTCCAGGCGGCGGGGCTGGCGGCGGAGGAGACCATGCTCGCCGCCACCGGGGGCGTCAACACCCACAAGGGGGCCGTCTACGGCTTCGGCCTGCTGCTGGCGGCCATGGGGTCCCGCCTCGTCCGGGGCGGGGATGTCTTTGAGACTGCCGCCGCCCTGGCCCGAGCGGGGCTTCCTCCGGCGGAGGACACCCACGGCGGCAGGGCCCGGCGGCGCTACGGGGCCGTTGGCGCCCGCGGGGAGGCCCTGGCGGGGTTCCCCCACGTCCGGCGCGCCCAGGAATCCATGCACGCCCACGGGGTCAGCGGGGCGCTGCTGACCCTGCTGGCCGAGGTGGAGGACACCAACCTTCTCCACCGGGGCGGCAGGGAGGGCCTGCGGTTTGTCCAGGAGGAGGCACAAAAGATCCTGGCCGCCCATGAGACGGCGTGGCCCGCCCTCCTGGAAAGGCTGGACGACGAGTGCGTCGCCCGGAACCTATCCCCCGGCGGCAGCGCGGATCTGCTGGCCATGGCGCTGCTGATCGAGCGGTGCCCCCTCTGATTTGCACAAGGCTTCCGCTCCCCGAGGCTGTATGATTGCACAAATTGACGCTTGATTTTTTAGGTAAACTGACTATAATTGGTTCAATCTCAGACGGCAATCCAAAATCAAGCGAGGTAAACCTATGACTAGAGATTTAACACGGGGGAACCCCATGCGGCAGATTCTCTGCTTCGGCATTCCCCTCCTGCTTGGCTATCTGTTCCAGCAGTTCTACAGCGTGGTGGACACCGCCATCGTGGGCAAGACCCTGGGGGGCGACGCCCTGGCGGCGGTGGGCGCCACCGGGTCCATCAACTTCCTGGTGGTGGGCTTCTGCACCGGGGTGTGCAGCGGCTTTGCCATCCCCACCGCCCAGCAGTTCGGCGCGGGCAACGACCAGGAGCTGCGCCGCAACGTGGCCGGGGGCGTCTGGCTGTGCGCCATCTGCGCGGCGGCGCTCACCGCCGTTACCGTGCTCTTCTGCCGGGATATCCTGACGGTGATGAACACCCCCGCCGATATCTATGAGCGGGCCTTTGTCTACATCGTCACCATCTTTGCCGGCCTGCCGGCCTACTTCCTGTACAACTACGCCGCCGGGGTCCTCCGGGCCATGGGCGACAGCCGCACGCCGGTCATCTGGCTCATCGCCGCCTCCCTGGCGAACATTGTCCTGGACGTGGTCTTCATCCTCAATTTCCATATGGATGTGTTCGGCGCGGCCTTCGCCACGGTGCTCTCCCAGCTCATGGCCGGGCTGGGATGTCTGGCGCGGCTGACCCGGGGCTTCCCCGTGCTGCGGATGGAGCGGGAGGACTGGCGCTGGGAGAAGCGGCGGATGGCCAATCTGTGCCTGATGGGTCTGCCCATGGGGCTGCAGTACTCCATCACCGCCATCGGCAGCGTGATGATCCAGACCGCCGTCAACGGACTGGGCACCGTCTATGTCACGGCCGTGACGGCCGCCAACAAGGTGAATTTCTTCTTTGCCTGCCCCTTTGATGCCATGGGGGCCACCATGGCCACCTACGGCGGACAGAACGTGGGGGCCGGGAAGTGGGACCGGCTCCATGAGGGCATCCGCTCCTGCGTGCTGCTGGGGGCGGTGTACTCCGCGGCGGCGCTGGGGGTGCTGTGGGCATTCTGCGACGGGCTGAATATGCTCTTTCTGGACGAGGCCAGCGCGGGGCTGCTGCCCCTGGCCCGCCAGTGTCTGCTGACCAATGTGCTCTTCTACTTCCTGCTGGCGATGGTCAATATTTTCCGGTTTATGATCCAGGGCATGGGCTTCTCCCCGCTGGCCACTCTGGCCGGGGTGCTGGAGATGTTTGCGCGGGCGGGTGTGGCCTGCCTGGTGCCTGTCTTCGGATTTTCGGCAGCCTGCTTCGCCTCCCCCGCCGCGTGGATTATGGCCGACGCGTTTCTGATTCCCGCCTACTTCTGGTGCTGCCGCCGTCTGAGGGCACCGGAGAAAGCGGCCCGCAGGACACGCAAAATGGCCCACAGCTGCTCCTGAGAAGAGGCGGGCCCGTCCCCCGACGGGCCCCATAAAATGGCCCGCCCCGGCATGAGCCGGGGCGGATTCTCTATAAAATTATTGCCATTTGACAATCAAATCTGCTGGCCGCATAAGCCTATTTCTCCATCAAATCAATTTCTTCAAGGATTTGATCTCGATATTTCTCTGCCTCGTCGTAGGTGGAAAACTCCTGTACAGAATCCCACGGAACGAGATATCTCCCAAAATTAATAACCACATCAGCCGCTGAATCGCCATTATGTATCCAAAAAACAATATCAGGTGTCCCATCCCGATCATAGTTCCAATCATCCGGCGCAAATAATTCGTTAAACTGAACCTTAGAAATGGGATTAAATCCATATAACTCATATAAGCTGGACAGCTTTTCGCTGCTGTAATTATCCAGCTTTCTGCCCCCATTCTCAATCGCAACAGGAAGCAATGTTTTCAGGACGCCTCTCTTCTCGCCACCGTTAAAAACAGAAACAATATTATTATCTGGTGTAATTGCGATTCCAGCAGTACCGTCCAATGTAATGAAAAGATGCGACATTTCCTTATAATCATTTACCGTATGCTGTGTAACAAAGGCCCCATGCTCATTGGTGATTTTTGCTCTTCCTATCGCTTCATAGAACTCCTCCGGAGTTGCTTCTCTTATAGGAAAATATTCAATATTTTGGCTCAAAAACGCTTCTTTTAACTCTTCTGTTATTGCAAAATCGCCCATGCTACATCCTCCGGCTTTCTTTTGTTTCTAATGGAATTAAGTATGGTTTCAGTGCGCAGAAGCTGAATTTCCTGAGGGCTTGCTCCCATCTTTTCCATCTCTAAAATTACCATTGCACGGTATTTTAAAATTTCTTCCGGAGATGCCGACGTATCCACTGCGTGATTCCGCAACAAAAAAAACTTTTTCATCATACACCTCCTATTGTATTCGATACGCACGGAATAGTTGTTAAAATATCTATTCCCCCTCTTGACAAGCGTTGTTTCTATTTTTATTTTAATATGATTATCAAAATAAGTCAATATGATTTTGAAAACAATATCAGCAGGAGCTGTCATTTACTCAGGACAGTTCCTGCTGTGCATTTGTGTATATAGAAAATTTTGGACAATAATACTGGCATATTTCTTTCGCAGGCTACCGCCGGATTCTCTCCCCCACGGCGCACACGCACCACGCGGCGCAGAGGCTGACAGCCAGAACGGCCAGGAAGTGCCCGCCGCTGTTGTCAATGAGCAGGGACTGGAGCCCGGCCGCCTTGGCCCCGCCCCGGACCAGGACGATGCACCACGGGTGGAGCAGATAGACCAGCAGGGACATATCCCTGGCCCGCCGATCCCTGCCCCTGTCCATCGCCAGCAGCAGGGAGAAGAGGAACACCATCAGCACCGGCAGCAGCACATACATACTGTCGTGACGCTGGACGCCGGCGCTGCGCAGCCACAGGGCCTCCAGGGACATGGCCCCCAGGGAAACGGCGGCGCCGGCAGCGGACGCCCCGCCGCTCAGCTCCGCCCCCGCCGCCCCCAGCAGCAGAAAGAGGGGGGCGAAAAAGAGGCCGTTGCGGGTGTAGGAGCAGACGTCAAAGATGTGCCCATAGAGCTCCCCCAGGACCGGGACGTTGGCGGCAAAGCCATAGTAGCTGTCGCCCCCCAGCCCCACCAGGTACAAAAGCCCGGCAACCGCCAGCGCCGGCCCCATCCCCAGCCGGCTGAGCCCCCAGGCCACAGCCGCGCCCAGGATGACCGCCGGGAAGTACCACAGGTGGTAGAACGTGCCGTCCACCGCCACCCTGCGGACCCACTCCGCCGGGGAGAAGCCGCCGCTGTAGAGGTTCAGCGGCAGATACAGCGCCGCCGCGGCGGCGTACAGCGCCAGGGTCCTGACCATCGTCCGCCCGACGCCCCGCCAGTTTTTCTTCCCCAGGAAGTACCCCGTGACCATCAGGAAGAAGGGCACCGCCACCCGGGCCAGCACCCTGGTCAGCCAGAAGTCCCCCGCCTGCGTCCAGGTGGCCAGCGGGGAGGTGTGGATGGCCACCACCAGCACCGCCGCGATGAGCCGGAAGCGGTCCAGGGCCGCGCCCCGGCCCCTCATGGCCGCGCCTCCAGGGCCAGCTCGACCAGCCGCTCGACCACCTGGGGGAACGCCAGCCCCGCCGCCGCCATCATCCGGGGGTACTGGCTATGTACCGTCAGGCCGGGAATCGTATTGCACTCAATAAACACCGGTTCGCCCTCCTCTGTTAAAAACATATCCACCCGCGCGAAGCCCTGGCAGGCCAGCAGCCGGTAGATCTTCTTCGCCGCCTCCTTCACCGCCTCCGCCTGGGACGGGGGAATCCGGGCGGGGCAGTGGATGAAGGAATTTTTCAGGCTGTACTTCTCCCCGTAGTCGAAAAAGCCGCCGCGGACCTCGATCTCGTCCACCTCGCCCGCCAGCAGCTCCCCGCTGCCCAGCACCGCGCAGCCAACCTCCCTGCCAGAGATGGTCTCCTCCACGGTGATCTCCCCGTCGTGGCGGAAGGCCTCCTCCACCGCGGCGTCCAGCGCCTCCTCCTCCCGGACCATGCTGACGCCCAGGGAGGAGCCGCCCCGCACCGGCTTGACAAACACGGGGTAGCCGATCTCCTCCGCCGCGTCATGGACCGCCTGCCGGGAATCGGCGGGGGTAAACCAGACGCTCTTCGGCACCCGGATGCCCGCGCCGCCCACCAGGAGCAGGGAGCGCTTCTTGTCCATGCACAGGGCGCTGGACAGGGCGCCGCAGCCCACCACCGGGATGCCCGCCAGCTCCAGGAGCCCCTGGACGGTGCCGTCCTCGCCGTTCTTGCCGTGGAGGACGGGGAAAGCGGCGTCTATGCGGATGCGCTCTCCGCCGCCGTCCAGCAGGAGCAGGGAGCGGCTGCCTCTGGAGACGTCCAGGGTGCAGGGGACGCAGCCCCCATCCTGCCAGCTGCCGCCGGAAAGGCGGTCCAGGGCCTCCGGGCAGTACAGCCACCGGCCCTCTCTAGTGATGCCCACCGGCAGAGGGCGGTACCGGGTCTCCGCCATGGCGGCGAGAACCTCCCGGCCCGAGGCCAGGGAGACCTCATATTCAACGGAACAACCCCCGAAGAGCACAAGGATCGTTTTTTCAGACATAGGGTATCCTCCAGATAATAGTAAGTTTTCACCGACTTCCCATTATAAGCGCGGAGAGGGGAAAAAGCAATCGGGAAAGCGGGAAGGATTCAGATTTATTGGGGGAAGACGTCCCGGCGGCGAGCGTGCGCGGAGGGCTGCGGAAAAGCAGCGGACCGCAATGAGGTCCGCTGCTTTTTGCGCTCTCTGTCGGTTTAGATAATCGTCTTCAAAATTGCGGCCAGCGCAAATCTCCTGTAGGGGCCGGCCCCCTGGTCAGTCCGCCCGCGCGGATTTTTGACGTTCGCCAGAAGCCCTCAGGCCAGGGAGGCCCCGATCTTCTTCATCCGGTTGAGGACAATGTCCCCGATATTCGCCATATCCTCGGCGGTGAAGGCGTATCGGAAGTTGTCCGAGAACAGGATCTGGGCGTTGGGGGGGAACTCGTCGTCCCCCACCCACAGCAGCAGCTGGATGTTCAGCCCCGGCATCAGCTCCACCTCCCACCCCGCGTCGCTGCGGGAGAGCTTTTTGGCCGGCAGGCGCTCCATGATCCTCCCCAGCAGCTCCGGCCTGCTGCCGTAGGAGAAGGCGAAGCGCTTGATGCACCGGCCCGTGAACTGCTGCAAATAGACCTCCCCCCAGGGGAACTCCCGGTAGGTCAGGTACTGTCCGCCGGGCAGGCTGTACCGCCCGTCCAGCAGATACCGCAAAAAGAGGATCCGCTCCGGGTTGGTCAGGGGCGAGGGCCCCACAATGGTGAAATCCGGATGGGAGACGGAGAAGTCCTCCCCCAGCAGAGTGATGGTCACAGCCCGCTTCTCCCCGTCCCAGGGCAGGGCGCATCGGGCCGCCATCTCCGCCGGGTCGCCCTCCCGGAATTTGGACAGATAGAACTCCAGCGGGAGCTCCTCCTTGTTGTTTTTGCCGTAAAAGGATTCCATACAAAGCCTCCTTGTCCGCTTTTCGCCCCCCCATCTTACCACGGGCGGCACGCCCCGTCAAGTCCGCGCACCGGCCGGCGGATTTCCCGCACCTTCGCGCCGCCGGTGGGGTATGATAGAAAGAATCCCCCAAAAAGAGAGGAGGTATCCCTTGGAACCGATTTACCCCCACGGGGACGTGGACGATATGATCTATCAGGAGGAGTGGACCGCCAGCGGGCGCTGACAGCCTCCAGGCACAGAGGAGCGCCCCCCGCAGGGGGCGCTCCTCATTTCTGCCGGTTAAGGCAGATAATCCGCTGGGTTCTGCCGTTCGCCGTTGAGGCGGACCTCGAAGTGGCAGTGGTTGCCGGTGGACCGGCCGGTGGAGCCCATCTCCGCGATGTGCTGGCCCTTGAAGACCTTGTCGCCCACGCTCACCAGCAGGCTGCTGTTGTGGCCGTAGTAGGTGACGTAGCCGTTGAGGTGGTCAATCTGAACCAGGTAGCCGTAGCCGCTCATCCAGCCGGCGTAGATGACCTCGCCGCCGTCCGCCGCCACGATGTCCGTCCCCGCCTTGTTGGCGATGTCCAGACCGCCGTGGAAGGAGCTGCCGCCGAAGATGTTCCGGTAGCCGTATTTGGAGGTGATGTTGCCGCTGGTGGGCCAGCGGAAGGAGCCGGTGGGCGCCCAGTCGGGCCGCTCCAGAGTACCCCGGGCCTGAACCTCGGTGACGGGCTCGGTCAGTATGGTCTGGGACTCCACAATCCGCTCGATCTCCTCGGTGCCCTGGTAGGTGACCCGGGCCACGGTGTCGGCGGTGCCGTACTGTCCCTTGGTGATGGTCCGGGTGTCGCCCTCCCACATGGTGTTGTCGTCCACGTACTCAATCTCATAGGGGATATCCGCCACGTAGTACTCCATCTGGGTGGCGATCACCGTCAGATAGGGCACCGCGTTGCTAATGGTCAGCACGTCTCCGATTTGGAGCTTGTCAATGTCAAAGCCGGGGTTTAAAGCCAGCAGCTCCGCGCTGGTCATATTGTGGTCCTGGGCGATGACAGACCAGACGTCGCCCTTTTCCACCTCATAATTGACCTCGCCCGCCTTGGTGCTCTTCAGCAGAGGTATCACATCGCCTAGATTTGTGAATTTCTCCACCGGCATATCGCCCTCCTGGATCTCCACCTTCTCCAGAAAGTCAACGGAAACCGTGTTTTCATTGCGATATTTCGCCGCTACCTGGTTAAGAGCCTCCTCCAGAGCCCCCTTGGTCTGGGTGGCGCCGATAAACTCACCGTCCACATACAGCGCGTAGCCGTGCTCCACCACATGGATACTGTTGCTCAGGGCCTCCTCGATGACCGACTCGTCCACCAGGGCGCTCCTGGCGGTGAGGCCGGTGGAGTAGGAGTAGGAGACAACGCTGTCCTCAATGGTGTAGTCATAGCCCAGCACGGCGGAGAGGTTCTCCTCCACGCTGGCCCGGGCGGCCTGGGCCTCCGCCTCAGAGGCCACCGCCCCCAGCTCCACCCCGTCGATGGAGACGGTGGTGGCGGTGGTGTAGAGCAGGTTGAAAACCGCGAAGACCGCCACCGCCGCGCCGGCGGTGAGGTAGACCACAGGGTGGATGCTCCGCTTCTCGGCGGCCTGCCGCAGGCGCAGGACCAGGTTGGACAGGGCGGCCCGCCACTCCCGCAGGCGCCCCCGCGCCTTCTGCCGCACCAGGGGCATGGAGCCTTTGAGCAAAAGCTGGAGCTGCCTATAAAAGCTGTTGGACTCCGGGAACCGCTGCCGGTCCTGGAACCGCAGAACCTTTCGTTGTTTCATCTCATGTGGAATGTTAGAATCCATGGAAATCCTCCGAAAATAATACGCTCCTCTCAAAAGGGTTACAAATAGTTACAAACCGTATTCTACCCCATTTTCTCCCGCGCGTCAAGCCCCTATTCGTGAACAAACCTTGAACGGCAGAAAGCGGAGGCCCTCCGCAGGAGTTTCGCCGCCGGAGCGGCGCCCCTCAAAAAAGGTCGTCCGCCTGTTTTTTGACACAAAAAATACCACCCACTTGCGTGGGTGGTACCCTTTTGAGCGCCGGCGCGCCCTGCCGGCAGGCTTGTCCCCCTTGGCGGCAGGTCCCGCCGCCGGTCCTCGGCTCCGGCTAGTTAGTCGAGGGGTCCGGCTTTGCTTCCCGCCCCCTTAGGGGCCTTCGCCCGCCAACCGCGCGGCGCAGGCGCTCCGAGGTCAAGGGGAAAGGCGGGCCCCGGACCGGTCTTCGCGCCGGACCGGGGCCGCCGTGCGCGGCCTCGTTTCCGCCCGCCCCTTTCACCGGGAACGGGTTTCTGACTGGCATTGTATCACACTTGGGCGGCTTTCGGCAATAGGAAATTTTCAGCTGGGCGGATTTCCTTCCTTACAATTCTGTTACCGCTCCGCAAAAAGCTCTCCCCAGCCCATGTCCTCCATGGTCTGGATGGTGTGGACCATGCTCTCGTAGAGCTCCACGTACCGCACGGCGGTGGACCTCCGGTCCGAATGGTAGACGCGCTCCTCAAAGCGCAGCTCCAGCTGCACGGGCACTCTGGCGGAGGAGCGCCCCACAAAGGACGGGGCCCAGCTGGGGATGTTCCCCTCCTCCAGGTCCTGGAACAGCGCCGCGTAGAGCTCCTCCGCGCCGGGGGCGTCCGGGTCCGTCTCCGCGGGGTTGTCTCCCACGGCGGCGTAGAACGCGCCGTAGCCGCTCTCGGCGGTAATATCGGCGAGGGCATAGCCCTCCGGGGCGGCAATCTGGCTGCGCATGGCCTCCCGGTCGCCGGCGATGTCCCGGACCAGCCCCTCGTAGGACTCGCCCGTCTCCCACTGCTCCTCCCGCATGGGCAGGCTGTAGGCCCGCTGAACCGTCCGGCCGTCCTCCAGGACGTAGACAATGCCCAGCCAGAGGTGGTTATCCATCAAGCGGTCGCTGCGGGCGCGGATGGAGTCCTTCTCCGCCAGGATGGCCCTATGGAGGTCAATGACCATCTCCTTCCGCTCCGGGGCGTCCTCCGGCCCGGCGTGGAGCTCCGCCTCGCCGTAGACCCAGGCAATTTGGATGTCCTCCGCCTCCGGCACCCAGGAGGAGATGCCCAGGGGGTCCAGGGCCAGCCCCGCGCAGAGGGCCGCGGCTGCCAGGCACACGGATACCGCGCCCTTCCAGCTCCCCCGGAACACCCGCAGGGACTTCTCCAGCAGCATGGAGGCGGCGTAGTATCCCACCAGCCCCGTCAGGGCCATGCAGCTGGCCATGGGGACCGGGTCGGTGTAGTGGCCCCGCTGGAAGAAGCTCTCCCAGACCAGCATATACAGCAGAGGACCCAGACCCAG
>JAAWHO010000071.1 GCA_022795905.1 Oscillospiraceae bacterium
CCGCTGGGGCAGCCCCCCCTAAGCGTTCCGGGCGGCAGAGCCGCCCGGAACGGCGCGGGGCCCCGCGCCGGAGATAAACTATATTATTTTATACTAGTATAGGCCAAGCTGTTTAATTTCAGTACAGGACAATGTTTAAGTTTCCATTAATTTACCGGAAGAGATTTCCCCCGCCGTCCAACACCGCCAGGCGGCGGACCTGGACGAAATCCGGCGCCAGCTCCGGCAGATACCGCTCCGCCGCCGCGGCAAGCAAGGCCGGGTTCAGCCCCGGGTTCTGGGCGGAAACCTCCGCCAGCAGGACCAGCCGGTCCCCCTCCGCCTGGATGTCCAGCGTGTGGAGCATGGGGCGGATATCCACGTCCGCCAGGGATTTGTGCTTGGTCCGCTTCTGAATGACCACGCTCTCCCCGGTGAGGAGGGCGCGGAGCTTCTCCGCCGCCTCCGCCGGGACGCCGCCGTCGTAAACCAGCTCTGCCCGGGCCCGCAGGCGCTCCAGCTCCCGGACCGGACGGACGGGCGGCGCGCAGGAGAGGGCCCGGATGCCCTCGGGCATATAGGGGTTGAGGGCGTCGGGCAGGGCGGAGCCGTCCAGCTCCTCCACAACCTCAAAATCCAGGATTTCACAGGCGCTGCTCTGCCCCAGCGGCAGGGGCAGGGCAAAGGAGAGGATGGGATGGGGATGGAAGCCCTGGGAGTGGCGCAGAACCAGCCCCCGGCGCAGGAACACCCGCTGGAAGGTCCGCAGCAAATCCAGGTGGGACAGGTAGACCGCCCTCCCCTCCTTGGCAAACACGAGACGCAGCTTAGCCATGATAGCACTCCCCTCCTTCCACCTGATTGGCCCCGCAGCCGCTGCATTTCGTCCGGCAGTCCGGGGTGGTGACGGACTGGTAGGCCAGTTCCCGCTGACGCCAGAGATAGTCGTCAGATACATAGCAGGAGATCATGCTCCAGGGCAGGATCTCCTCCCGACTCCGCTCCCGGTTGGCGTAGAAAGCCGGGTCCAGGCCGCACTCCGCAAACGCCTCCGTCCAGCGGCTCAAATCGAAATAATCCGTCCAGGCGTCCAGCTTCGCGCCCCTCCGCCAGGCGGCCTCCAGCACATAGCTCAGCCGCCGGTCCCCCCGGGCCAGGACAGCCTCCAGGAAGCTGGTGTCCCCGTCGTGCCAGTTGTAGGTGACGGCCTTGGCGGTGATGGCGGAGCGCAGGAGCTTCACCCGCCGCTCGTACTCCTCCCGGGTAATCTGCGCCTCCCACTGGAAGGCGGTGAAGGGCTTGGGCACAAACCAGGAGGTGGACACCGTCAGCCGCAGGGGACGGTTTTTATTGCTGGCGTACTCCCGCCAGGTGTGGACGGCGTGCTTGGCCATCTCGGCGATGCCCAGGATGTCCTCGTCCGTCTCCGTGGGCAGGCCCAGCATATAGTAGAGCTTTACCGAGCTCCAGCCGCCGGAGAAGGCGGTCTTCAGACTCTCGGTCAGGTCCTCCTCGGTGAGGTTCTTGTTGATGGCGTCCCGCAGCCGCTGGGTGCCGGCCTCGGGGGCGAAGGTGAGGCCGGCCTTCCTCCCCCTCTGGAGCCTCTGCATCAGCTCCATGGAGAAGTTGTCCGCCCGCAGGGAGGGCAGGCTCAGATTCACATGGTTTTCCCCGCAGAAATCCCCCAGGCCGTCGCACAGCCCCACCAGCTCCGGATAGTCGCTGGTGGACAGGGAGCTGAGGGTCATCTCCTGATAGCCGGAGTCCTGGACAGCGGCTTTGCCGTACTCCACCAGCTGCTCCCTGCTCCGGCAGCGCACCGGGCGGTAGACATACCCCGCCTGGCAGAACCGGCACCCCCGGATGCATCCCCGGAACACCTCCAGGGTAATCCGGTCGTGGACAATCTCCGTGGAGGGGACGATGGTTTTAGCGGGGTAGTAGGATTTGTCCATGTCGTGGACCACCCGCTTGACGACCTTCTCCGGCGCGCCGTCCAGGGGGATAATGGCCCGAATTGTACCGTTTTCGTGATACGAAACGTCATAGAGAGAGGGCACATATACGCCCTGTATTTGCGCCGCCGCCCGGAGGAAGCGGGGCTTATCCCAGCTCTCCCGCTTCGCCTGCCGGTAGAGGGCGATGACCTCGGGCAGCAGGTCCTCCCCCTCCCCGATGAGGGCCAGGTCCAGGAAATCCGCCACCGGCTCGGCGTTGTACATAGCGGTTCCCCCGGCAATCACCAGGGGCGTCAGACCGGGCCGGTCCGCGCTGCGCAGGGGGATGCCGGACAAATCCAGCATATTGAGCATGGCGGTGCAGGCCATCTCGTAGCCCACGGAGAACCCCACGATGTCAAATTCCCGCACCGGGTCCCCGGACTCCAGGGCATAGAGGGGGATGCCGTTTTTGCGGAGCTCCTCCTCCATGTCCCCCCAGGGGGCAAACACCCGCTCGCACCAGACGTCGGGCATCTCGTTCATCACGCCGTAGAGGATCCGCATCCCCAGGTTGGACATCCCGATTTCGTAGGTGTCCGGGAAGCAGAAGGCGAAGCGGACATCCACCTCCCCCTTGTCCTTCATTACAGCGTTGTACTCGCCGCCTACGTACCGGGCGGGCTTCTGCACACGGGGCAGAATGCGCTCTAATCTCTTATCCACAGTAAACTCCTCGGTTTTTCAGGGCGGTGCGCCCTGGAATCAATACCTTTTCATTATACTTCCTCGGGCGGAGAAAGGCAATGAAAAATATCAGGGGAACTTCCTTTGCGAATGGAAGTGATGATTGCTGCCATTTGACACACCGTGCGGTATGTCTCCTCTGGGGGCATACCGCTTTTTTTGCTGCCATGGGAATGGAAATTGATCCTTTTCCGCGGCAATGTGTTGAAAATCGCTCCATGGTGTTGTATAATACAAAGATCGAGCAAAAAAGGAGGCGCTGCCTGTGCCGCGTCTAGGACTGACTGTCACGGAGGAGCAGGCCGGGCGGACGGTGCTCTCCCTCCTCCGGGGGGAGCTGGGGCTCTCCTCCACCCTTGTCAAGCGGCTCAAGCGGACAGAGCTGGGCCTCCTCCTCAACGGCGCCCCTGTCCACACCGACGCCCGCCCCCGCGCCGGGGACCGGCTGGAGGCGGACCTGTCCGCCGCGGAGCGCCCCGCCGGGGTGGAGCCGGTGGAGATGGCGCTGGACATCCTCTTTGAGGACGAGCACCTGCTCATCATCAACAAGCCCGCCCCGCTGGCGGTGATCCCCTCCTCCCTCTCCCCCGGGGAGCCCACGCTGGCCGGCGGCGTGGTCCGCTATCTGGGCCCCGGCGCGCCCTTCCATCCGGTGAACCGGCTGGACCGGGGCACTACGGGGCTCATGGCCGTGGCCAAAACCGGCTATATTCACGACCGGCTCCGGCGGCAGCTCCACGGCGGGGGCTTCGCCCGGACCTACCTGGCGGTGTGCGCGGGCGCGCCGGAGCCGGCGGAGGGCGTCATTGACCTGCCCATCGGCCAGGCGCCCGGCTCCGCCGTCAAGCGGCAGGTTTCCCCCGACGGCCGCCCGGCCCTGACCCGCTACCGGGTGCTGGGGCGGCGGGGGTGCTGGAGCCTGGTGGAGCTGCGTCCCCAGACCGGGCGGACCCACCAGCTGCGGGTCCATATGGCTGCGGTGGGCTGCCCCCTGGCCGGGGACTGGCTCTATGGCACCGAGGACCGGGCGCGCATCTCCCGCCCCGCCCTCCACGCCTGCCGCCTGGTGCTGGCGCACCCGGTGAGCGGGGAGGGGCTGGACCTTACCGCCCCCCTGCCGGCGGATATGAAACGATTATGGGAGCGCTGAGCGATGCACGAGCTGATTTTTATGGACCTGGAGTGGAACACCACCTTCTACCGAAACCGGGAGGGGGTCCGCCTCCCCTTTCACGAGCTCCTGGAGGTCGCCGCCATGAAGGTGGACCCGGCCAGCGGCGCCATGGTGGACTCCTTCCACAGCTATATCCACCCCACCGTGGGCCGGAAGATTGAGGGCCGGACCTACCGCCTGCTGCCCTACGGGCGAGAGGAGCTGCGCGCGCTGCTGGCCGACGCCCCCGACTTTCTGGACCTGGGGCCGGCCTTCCTCCACTGGTGCGGAGACGCGCCGGTGTTCGTGGAGTGGGGCAATAACGATGTGGAGGTCCTGCTGGACAACTTCACTCACCACCAGCTCCGCTTTGACGCCGGGTGGAAATGCGAGTTTTTCGACCTGCAATACGTCTATCAGAGACTCCACGAGGGCAGCCTGGCCTGCCAGCCGTCCCTGGAGAAGGCGGTGACCGACCTGGGCATTGAGGCGGACCTGGACTTCCACAGCGCGTGGAACGACACCTACTACACCATCCTGGTCTATCAGGTCCTGCTGGACCGCTTTGAGGGGCTCCAGCTCTTCCGCCGCCCGCCCAAGCAGAAGGGCCGCCCGCCCCTGTGGGAGGCGGAGCTGGGCAGCTTCGACACCCGGTGGGCCTGCAAGAACCGGCCGGAGGTCGCCCGGCCGGCCTGCCCCCTGTGCGGCGGGCCGCTGACCGGCGGGCGCTGGGTCCGCACCCTGTCCACGGAGCAGGTGCTCCGCTGCCGGTGCAAAGTCCACCGGCGGATGTACCTGGCGGTGACGGTGGAAAAGGATGGCCGGCAGTGGCAGGGTAAGGCCGCCATTTACAAGGACGCCGGCCCCATCGCCGAGCGGTACCGGAAGACGCTCTCCCAGCTGAAAAAGAGGGCTGCGCCGAAGAAAAAGAAGCCGCTCCCCGCGGAGTAGGCGGCAGAAGGGAGGCTCCCATGGAAAACCGCAGGTATTTCGCCCCCGGTGAATTGCTCATCGGGCAGGGACTTGTATCCTACCGGGACCTGGGAAAACACACCTGTCAATGCTGGCACGCTGTCATTTATGTGACGGACCGGCGGGTTCTCCTGGACACTTATACGGAAATCGAGCTGAAGCTGTCGAAAATCAGAGGCTTCACTGCCGGCAAAATCCTTCTCTTTATTCCTGCTGTGACAATATACGGCCGTGCCGAGGAAACTCCCTTCGGACACGGCCAGGGCGAGGAGGATTTTACATTTACCGGATTTCCCATCAAAAAACTGCAAACCTGGCTGCGGCTGGCGGGCGTCCGGGAGTTGTAGGGCGCGGACCGCAGCAGGTGTGACAAGCCCCTCAGTCTCCGGCGGGCTTGGCCTCCGCCCTCTCCCCCATCCCGCAGCAATCCAAAACCTCCTCTGCCCACTGCCGGGGACGGCAGACCAGCAGCTCTTCGTGCTGCAGGTCATAGCGGCGGATGTCCGGAGCCTGGAAGTGCCGCCGGTAAAGCGCTTCGTACTGTTGGCCCATTTTCAGCGCATAGAAGATATGGACTGTGGTGCCGGGCGCCGAGATGCCGTCCTCCAGGGGCGTCACTAGGTCGGAATAAAACTGGTTATAAACGCTCTCCCGCCGCACGAACGACATCCGTCCGCTGTTGATGCCGAACATATCCACCATTTTTTCGTAATAGGGCCGCGTTTCCGGGGACTGTTTGTCCAGCCATTTCCGCATAAACCCGGGGGCCCGGCCCTTTTGAAGCATACTGCAGAGGAGCCTCCCGGCGAGCCGCGCCTTGACCTTGGCAGAAAGGCCGCTGTCCTGGTCCAGATCGGAGCTGCCCAGAATCGCGTGGTCAATGTGAATTTTCCCGCGCTGCACCAGCAGCCCTGCAAAGCCGCCGCCCAGCGAGCAGCCGTAGGCGGCGCGGATGCTCCCGCCGCAGGCCATCTGGAGATAGTCCTCAATCTTTTCCGTCTCGTCGAGCATCGTCGGAAACACAGAATCCTCCGTCTCGTCGAAGCCGTCATAGGACGCACAGACGACCCGGAGCTCCCGCTCCAGCAGAGGGATCACCTCTCCGAAATTGGCCCTCCAATGGCAGCAGGTCCCGGGGAGCAGCAGGATTACAGGTGCCGCTGTCTCTCCAAATTCGTAAAATTTCATTGTCTTCTCCTCTCCCTACCCAGCCCGATGCCTGTTTATAGCGAACGCCAAAAATCCTGGCAAACGGGCCGGCCCCTACAGAAAGATTTGTAGGAGCCGCCGCCCTCGGCGGCCCGTTTGCCGCAATTTTTAAGATTGCTATAGAAACGGGTTAGTAACTGCTAATCAACATGATACACCACCCCCTCCTTATTGTCAACGGCATAGGAAAGCCCCCTGACACAGTTTTTCTGCGCCAGGGGGCCTTTTCTATGCCGGGGCGGCCCTCCGCGCTCAGGCGTGGTAGCAGCCTCCGCCGATAAACTCCCGCGCGAGGGAGGTCTTGGGTACATTGTCCGCCGGGATGGGGAGGAAATAGTTCAGGAACTTCAGCAGCCGCTTGGCCTCAATATACTCCTCGCTGTCCCTCGGCACGCCGAAGAGCAGGGGCTCCACATAGGGCTTCAGCAGGGCCGTCTCATAGATGAGGGCCGAGTTGAAAATCATGTCCGCGCTGTCCTGGAAGGGGAAGATGTAATTTTCCTCCCCCCGCCGGACGGAGGGCCACATCCGGATAGTGTCCTGGGCGCTGTAGCCCCGGGTCCGGGCGTCCCGCTCAATCCGCCGCAGAAGTCGGACATCGGTGGTGGGGATGCGGTTGTGGTCGTCGATGTTCAGGGTGGTGAGACAGCTGATGTAGATTTTGTACTTGCTCTCCTTGGGCAGGGAGTGGGTAAACTGGTCGTTGAGGCAGTGAATGCCCTCGATAACCAGCACGTCCCCCTCCCCCAGGGTGAGGAAGTTTCCGTTGTACTCCCGGGCCCCCTTCTTGAAGTTGAAGGTGGGGAGCTCCACGCTCTCGCCGTCCAGCAGCCGGACCATGTCCGTGTTGAACTGCTCTACGTCCATGGCCTCCAGACACTCGAAATCGTACTGGCCCTTCTCGTCCCTGGGGGTGTCCTCCCGGTTTTTGAAATAGTTGTCCGTGGCTACGGCGTGGGGCCGCAGGCCGCAGGCCCGCAGTTGGGTGGACAGCCGGTGGGAGAAGGTGGTCTTGCCGGAGGAGGACGGGCCCGCGATCATGACGAAGCGGACCTCCTTCCGGGCGGCGATCTCGGCGGCGATGTCGCCGATCTTCTTCTCCATCATGGCCTCATGGGCCAGAATCAGCGGCAGCGCGCTGCCCTGGGAGACCGTGGTGTTCAGCTCCGCCACGTTGGAGGCGCTGAGCGCCTCAAAGCGCAGCGTGGACTCGTAGAGCTCCCGGAACACCTTCCGGGACGGCCGGAACTCCCCCAGCTGCCCGGGGTCCCTCTGGGTGGGCAGGCGCAGGACAAAGCCGTTTTCAAACAGCTCCAGGCCGAAGCATTTGATGTAGCCGGTATCCGGCGCCATGTAGCCGTAGAAGTAGTCCGCAAAGCCGTCCAGAGTATAGACGTTGATATGGGAGTCGGTCCGGAAGCGCAGAAGCTGGGCCTTGTGGACCAGTCCGGTCTGCTGAAACAGCTCGATGGCGTCGTCAGTGCTCATGGACCTCTTCTCAATGGGCCTGGCCGCGGCGGAGAGCTCCCGCATACGCGCCTCCACCCGCTCCAGCAGGGCCTGGTCCAGGGTGAAGCTGCCCCTGGCCAGAAGGAAGAGCGCGCTGCTGAGGGAGAACTCCACGGTGATACGCTCCACGTTCTCCCGCCCCGCCACGTCGTAGAAGGCCTTCAGCAGCAGCAGAACCGCGCTGCGCTCATAGGTTTGGATGCCGGGCTTGTCCCGGGCGGTGACCATCCTCAGCGAACAGTCCCGGTCCAGCTCCTTGTGGAGCTCGCAGAGCTTTCCGTCCCGGTTGACCAGCAGAATATCCCAGGGGACCTGGGCCTGGAAATCCGCCGCAATCGCCCGATAGGACGTTCCGCGGGGGTAGGTGTATTCCGTGCCGTCTACGGTGACCTTTATCATTTTCTTCTCCTCCATAGGATGGCCTCCTTTATGTATGATTGCCCCGCCGGCGAGGCGGGCGTCGGGCTTTCCGGATATCCCTTTTTATATCATACGATATTTTCCGTGAAATTACAAGGACGATTCGCCGCAGATCCAAGCCCGCCAGAAATGGTCAAAAGCAGGAAATTGGGGGATTTTATGAGACGGGCGTGAAGGGACGGGAATTTTCCGGTTGCGCTTTGAGGAAAAATATGATACTATTTTGTATACCATATTGTTATGGAAATAAAAGGAGGCTGTACCATGCTTGATACTTTTTTCTCCAAATTTATCCTGCCTGAGGACCTCCGGCAGGCCCTGAGCAAGTGCCGCTCCATCGCCTACATTGAAACACAGGACGAGCTGGACGAGCTGGTCTTCGGCCCCACCCATACCTCCCAGTACGATGTGGTCTACAATATCGTCGGCAAGGGTACCGTGAAGGAGGCTGAGGTCATCCGCTGCAAAAACGGCGCTCTGGTCAATTTCATGGAGGACTATATGCGCCGCCGGGACCCCAACTCCATGGTCATCAGCGACGACCTGCCCACCGACAAGCCCCGGTTCCGGGAGCGCTTCGGCTATGACTTTGCCTCCCTGCGGCAGGAGACGCTGGACTGGTTCTCCACCCAGCGGGTCATTATGCTCCCCTTCCAGGCCGGCGACCCCCACAGCGGCTATGACAGTCTGATGATCTGCCCCGCTAACGCCGCCTTTTTCGCCCTGGCCCTTGCCAATATGCAGGGATTTGTCTCCATCGCCGACATCCCCGAGGGCTACACCCCCCGGGCCATTATCTATGTGGCTCCGCCCTTCCGCCACACCCACTTTGACGGCAAGCAGGTGGTAGTCCACAACCGCAGCGAGACGCTCCACGAGGTCTTTGCCTACAACCTCTACCCCGGCCCCTCCGCTAAGAAGGGCGTGTACTCCGTGCTCCTGGACATCGGCGAGCAGGAGGGCTGGGTCTGCTGCCACGCCAGCGCGGCCCTGGTGGAGACGCCCTACGAGAACGAGATCGTCTTCATGCACGAGGGCGCCTCCGGCGGCGGCAAGAGCGAGATGCTGGAGGACTTCCAGCGGGAGGACGACCACCGGCTCCTCCTGGGCCGGCACATCACCAGCGGCGAGGAATACTACCTGAGCCTCCGGGAGTCCTGCACCATCTACCCCATCTGCGACGATATGGCCATCGCCCACAAGGCCTACCAGGACACGGAGGCCGGCAAGCTGATGATCGTGGATGCTGAGGCCGGCTGGTTCCTGCGCATGGACAGCCTCCACGCCTACGGCAACAACCCCCTCTATGAGAAGGTCTCCATCCACCCCTCCCGACCCTTACTGTTCTTCAATATGGACGGCGTGCCCGGAGCCACCTGCCTTATCTGGGAGCACGTGAAGGACTCCAACGGCCAGCCCTGCCCCAACCCCCGCGTCATTATCCCCAGAGATATGATCGAGAACATCACGCCCCGGGAGCCCCAGGAGGTCTCCGTCCGCTCCTTCGGCGTGCGGATGCCCCCCTCCACCGCCGCGGAGCCCAACTACGGCATTATGGGGATGCTCCACATTGTCCCCCCGGCTCTGGCCTGGCTGTGGCGTCTGGTGGCCCCCAGAGGGTTCAAGAACCCCAGCATTGTGGACGGCGGAGGCATGATGAGCGAGGGCGTGGGCTCCTACTGGCCCTTCGCCACCGGCAAGAAGGTCACTCAGGCGAATCTGCTTCTGCGGCAGATCATGGCCTGTCCCAGGACCCTCAATGTCCTCATTCCCAATCAGCATATCGGCTCGTATAAGGTGCCTCCGTATTCTATTTTTTCAAAAGAAAACGGCGGCTTGAAATTTGTTATTTCAAAACCGCCGTAAGGCTACTGTATTTTGTTTTGGCGCACAGATACT
>JAAWHO010000072.1 GCA_022795905.1 Oscillospiraceae bacterium
CTTCGACCAGTTCGAGGTGGGCAGCAAGGTGGACTTCTGCATGGTGGCCGATGTGGCCGGCAAGAACATGAACAGCGACTTCGAGTCCGTGTTCGAGCGGAAGTTCCACGCCTACATCAACTGCATGGAGGGTGTCATGCACACCGGCCAGCGGGATGTGATCCGTATCCGTATCAGCAAGGCTGCCTTTGAGGCCGGTGTTCGTGCCAAGGATTTTGCCGAGGTCCTCTACGCTAAGCTCAAGAGCGACTATGATACCGTCATCGACAAGTGTGAGGTCACCATCATCACCGATCCCGCCGAGTGCGCCAAGTTCCGCCAGGAGGTGGCCATCCCCGCCTACGACAAGCGCGACGAGCGTTTGGGCAGCCTCACCGACGAGAACGTCGAGCAGTTCTATACCTGTATCATGTGCCAGTCCTTCTCCCCCAGCCACGTCTGCATCGTTACCCCGGAGCGTCTGGGCCTGTGCGGCGCGGTGAGCTGGCTGGACGCCAAGGCCACCAACGAGCTGGATCCCTCCGGCCCCTGTCAGATCGTGCCCAAGGACCACATCATCGACGAGAACATCGGCCGGTGGGAAGAGGTCAACGATGCGGTCAAGAAGTACAGCCAGGGCGCTCTGGAGAGCGTGACCCTGTACTCCATCATGGAGGATCCTATGACCTCCTGCGGCTGCTTCGAGTGCATCTGCGGCATCGAGCCCTTCTCCAACGGCGTGGTCATCGTCAACCGTGAGCACGCGGGCATGACCCCCCTGGGCATGACCTTCTCTGAGATGGCCTCCATGACCGGCGGCGGCGTGCAGACCCCCGGCTTCATGGGCCATGGCAAGCACTTCATCGCCTCCAAGAAGTTCATGAAGGCGGAGGGCGGTCTGGGCCGCATCGTCTGGATGCCCAAGGCCCTGAAGGATCAGGTGGCCGAGAAGGTCAACCAGTCCGCCAAGGAGCTCTACGGCGTGGACAACTTCTGCGACATGATCGGCGACGAGACTGTCACCGAGGATGCCGAGGCTCTGCTCAACTACCTGACCGAAAAGGGTCATCCCGTGCTGAGTATGGACCCGCTGATGTAATTGTTGTTCCTTTCTCTTGAATGACCAATAAATATAGGGGCCGTCCTCCATTGGAGGACGGCCCCTATATCTTCCAAAAAACGGAAAATCCTCCAAGTTTTAGAGAAAAATGTCGGCTCCTTCAAAATATTTCTTGAAAAACAGGGGCTCTCATGCTATGATAGAACCACTTTGTGTGTGGGGGTGTGTTTGCTTGATTTATACCATTACAACGAATCCTTCTCTGGACTACACCGTGGAGGCTGATCTCATCCCAGGACAGGTAAACCGGACGAGAAGCGAGGCCATTTATCCCGGCGGGAAGGGGCTCAATGTCTCCATCATGCTCCAGCGGCTGGACATGGAGACAAAGGCGCTGGGCTTTGCGGCGGGCCACATCGGGCAGGCCATCCGGGACCTGCTGGATGACCTGGGGTGCCCTCACCAGCTGCTGGAGCTGGCCGGCGGAGGCCAGAGCCGCATCAACGTAAAATTCACCGGCCAGCCGGAGACGGCGGTCAACGGCATGGGGCCGGAGCTTCAGCAGGGGGACATGAGCCGCCTGTTGGAGCTGCTGGACGAGATCCGCAAGGAGGACGCCGTGGTCCTCTCCGGCTGGACCCAGAGCATCCCGCTGTATATCTCCATTCTCCAGCGCCTGGCGTCCACCGGCTGCAACACGGTGCTCGATTGCAGCGGGGAGGCGCTGTGGCAGTGCCTGGGCTGCCGTCCGTTCCTGGTCAAGCCCAATCTCCACGAGCTGGGAGCCCTCTTTGGAGTGGACGAGCTGGAGTTTGCGGAGGGCGTGGAGCTGGCCCACCAGCTCCAGCACGAGGGCGCGCGGAACGTGCTGGTCTCCATGGGAGGCGAGGGAGCCTTCCTGCTGACAGAGGATCAGAGGCTCTTCTCCGCCAACGCCGTCCCTGGGACAGTACGCAATACGGTGGGGGCAGGGGACGCGCTGATTGCCGGGTTCCTTACGGGCTTCCACGAGAGCAGCGATTTCGCCGAGGCTCTTCGGCTGGGGATCGCCGCCGGCTGCGCCACCGCGTTCGACGAATGGCTGGGCAGCAGAGAGAGCACCTATGCTGTCCGGGAGTATATCCGGGTGGAGGAAGTGACGGTTTAAAGAAGGAAAACAGCGGGACTCCCGATAGGGGAGGCCCGCTGTTTTGCGCTGCCTATTTTGTGATAACGGGTTTTCCATCCGGGCCCAGGAGCGGCGTGAAGCCCGCTGGATTGCCGTTCCGGTGAAAGACATAGTGGACGCCGGTCTCCTGGTCAACCCAGATTTCCGTGACCTCAATCATGCCCTGGCTGTAAACTTTTTTGAAGCGATCCATGTTAAATACCTCCATGTTTTTATTGCCGCCGCCGCTCTAAATCCTGGATTTTTTGACCACATCTCCGGATTGCCCTGCCAAAGGCGTACACAATCAGCAGAAACACTCCGCCCACGCAGCGCAGGAACAGGCTCGGTTCCATAATAAGCAGGCAAAGCGAGGGGATGGCGCAGAAGACTTCAAGAATCAGCACCCAGACGAACAGCCTTCGCATCCGCTGGTACAGGCCGATCTGGGAGTCCAGATCGGTGTAGACGTCAAAGGGGCCGTCCTCGGTCCGCTTGCGAAGATAGACCCACCTGCCCCAACGCTGGAGAACCTCCACCCCCATCTCCTTCATGAAGGAGACATACCCCCAGTAGTCGTCGCACCGGAGCCCCGTGCCCGGAACCAGGTCTATCCGGTAGATGAACTCCCCGGGATGGCAGGGAATGAAGTTGAAGAACCCCATGCAGAAGCGCTTGAAGGCCCAGCCCCGCTGGCACCAGTCGTTGAGCCAGTCCTCCTCCATATCCTTGTCAAAGGTAAGCTTAAATTGAATCATGTCTCCTCCTCCATGCGTGCCCCATTGCTGACCAGCTCCTGAAGCCGCTCCATTTCCGCGGCGAACGCCGCCCGGCCCTGGCTGGTAATCCGGTACTCCTTTTTCTTCCGGGAGCCGGCCTCCGCGCTATAGAGCTCGATCCAGCCCTTGTCCAGCAGGGAATTGATGGCTCCGTACAGCGTCCCCGGCCCCAGGTTCACCCGTCCGCCAGTGAGCGAGGCCACCTCCTGGGTGATGCCGTAGCCGTGGACCGGACGCCGGGCGGCCAGCAGGATGTAGAACAGGGCTTCCGTCAAGGGCTGGGGCCTATCCACGGCCCACCAGCCGGGCGAAGGCCCGTTTCTTCCAGGCGTGCAGCTTCTCCGCCCGCTCATCCGTCAAAAAGATATTCAGCGCAAGGATCCCAAGCGCGGTTCCCAGGCAGAAACAGACCAGGAGCTCCGGCGGGGGGAGAAGGCCCCTCGCCAAATACAGCAGCCCCGCAAACGCGCCGATGAAAGCAAACCGCTTTTGCCTTTTACTCATGATACAGCCTCCTATAAATCAATCTGTCGGCAAATGATACATCGTCAATCGATATATTGAATATACCACGAAGTCGGCCTCCTGTCAAGGGGGACGCGGAAGAAATTTCCGGCATGGAAGGGGATGGAAGGATTTTCCGGAAATATCAGGAGAAATCAGTCGAATATTACATCTCTGTAACATTCCGCTCTTTTCTCTTTACAGATGGGGAAAAATTGAGTATACTATAGCTAATCTGAGAGGGAAGGTGGTGCAGGCGTGGAGGATTATACCCGCAAGTTCGATTTTTCCGGCGATCAGGACGCGGAGATTCACCGGATTATGGTGACAGTATACAAGGCGCTGGAGGAGAAGGGCTACAATCCCATCAACCAGATCGTGGGCTACATTCTCTCGGAGGACCCCACCTATATCACCAATCACAACCAGGCCAGGACCCTGATCCGCAAGGTGGATCGGGACGAGCTGATGCAGATCCTGGTGCGAAACTATCTTCTGAAATAAATCCGCAATCCCCCCCCGACCGCAGTGGTCGGGGGATTTTTTTGCTCTTGGGGCAAGCGCCCGGCCCTGCTCTGGAGAGATCGGCCAAAAGCGGCGGGGAGGGGGAGGGTGATTTCTTCGGATTTGCTATTGACAAGCGGTGGTATATCTGTATAATTGTATACAAATATACAGGAGGTATGAAGCCATGCTGGAACTCTCGAATTCTTCCCATCTGCTGGAGCAGAAATCCTACAAGTATCAGCTGCAGGATGTGGCGGAGCCGGTGCTGTACCGGGACGCCTTTAACTATGAGGAGGCCCCCAAAATCCCCTTCAACCATCGCCGGGTGCCTATGGGGATGCCGGAGGAGATCTGGATCACCGACACCACCTTCCGGGATGGGCAGCAGTCCATGGAGCCCTTCTCCGCGGACCAGATCGTGGAGCTGTTCAAGCTCCTCAGCCGGCTCTCCGGCCCCAAGGGTATCGTGCGGCAGACGGAGTTTTTCATCTACAGCAAGAAAGATCGGGAGGCCCTGGACCGCTGCCGGGAGCTGGGGCTGCGGTATCCGGAGATCACCTCCTGGATCCGGGCTACGCCGGAGGACTTCAGGCTGGTCCACGAGATGGGCATTCCGGAGACGGGGATCCTGGTCAGCTGCTCGGATTACCATATCTTCAAGAAGCTCCACATGACCCGCCGGCAGGCCCTGGACACCTATCTGGCTACGGTGAAGGAAGCCTTCTCCGCCGGGGTCATCCCCCGCTGCCACCTGGAGGACATCACCCGGGCAGATTTTTACGGCTTTGTGGTGCCCTTTGTCAACGCCCTCCAGGATCTGTCCCGGGAGGCGGGGATCCCGGTGAAGATCCGGGCCTGCGACACCCTGGGCTACGGCGTGCCCTACGGCGGATCCACCCTGCCCCGGAGCGTGCCGGGGATCATCTACGGTCTGCGCCACTATGCCGACGTGCCCTCGGAATGCCTGGAGTGGCACGGCCACAACGACTTCTGCCTGGCTACCGCCAACGCCGGCCACGCCTGGATGTACGGAGCCAGCGCGGTGAACTGCACTCTGCTGGGCATCGGCGAGCGGACGGGGAATATCCCCCTGGAGTCCATGGTGTTCCAGTACGCCGGCCTGCGGGGCACCCTGGACGGCATGGACACCACCGCCATCACCGATATCGCCGCCTACTTCCGCCGGAGCATCGGGTATAAGATCCCTGACTCCACTCCCTTTGTAGGCCGGAATTTCAACGTGACACGGGCTGGCATCCACGCCGACGGCCTGCTGAAGGACGAGGAAATCTATAACATTTTTGATACCAAGAAGCTGCTCAAGCGGCCGGCATCGGTGATGATCGGCAAGACCTCCGGCCTGGCGGGCATCGCCTACTGGATCAACGAGAACTACGACCTGGACGGGGAGGCCGCCCTGACCAAGACCGACCCGCTGGTGGTGGAGCTGAAGGCCTGGGTGGATGAAGAGTACGAGAACGGCCGGCAGAGCACCCTGTCCCGCCACGAGCTGGAGGCGAAGATCGAGGAACTGGCCCCCGGCCGGCTGGCCCGCTGACATGGAGGGGAAGCCGACGTCCCTGGCGGACATGGTCTATGAGCGGGTGGAGCTGGACATCCTCAGCGGTATCTACCAGAGGGGGGATGTGCTCACAGAGGTAAAGCTCTCCCAGCAGCTCCAGGTGAGCCGGACGCCGGTACGGGAGGCCCTGCGGCGCCTGGAGCAGGATGACCTGGTGGAGAGCCGGGGGAAGGGCGTCGTCGTGGTGGGGACCAGCCATCAGGACCTGCTGGATATTCTGGAGATCCGGCTGCGGCTGGAGGGGCTGGCTACGGCCATGTGCTGTGCCCATATGACGGCAAAGCAGCTGCTGGACCTGGATGAAATTGTCACCCTGCAGGAGTTCTATGTGTCCAGGGGAATGCCGGATAAGATCCTGGAGCTGGACAGCCGCTTCCACGAGGCGATCTATGCCGGCTGCGGAAGCAGGGTGTTTGAAAAGCAGCTGACGGCCCTTCTCAAGCGCCTGATGCGCCACCGGCGGCTCTCCGTATCTGACAGTGAGCGGGCCCGGAAGTCCACGGAGGAGCACCGGGAGATTTTTCGGGCCCTGGAGGCCCGCGACGGGAAGCGGGCCGAGGAGCTGTCCCTGGCCCATGTGGAACGGGCCAGGGAGAATATGCTCCGTGCGGAAGAGAACGCCTCCGGGGAAAAATAACGGCAGAGGTGTTGTAAAGAAAAACGAGGCGGCCCCGCTGGCCGCCTCGTTTTTAAGTTCTTTCAATATACGCCATTCCCAGCGCTCCGGGTCCGATATGGGTGCCGATTGCGGCCCCCAGGCTGCAAAAATGGAGCCTCTTGGGAAGCGTCCCCAGCTCCTTCAGCTTAGGCAGCAGGAGCTCCTCCCGGGACCTGTCGTCCGTGTACAGAAAGTAGGAGGGGAAGTCGTCGTCAACAGGGTGCTCCGCCAGGAGCTTCATCATCTGCTTGACGGCGGCGGCAGTCCCGAACGCCTTGTGGAGGATTGTGACGGCTCCGTCCCGAACGGTGATGACAGGCTTGAGCTTGGTCACTGTCCCTAAGCCAGCCTGGAGCCCGGTGAGCCGGCCGCCCCGGCGCAGATACTCCAGGGTATCAATAACGGCAAAGATCCGCACCTTCCCCTTGAGCTTCTCCACCTCGCAGGCGATGTCCTCCGCCGGCAGGCCGCTGTCCCGGAGCTTGCAGGCATAATTCACCAGAATCTGCATTCCCGCAGACGCGCTCCGGCTGTCCACAATATAAATGGGCTCATACTCGCACATCTCCTTGGCAATCTGCGCGCTCTGGAGCGTGCCGCTGAGGGCGCCGGACAGCAGAACCGCCACCACCTGGTCCCCCGCCGCCTTGGCTTCCTCGAAGTGCCGCAGAAACGCAGCCGGCGTGGGCTGGGATGTGGAGGGGTTCTCCTTCTTCTCCAGGAGAAGCTTGTAAAATACCTCGTGGCTCAGGGTTTTCCCGTCCAGAAAGCTGGCCCCGCCAAACTGGACCGGCAGGGGAACGACCTCCACCCGCCGCCGCTGGGCGACAACCAAATCAAAATCCGACGCGGAGTCGGTGAGAATACGGACAGCCATCTGTCACGCCTCCTTTTGCAGTCTTTCAAATGTGTCCGCCGCCTGCCGCAGCAGGGGCAGCAGCTGCCGGACCTTCTCCTCGCCCATGGAGCCCACCAGCCGGCCGGCCATGTCCAGCACCGGTCTGTGGGCCTCCTGATACTGGCTGATCCCCGCCGGGGACAGGCGTATCTCAATCCGGCGGCGGTCCGCCGGATCCTGCTGCCGGGTGATGAGGCCCCGTTTCTCTAGAGAGAGCAGGATGGCGTTCATCTGGGACTTGAGAATCCGGGTCCGGGCGCACAGCTCACTGGCCGTGCGGCACCCGCCGGGCTGGGTCAGCAGACCGCAGACCTGGGCTTCATTGAAGGAGAGGCCCGACACCAGACGCTGGTTGTTGATGACGCTGCCCAGGCGCAGCCAGGTGGAGAGAAGCTCCTCGCTGAGTTGTCTGTTGGTTTCCAAGTAGTTCATAAAATGAACTATATAGGAAACAGGCCAATTTGTCAAGCCCTTCTCCGGCAAATCAGCGAAATAGACAGGAGCGGGGGCCAAACAGCTCCCGCTCCATACGATTTCTATGATTTCTCTGGCTCCTCCACGCCGTGGAGACGGTTCCAGGCCTGCCTGGCCACTGCCGGCAGCAGATCGTAAACGATGCCTAAATCCCCGTTTTTCAGGGCCAGGGTCTCGGGATTGACCGGGATATAGGTCAAATCATGGTCCCCGGCCTTCTTTGGGGCTATCTCCAGCAGATGGGTCCAGGCAGCCTGGGCCAGGGCCTCCTCCGGCGGAAGGGAGGCGCAGACGCTTTTTTCCCGGCCTGCCGCCCTGAGGACGGACAGGCTCCCGGCGCAGCCGCAGAAGATACCCGCCGCCCCCAGCAGCCGCAGGGCAGATCCCCCTGTCCAGCAAGCCGCCGTAACAATCAGGCCGAAGGCCAGCACTGCCAGGAAGGGGAGGAGCTTCCGCGCTGCGGACCTTTCGGGATGGAGGGCCCTGTCCAGCCGCTCCCGCGCACAGGCGGCGCACACGGCGTACTCCCGGAAATCTCCCAGGGCCTGGACGCGCTTCTCGCCGTCCAGATCCCGGACGTGAAGGGTATGGACCTCCAGCACACGAAAGGGGTAGTCCCCAACGCCGCCGCACTTGAGGCAATCTGCCATAGCCCTTTTACAGCATACCGCCCATAATGGACAGCATGAGGCTGCCGAGGATCAGGATAATGGCGCCGCCCAGACGGGAGGAGATCTGAGCGAAGGGCATCAGCTCCATACGGTCCGCAGCGGAGAGCACCGCCACATCGCCGGTACCGCCCATGTTGGCCATGCACAGGCCGGCGGTGATAGCCGCCTCCACTGGGTAGAAGCCCACCAGCTTGCCGATAAGGCCCGCGCCGATGACCGCGCCCACGCAGGTCAGCAGGCACAGCAGCAGATAAGTCAGGCTGAAGGAGGAGATGACCACGTCCAGGCTCAGATAGCACAGACCGATGCCCACCATCAGAGCGCTGGTCAGATTCTTCATAATGAACTGGAACCACTGATAGCAGCAAATCTCAATGTTTTCGGGAATAATGTTGAAGATCTTGCACAGGGCCACAGAGATGATCATCCAGGCATAGGCGTGGATGTTTACGGCGGGGACCAGCGCGTTCCAGGCCTTGGCCACGATGAAGCCCCAGGCGAAGAAGGCGGTGGAGGTGAACAGGCCGATACCCAGGTTGGTAACGTTGACCTTATCCCGCTTGGCCTGCATCTCCGGGCTGATCTCCAGCTCGGAGGCGTCGGCCACGCCGCTGCGCATCAGGGTGCCCTGGCCGTTCCAGTTCCTGCTCACCAGGACCTTGACAATGATGCCCGCCAGGACAATGGAGGTGGCGTTGCCGATAGCTACGGCGGGGTTCATAATGGAGATGGCCTCCTCCGCCGTCATGGTGCCGGTGGACTCAAAGATCTTGCTCAGAGGCACAGCGCCTGCGCCCATGCCGCCGCCCATGATGGGCAGGGCAATGAGCAGCAGCGCCCGCACCGCGCCGAAGCCGGTGACCACGCCGCCCAGCACCGCCAGGCCGAAGGCTACAACGATGCCGCCGAAGATAGCGGGGAAATAGCGGGCCGCAGCCTTCATCAGGAGCTTCCGGTTCATGCCCAGGATAGAGCCGGTGATGAGGGCCGCGATGTAGAAATCCAGGAATGCGCCGGTGGGCTTGAAGAAGCTCTCGATGTTCTTCATCAAGGTGGCCGTATAGGTCACGCCCTCGGCGCTGGCGGGATTGAACAGATCGAAAACGCCGAAGAAGTTCACGTACCGCAGAAAGCCCATGCCGAAGATAACCACAATGGCCCCGCCGCCCAGATAGGAGCGGACGATGGGCAGCTTGTCACCGATCTCCTGGAAGATGGTGCCGAACACGATCATAAAGGCGAAGCATCCGGCCATGCCGGCGGGCAGCACGCCCACCATGGTGGCCAGCAGAACCAGAACGGAGAAAATCGCGAAGTAATACCAGGGCATATTAAAGAGCTTGTAACCGGATTTCATAAAATTTTCCTCCTTTGAATAGGGCATAGAAACACACACAGAAGCATCAGATTCTCGCCACACCGGAAGACCGGGCGGCCTCGGCGACAGCCTTGGCCACGGCGGAGCCCACCCGCTTGTCGAATGCCTTGGGGATGATATAGTCCGCGCTGAGCTCCTCGTCGGAGATCAGC
>JAAWHO010000073.1 GCA_022795905.1 Oscillospiraceae bacterium
GACAAAGACAAGCAGTCAACGACAGGAGTGAATGATAGATGACAGAAGAACGAAGAAAATATATCCGGATCCGTGGCCCCCAGGGCAAAGGCTTCCATACCCCAATTATGGCGGAAGAGCGTTAGTGTGTCGTACACGTCGAGGCGGTCCCCCGTTGTCAGCGGCAGGGAGTAGGTCAGATCTCGGAGCAGCTTCCCCTGTTCCTCCGCCATGTCGGATAACAGCGGCAGTGTGTACTCTCTGTACAGCCAGTTGTAAGTCTTGTCCATGAAACTTTCCTCCTGATATACATCAAATTACTATGTATAGTGTACACCTTTTTTTACTATGTGTCAAGGGGGTACTGAATGAAAAATGAAAAAAAGCCCGAGCTATTAAAATTTTCTATGCGCTTAAAAGAATTGCGCAAAGAATCTGGATTGAAGCAAATCCAAATGGCTGAAATCTTAAAATGCACGTGGAGCCATTATCAGAAGATCGAATATGGTCAAATCAATATCTCTATTATTATGCTGATGGACATCGCTGACTATTTCAATGTAACAACGGACTACCTTCTGGGACGCTCGGACCAGCGGAACGAAATGTAATACAACGCGAACAGGAGAACACCCATGCAGGATAAAATTTATATCAAGGGAGCCCGGGAAAACAACCTGAAAAACGTAGATGTGGAAATCCCCCGGGACAAGCTGGTAGTGGTGACGGGCCTCTCCGGGTCCGGAAAATCCTCCCTGGCCTTCGACACCATCTATGCCGAGGGCCAGCGGCGGTATGTGGAGTCCCTCTCCTCCTATGCCCGGATGTTCCTGGGCCAGATGGAGAAGCCGGACGTGGACTATATCGACGGCCTCTCCCCGGCCATCTCTATCGACCAGAAAACCACCAGCAAAAACCCCCGCTCCACCGTGGGCACCGTCACCGAGATCTACGACTACCTCCGCCTCCTCTGGGCCCGGGTAGGCACGCCCCACTGCCCCATCTGCGGCAAGGAGATCCGCCAGCAGACCATTGATCAGATTATTGACCAGATCCTGGATCTCCCGGAGGGAACCCGGGTGCAGATCCTCTCCCCGGTGGTTCGCTCCCGGAAGGGTGAGTACCAGAAGATCTTTGACGACGCCCGGAAATCCGGCTATGTCCGCGTCCGGGTGGACGGGTCCCTCTACGAGCTGACGGAAGAAATCAAGCTGGAAAAAAACAAGAAGCACAATATCGAGATCGTGGTGGACCGCCTGGTGGTGCGCCCCGATGTGCGCCAGCGGCTGACGGACAGCGTGGAAACCGCCTCCGGCCTGGCCGGGGGGCTGGTCATCGCCAACATCCTCCAGGAGGAGCGGGATATCCTCTTCTCCCAGAACTACGCCTGCGAGGAATGCGGCGTGTCTATCGAGGAGCTGGCTCCCCGGATGTTCTCCTTCAACAACCCCTACGGGGCCTGCCCTACCTGCACGGGCCTGGGCAGCCAGCTGAAGGTGGACCCCATGCTCATCATCCCCGACGAGGAAAAGAGCATCCTGGAGGGGGCCATCCAGTGCTCCGGCTGGAACAACATCCGGGGCGACGGCATCAGCCGGATGTACTTTGACGCCCTGGCGAAAAAGTACAAATTTAAGCTCACTACCCCTTGGAAGGACCTGAAGCCCGAGATCAGGGATATTATCCTCTACGGCACCAAGGGGGAGAACCTGGAGCTCCACTACGACCAGCCCCGGGGCAAGGGGGTGCTCAAGCAGCCCTTCGAGGGCATCTGCAACAATGTCGAGCGCCGCTACCGGGAGACCCAGTCCGACGCCGCCCGCCGGGAGCTGGAGGAGGCCATGAGCGAGTGCCCCTGCCCCAGCTGCAAGGGGAAACGGCTGAAGATGGAGAGCCTGGCGGTGACGGTAGGGGGCTCCAGCATCTATGATTTTACCACCCTGCCCGTGGTGGACGCCCTGGCCTTTGTGGACGCCCTGGCACTGACAAAAACCCAGATGATGATCGCCGACCGGATTTTGAAGGAGATCAAATCCCGGCTGGGGTTCCTGCGGAGCGTGGGGCTGGAGTACCTGACCCTCAGCCGATCTGCCGCCACCCTCTCCGGCGGCGAGAGCCAGCGCATCCGGCTGGCCACCCAGATCGGCTCCAGCCTCATGGGGGTGCTGTATATTCTCGACGAGCCCTCCATCGGCCTCCACCAGCGGGACAACGACAAGCTCCTGGACACCCTCCAGGAGCTGCGGGATCTGGGCAATACTTTGGTGGTGGTGGAGCACGACGAGGACACCATGCGCTCGGCGGATTACGTCATCGACGTGGGCCCCGGCGCCGGGGTCCACGGGGGCCAGATCATCGCCGCCGGCACGCCGGAGGAGATTATGGCCTGCCCCAACTCCCTGACCGGGCAGTACCTCAGCGGCAAGCGGTATATCGCCGTCCCCAAGGAGCGGCGGAAGGGCAGCGGAAAAGCGCTGACCATCCGGGGGGCGGCGGAGAATAACCTGCGGAATATCGACGTGACCATCCCCCTGGGGACCTTTACCTGCGTGACCGGCGTGTCCGGGTCGGGGAAGAGCTCCCTGGTCAACGAGATTCTCTTCAAGCGCCTGGGGGCGGATCTGAACCGGATGAAATGCCGCCCCGGAAAGCACGAGGCCATCGAGGGTGAGGAGCATCTGGACAAGGTCATCGGCATCGACCAGAGCCCCATTGGCCGCACGCCCCGGTCTAACCCGGCCACGTATACAGGGGTATTCAACGACATCCGGGACCTGTTTGCCTCCACCCCGGAGGCCAAGGCCCGGGGCTACGGCCCGGGGCGGTTCAGCTTCAACGTCCGGGGCGGGCGGTGCGAGGCCTGCTCCGGGGACGGACTGCTGAAAATCGAGATGCACTTTCTGCCGGATATCTATGTCCCCTGCGAGGTCTGCAAAGGTAAGCGGTACAACCGGGAGACCCTGGAGGTCCGCTACAAGGGGAAGAATATCTATGAGGTGCTGGAGATGACGGCGGAGGAGGCTCGGGAGTTCTTCAAGCCTCTGCCCAAGATCGCGGTGAAGATGGAGACGCTGTGCGACGTGGGGCTGGGGTATATCAAGGTGGGACAGGCCTCCACCACCCTCTCCGGCGGAGAGGCCCAGCGGGTGAAGCTGGCTACGGAGCTCTCCAAGCGCAGCACAGGCAGCACCATCTATATTCTCGACGAGCCCACCACCGGCCTCCACACCGACGACGTGGGAAAGCTGCTGGAGGTCTTGCAGCGCCTGGTGGATGTGGGGAATACCGTGGTGGTGATTGAGCACAACCTGGATGTCATCAAGTGCGCGGACCACATCATTGACCTGGGGCCCGAGGGCGGCGGCGGCGGCGGCCGGATCGTCTGCGCCGGCACCCCGGAAGTTGTCGCCGCCTCTGAGGGGAGCTACACGGGATACTATTTGAAGAAGGTTCTGAAGGCCCGCCATGGATAATATCATCACCTGGCTCCACGAGACCTGGGGCGGCGAATTCTGCTATACCCTGATGTTCTCCATGCTGCCCATTGTGGAGCTGCGGGGCGGCATCCCCCTGGGGGTGGGCATGGGACTGCCCCTGCCCCTGGCGGTGACTGCCGCCGTTATCGGGAATATGCTCCCGGTACCCTTCATCATCCTGTTTATCCGCAGAATCTACCTCTGGCTCCAGCGGCGCATTCCGCCCCTGCGGGGGCTGCTGGAGAGGCTGGAGCGGCGGGTGGAGGAGAAGAAGGATTTGGTCCTCCGCTATCAGTTCTGGGGGCTTCTGCTGCTGGTGGCCGTCCCCCTGCCGGGGACCGGGGCCTGGACGGGGGCCATGGTGGCGGCGGTCATGGACCTGCGGATGAAGCGGTCCATGCCGGCTATCTTTGCCGGCGTCCTCATTGCCGCCGCCATTGTCACCGCCATCACCATGGGGCTTTTTGCCCTGTAGCGGCCGCTGTCAAAACAAGGAAATCCCGCATAGACTGGCGTAAGCAATTCTCAAAAGCCGCCTTGGCGGCGGAATGGAGGGTCTTATGCAGCTATGGCAGGACGGACTGGTGGCAATGCTGGCGGCCATCGGCTTGGCTTCGGTTATGTGGGCAGTGGTGCGGGCGGTGCTCTTTTCCCGGCCGGAGCAAAAGCAGGGAGTATTGTTTATCCTTCCCGCCCAGGGGGATGGGGAGGGCCTGGAGCAGCAGGTACACCAGATTTCCCATCTGCGCTATGAGCAGGGGATGCCCGGGATGATCCTGTTGGTGGACTGCGGCCTGAGCGAGGAGGGGCAGAAGCTGGCAAAGCTCCTGTCCCGGGAGGACCGCTGGGTATCCGTGTGTAAAAAGGACGACATTGGGAGCTATCTGGCCTGAGCGGACCGCGCCCCCGAACGGAGGAGAGAGAATGACAGGAACCTGCGTCATTGACGGGACCATTCTGCGGGTGATCTTTCAGAACGAGGAAAACGGCTACACTGTGCTCCAGCTGGTGACGGGCGACGGGGAGCTGGTGACGGTGGTGGGGACCGTCCCCTGCGCCGCCCCCGGCGAGAACCTGATCGTCACCGGCCGGTGGGTGAGCCATCCTGTCCACGGGGAGCAGGTCCAGGCCGAGCAGGTGGAGCGGCATATGCCCACCTCGGAGCAGGAGATTTTCAGCTACCTCTCCTCCGGCGCGGTCAAGGGCGTGGGCGCCGCGATTGCGGACCGGCTGGTCCAGCGCTTCGGGGAGGACACCCTGCGGGTGCTGGAGGAGGAGCCGGAGAAAATCGCGGAGGTGAAGGGCGTTACCCCCCGGAAGGCCCGGGAGATTGCCGAGAGCTACCGCTGTCAGATGGGGATGCGCCGCCTGCTGGAGTTTCTCTCCCTCAACGACCTGCCCCTGCGGCTGGCCATGCAGCTCTACCGGCGGTACGGGGCCGACGCCTTGGACCAGCTGCGCCGGGACCCCTATCTGCTGGTGGATGAGCTGTACGGGGTCGATTTCGCCATTATGGATGAAATCGCCCTGTCCATGGGGCTGGCCGGGGACAGCCGCCGGAGGATTGAGGCGTCCGTCCTCTTTGAGCTGACCTACAATCTGGGCAACGGCCATGTTTTTCTCCCCCGGGATAAGCTCATTGCCGCCGCCGCCCAGCTGATTGACTGCCCCGCGGACCTGGTGGAAATCTCCCTGGACGCCCTTATCGGCCGGGGGGCCGTCTGCTGCCGGCAGGTGGCGAGGGTGGAGGCCTGTTACCTGCGGCGGCTGTATGAGGCGGAGGTGTTCGTGGCGGAGAAGCTGGAGCGGATGCTCCGCTGCCAGGCGGACCGGAGCGATTACATAACCGCCAGGCTGGAGGGCGTTATCGAGGAGATCCAGGCGGAGCAGGGGCTGACCTACGCCCCGGAGCAGCGCCGGGCGGTGGAGCTGGCCGCGAAGCGGGGGGTGCTTCTCCTGACCGGCGGTCCCGGTACGGGGAAGACCACCTCTGTCCGGGGCATCGTGGCGATGCTGGACCGGATGGGGTGCAATATCCTGCTGATGGCCCCCACGGGCCGGGCAGCCAAGCGGCTGGGGGAGCTCTGCGGCCGGGAGGCCCAGACGGTCCACCGGTGTCTGGGCATGACCTGGAAGGAGGACAGCGGGGAGGTGGCCTTCCAGCGGAACGAGAAGGAGCCTCTGGAGGCGGAGGCGGTCATTGTAGATGAGATGAGCATGGTGGACCTGCCGCTGATGCAGGCGCTGCTGGCAGCGGTGCGGGACGACTGCCGGCTGGTGATGGTGGGGGACCCGGACCAGCTGCCCTCGGTGGGGCCGGGAAATGTGTTCGGGGACCTTATCCGCTCGGGGCGGGTGGAGACGGTTGGCCTGACGGAGATTTTCCGCCAGGCTCAGGCGTCGGCAATCATCCGCGCCGCCCACGCGGTGAACCGGGGGCAGCTGCCGGAGCTGCGGAACACCGCCGACAGTGATTTCTTTTTTATGCGCCGCCGGGACCCGCTGACGGCGGTGGATTTGGTGGTGGAGCTGTGCGGGAAGCGGCTTCCCAGGAATATGGGGATTGAGTCCAGTCAGATTCAGGTGCTCTGTCCTACGAGAAAAGGGGAGTGGGGGACGGGGGCGCTCAACCGCGCCCTGCAGGCGGCGCTTAATCCCCCCGCCTCGGACAAGCGGCAGAAGGCCTGGGGGGAGGCGGTCTTTCGCGAGGGGGACCGGGTGATGCAGATTAAGAATAATTATGATGTGTTGTGGGTGAAGGATGACGGCGAGAGCGGGGCGGGGATCTTTAACGGCGATGTGGGGATTGTGGAGGAGATCGACCCCGCCGGGGAGATGATGACCGTTCGCTTTGATGACCGGAAGGCGGTTTATGTCTCGGATATGCTGGGGGAGCTGGAGCTGGCTTATGCGGTGACTGTTCACAAGAGCCAGGGGAGTGAGTACAAGGCTGTGGTTTTAGTCGCGCTTCCGGCTGCGCCGGCGCTGATGGTCAGAGGGGTTTTGTATACCGGGGTGACAAGGGCCAG
Source organism: Oscillospiraceae bacterium (assembly GCA_022795905.1). GTDB lineage: Bacteria > Bacillota > Clostridia > Oscillospirales > Oscillospiraceae > Pelethomonas. The sequence continues at coordinate 6,485 of JAAWHO010000073.1, forward strand.
GGAGCTGCTGGTCGTTGTGGGGGATGATGGTGCCCTGGGGAGGATGGCGGAGAATGACAGGCAGCAGAGGAGGTTCAGCGGGCTGCGGTGGAGGCTGCGGTGCAGGCCGGAGGCATGACCTGCTGCGGCCCCTGCGGGGCAGCTGCGGCTGCTCCTCTTTGAGGGGAGATCCGGGACCATCGTCAAGGGAGAAATTTTCTTGAGAAATGTTTGTGAAAGATGTTGCAATCCTCCTCCATATGGTGTATGATAGGGGCGTCTTGAGGGAGGCCTCCCGGGACAACAAAATCTGATAGGATTGGTAGAGTAAGCATTGCGCGTAAAGTGGCGAGCGGCTGGGAAGTCGCCCTCGCACGAAAGGCCCCCGCGAAATAGGGCCTACGATGCACTGCTGCATCCGCTACCGCACGATCTCGGATGTACTGTTCGCCAATTCAGCGCCGCGGCTCCGCCCTGGCTTGAATTGGCGTTTTTTCGTCCGGAAGCCGTTGTGCAGGCAGCTTTTATGCACCTTTACCTCCTCTATCCCCGTTTTCACGGGAACATTTCAAGGAGGAAAACACGATGGAGCGTAATCCAGAAACAAACAGAAAGCAAAAGATCTTCACAACCCGCAACCTGACCCTGATGGCGGCCCTCATCGCCATCCAGATCATCCTGGCCCGCTTTTTCAGCATCCAGACCGACACCCTGCGCCTGAGCTTTGAGATCATCCCCGTTATCCTGGCCGGTATGTGGATGGGGCCTCTGTGCGGCGCCATCGTCGCCGTGACGGCGGATATCCTGGGCACCATTATCCAGGGCTACGGCGCGTGGTTCCCGCCCCTGGTGCTGGGCCCCCTCTCCACAGGCATCCTCAGCGGACTGAGCACCAAGTATATTTTCCGCAGCAGCCTGGCGGAGACCAAGGATACCTGGAAGGTGGCCGTCACCGTTTTCACGGTGAGCGTTCTGAGCACCTTTGTCTTCGGCCTCGTTGGAAGTACCCTCTACAGCATCATCATGAAGGGAAATACGACCGCCTTCCACATCATTATATGGACCAACTTCCTGCAGAGGCTCCTGACCAAGCCCCTGATTATTGTTGTCGACACGGTAATCGTCACCGTTGTCAACCGCGCGGTCTACAAGCCCGTTGTCAGCCGTATTCTGTCCCACGCATGAGCGGGGAATTTTATATAGAAATCAGGTAAAACCGATATGACCTACGAAGAAGCACTGACCTATATCCACTCCGTCAACTGGCAGGGCAGCAAGCTGGGCCTGGAGCGCACCCGGGAGCTGCTGGAAAAGCTGGGCAATCCGGAGAAAAAGCTGAAATTCATCCACATCGCCGGCACCAACGGCAAGGGCTCCACCGCCGCCATGCTCTCCTCCATTCTGGAGAGGGCCGGGTACCGGGTGGGCCTGTACACCTCCCCCTTCATCAACCGCTTCAACGAGCGGATGCAGGTCAACGGGGCGCAGATCCCGGACCAGACCCTGGCGGACCTGACGGAGCACATCCGCCCCTTTGCCGACGCCATGGCCGATTCCCCCACGGAGTTTGAGCTCATCACCGCCCTGGCTATGGAGTTCTTCCTCCGGGAGAAGTGCGATATTGTCGTCCTGGAGGTGGGCATGGGCGGCGAGCTGGACTCCACCAACGTTATCGGCGTCCCGGAGGCGGCGGTCATCGCCGCTATGGGCCTGGACCACGTGAAGGAGCTGGGGCCTACTATGGCCGACATCGCCCGGGCCAAGGCCGGAATTATCAAGCCCGGCGGCGCGGTGGTCTCCTACGGCGGGAACGCCGAGGCGGATCCCGTATTTGAGAGTGTGTGCCGGGAGCGTGGAGCCTCCCTCCGCCGGCCCGATTTTGCCCGGATTGTTCCCGGCAAGTTTGACCTGGACGGGCAGAGCTTTTCCTACGGCCCGTGGAAGGAGCTGCGCATCCCCCTGGTGGGTGAATACCAGATGAACAACGCCGCCGTGGTGCTGGAGACGGTGCAGGTTCTCCGGGAGCGGGGCTGGAACATCCCCGGCGAGGCCGTCCGGCGGGGCATGGCGGAAACCCGCTGGCCCGCCCGGTTCGAGGTGCTGCGCCGGGACCCGGTGTTCATCGTGGACGGCGGCCACAACCCCCACGGCATCCGGGCCACGGCGGAGAGCCTGAAGCGGCTCTTCCCCGGGAAAAAATTCACCTTCGTTACCGGCGTCATGGCGGACAAGGATGTGGAGTCCATCCTGGGGCTCATCGTCCCTCTGGCGGAGCAGTTCTTTACCGTCCGGCCCGACAACCCCCGGGCTATGAGGGCGGAGGAGCTGGCGGCGCGGATTGAGGCCCTGGGAGCTAAGGCCACCCCCTGCGGAAGCGTGGCGGAGGGCGTGGCGAAGGCCATCGAGGCCGAGGGGGGCGATGGCGTGGCCTGCGCCCTGGGCTCCCTGTACATGAGCGGAGAGGTCAGAGCCTGCTTCTAAGGGCGTGGCTGGTTCATCTGGTGAGGTTGCACAAGGATATTGTTAAATTTTTGTCATTCCTGCCAGTTGCAAATATTCCCTGGGTTTGTTACAATTTGAACGGCAGCGGGGATCTGCCCGCTCCCTTCGCCGCGGGAGAGCCGCGGATGTACTTTGTTATTGGCGCCGGGGTCGCGGACGATTGAAGCGCGGCGTCAAAATATAATTTTCCCGGGGGTGGTGAAATATCCCGGGAAACAAGGAGGATTCCTATGGCTATTGAATTCAAGGACGGCAAGTATGTGGACCCTGTAACCGGGCGGGTGACTCTGGATCCCACCGAGTACAAGGACTGGCAGATCGCCGAGGAGGCGGAGCGCACCCTGCCCCCCGTGGAGGAGTTCCGGAAGAAGCTGGGCCTGCTCCCCGAGGAGATCATCCCCTACGGCAAGACTCCCAAACTGGACTTCATCAAGATTATGAACCGCCTGAAGGACAAGCCCAACGGCAAGTTCATTGAGGTCACCGCCATTACCCCCACCCCCCTGGGCGAGGGCAAGTCCACCGTGTCCCTGGGCCTGGTGGAGGGCCTGGGCAAGCTGGGCCTGAACGTTGGCGGCTGCCTGCGCCAGCCCTCCGGCGGACCGACCATGAACGTCAAGGGTACCGCGGCCGGCGGCGGCAACGCCCTGCTGATGCCCATGACCGAGTTCTCCCTGGGCCTCACCGGCGACATCAACGACATCATGAACGCCCACAACCTGGCC
>JAAWHO010000074.1 GCA_022795905.1 Oscillospiraceae bacterium
CGCCCGAAGAGCTTGGTCACGGGGATCCGGGACGCGCCGGAGAGGTCGTGGCACATACTGTCATAGACCTCCTGGAGGCCGGTGAAGGTGTACTGGGTGTTGCTGATCTGGTCGCCCTTGTTCACCAGCTGCATCCCGAAGTTGGAGCGGAGCACGCTCTGGGCCTGCATGGTGTTCCAGAAGCGGCGCTGCTGCGCCCCGGAGGACACGGAAAAAAGCTGGTCCAGGCTCTCGACCTCCATGGTGTCGATATTGGCCCGGAAGGTCAGGGCCGCCATATTGGCGCTGACGTTGTCGTGCTTGACCACGTCCTGGTAGAGGGCTTCCACCTCGCTCTCGCCCCAGTACATCTCCGCCAGCTTCTCCAGATAGGGCAGCTCCCGGCCCGTGAAGCGGATGACCCGGGAGTGGTGGACCCTGGCGACGATGCCTCCCTCGGGGCTGTTGACCTGGTAATATGCCGGGAGCCCGAAGTCCGGGTCCGCCATGTCCTCCACCAGCTCCGCGTCCGGAGTGATGCCGCTCCAGCGGTCCACGATGTACACGCCGGCGAAGGTCCCCGGCAGCACCAGCTCCAGGTCCAGGGGCCGGTCCAGCATTCCCTCCTGGCCCCGGATGAGCAGGATCCCCGCCGCGCCTCCATATAGCCGCCCCCACTTGAGGCCGGTGTTCACCCGGTCCCGGAGGGCCGTGCGCCGCTGGGCCTGCTCCAGCTGCCGCAGATGGTCGGGGCCCACTCCGCCAAGGGTGAACCACTTCTTGGTCATGTCGTCGGGGATGATGCCCACCACGTTCTGGACCACCCAGTTGTCCCGGTACAGGGAGTTGAGCAGAGCGTAATTGTCCGTCATGCGGGTCAGAGGGTAGTCCGTGGCCTCCAGCGGGGACTGGGAGCCGTACCCCAGCCGGAAGAGCGGGTTGGAAAAGGCGTCCCCAGTCCGGACCGGCTCCGGGGCCGGCTTTCTTCTCCGCTTGCTCATGCTATCCCTCCTCTCCGTACCGCCACTTGGGCAGGACTGTGTTGACGTAGTAGCGCAGGGCGTCGGGGCCGTGGTCCTGCTGCTTGACGGGCCGCTCCACGCCCAGCTGCCGGGCGGCCTTGGTGTCCCAGGCGTAGGACTGGAGCTCGCCGATGAGCCCCCGGCACCGCTCCCGGTGGACCATCAGCCGCCGCCGGGCGAAGAGCTGGGAGACCCGCCGTATGCCGTCGATGACGTCGTTGTCCCCCGCTATGACATAGAGCCCGCGCCGCCGCAGCTCCTGGATGAAGCTGGCCGCCGAGGGGTCCACAATCACAGGGCAGTGGAACTGGACGTCCGGGCCCAGGAAGCGCTCCATGTCGTCGGCGTACTCGCCGTCGGTTTTCTGCCGCAGGCCGGTGGCGTCGGCGTCCCGGCTGTCCCAGCGGTACTCCCGGTCCACCCAGACCGTCTCGCCGTCGTCGTAGATGTCCAGAAATACCGTAGGATTGGCCGTGCCGTAGTCGCAGGCAATATGCCGGGCGGCGATGTAGGGCAGGCCTTTGGGCCGGGCGCTGTCATCGTAGGTGTTGGCCTCCGGATCGAACATATCGTAAATCAGCCCGTCCCCCGCCGTCCACTCCCCGTCGATGTACCTCCGCTTGAACACACCGGCGTAGAGGCTCCGGTACATGGCCCGTGTCTCCTCGCTGAGGCCGGGGTTGTCGTCCATGGTGAAATGCAGGTGGGTGGCGTTTTTGGCCCGGAGCTTGAGGATCCACTCCTGCCGGAACCAGTGGGTAGGCACGTCCGGGTTGCAGTTGAACCACAGCCGGGCCCCCTCCACGGAGCACCGGGCCAGGGCCTGCTCCACGAAGGACCGGGGCATGAGGGCCACCTCGTCGAGCAGCACCCCCGCCAGGGTAATGCCCTGGATGAGGGTATAGCTGCTCTCGTCCTTCCCGCCGAAGAGGTAGAACCGGTTTTCCCGGCGCCCACGGCGGACGGTCAGCAGGTGCTCGCCCCGGCTGTAGCGGAGGGAGAAATGGTCCTCGAGGTACCGCACCGACAGCAGCGGGGTAATGATATTCCGCTCTGCGCTGCCCACGGACTTGCCGCAGATAGCGAAGGCGCACTGGTCAAACCGCCCCATGGCCCACAGCAGAAACGACAGCGACATGACCGACGTCTTGCCGGAGCGCACCGCGCCGTCACAGATGATCGCCCTTTTCTCCGGCTCCCGGTACGGCCAGCGGAGCACCCGCATCTGTTTTTCTGAGAACATCCTCCGCCTCCTTCAGGCTCCTGGTGATGGGGTCGTCCTCCCGGACGGTGTCCTGGACGGCCTCGGTCTTTGTGCTGTACCCGTGCCTGCTCATCCAGAGGGGGGCCAGCTTCGGGTCGATGACCCCCAGCTCGAACTTCATCCGGGCGTCCACCTCGCACTCCTCCCTCATGCGCGTGACGATGTCCGAAAACTTCGGGTCTCCGGCATACGTCTCGTAGAAAATCGACCTGGCCATTCCCACCCATACGCAGAAGCCCTCAATGGTGCAGGTGACGGAGCGCTTGAGCCGGGCGCTGACAAACTCCGAATTTTTGGAGCTGAAATCGTGGGTCAGGACCCGCTGGTCATTGCACCACGCCTTGTACTCCTCCCAGGCGGAGGCCAGGGCCTTCGCCGTTTTGAACCTTCTGGGCCGTGCCATTGTGCCGCCGCCTTTCTGGTTTGAAATGGGTCCAGTATAGCACAGGTTTTCCCCGTCCGGCCCCCAACTGTCTACCGGCTAAAAATTTTTTTCGCGGCCCAGGAGGCTGTCCGTGGTCACATCGAAGAAGTCTGCGATCTTCTCCAGGGAACTGGCCGAGGGCTCCCGCTCGCCCCGTTCGTATTTGCTGATGGCTGCCTTGCTCAGACCGCAGCACTCGCCCAAGGCCTTACGGGTCATCCGCTTCCGTTCCCGCAGCATTCGCAGCCTTGCCGGGAACTCGCTATTCATACCCCCACAGCGCCTTTCGGCCATCCACCCGTGGGATATCGTAGCCGGTTTCTCTCCGTATCTGCCCGATAGCTGTCCTCACGGCGGACAAACTTACGCCCAGGACCTCCGCGATCTGGCCGGGCGTCAGGTCCGCCCAGTCCCCCTCAAGCACCGCCCATTTGACAGTGCCCTTCCTGTATCGGTTCTCAGGCTTGTCCACAGGCCTCCTCCTTCCCGAACGTCCTCCCATACCACCGCTGAAGCTTCCGCCTGGCGCTCTCCCGGGCGGCGTCCAGATCCACCAGGCCCTCATCCTCCAGGCAGTCCAGGAGCAGCAGCACATCCCCGGCCTCCTCGTTCATCTTCGCCCTCGCCTGCCCGGCCGTCACGGGAGTGGTGCCCTTGAGCGCCCGGCGCAGCTTCTGGAGAGCCTGGCCCAGCTCGCAGCACTCCTCCGTCGCCTGGCCCAGGAGCTCGTCCGGGCCCAGCAGTGTCTGAATTTCAAGAAGCTGCGACTGCTCTCTTTTGGATTTCTCAATCAGCATAAAGCGCCTCCTCACGGCTGATCCGCTCGAAATTGATGCCCCATATCCGTCCCGATAGACATTTGTCCAACCGGCTCGAAGTTCATCCATAGGACTTCTTGCCTTGTACGGGACAGCTGGTCTGTAGTGAATGCTGTCTCCTTGCACCATCCTTGCAGTTCCCGGTCATACAACTTACTGGCGTACCCGCTGACAAGCACAGGGCCACGGTGCTTTTTTAGAACTGTCAGCAGCTCCAGGTGATCCTCGTCCGTCATTTCATGCTTGTACTGTCGCTTTCCGGAACTTCGGGAGGAAAGAACATAGGGAGGGTCACAGTAGATTAGGACATTTTCACTGTTAAATTTGGCAATCACCTCCGCCGCTGGACGGCATTCGATCTGTACGCCCCTTAACCGTTCCGCTACCCGGTCGATTACCGTCGGCAGCTCCGTCCAATACTTAGCCGCATAGGCTCGCTCCCGGCCCTGTACGTCATTTTTCCAGCCCACCCGGCTCCCGTTGGTCCGAAAACCGTATCCCTGATTGCATCGGACCAGAAATCGGACGGCACGATCAAGAGGATCCTCGGAGCGTGCCGGCAAATAACTTTTTTCATATTCTTGTCGGCTGTAAGGGGTGTAATAAATCATCTTCTGCAATTTCTCCGGATTCTGCCGGATACACTGGAATAGATTTACAACATCTCCGTCAAGATCGTTCACCGTCTCAATGTTGGACCTTTGCTTGCTGAAGAGTACCGCTCCGCTCCCGAAGAACGGCTCCAAGTAGCTGTGGTGAGGAGGAAAATGGCTGATAATCCAATCTGCCAGATTCCACTTTGCTCCAGGATATTTCAAGATAGAATTCATGTCCCCTCCTCCGGCTTGCGGCGGTAAAATTTTGTGTGGTAATACAAAACCGTATCCCAGTGCCCTTTATGGTTGAAAAACCAAACTTGATTGTATGGCTCCGTTTTTGTTGCCGCGATAAATATATAGCCGTTTACTTTATCACACCAAACAGGGACGGGCTTTCCATCCATCTCCCGCAGCTCCTCCAGGGTCAGGGGGTCGTTGGGCTGCTCAGGGGCATTCTCCAATAACATCACAACATCCTTGCTTCTCCAAGTAGGGTTATTCTCTTCCATGTCGTTGTGTGATTGGATGTCGGAAATCACTTGGTCTGCATCAATCAGTCTCATTGTCTGCCTCCTGACGGCTCCCAGTTCTTCCACCGCTGGCGGTCCCAGCAGGCAATGCAGATTTTATGGTCTGCCGGCAGCTGCCGGTGCTTGCAGTTTGTACAGCTCTTTTTCGGCTTGTTGCTGGTCATATGGCCTTACCTCCACCAAAATCTTCTTCCCGTCCCAAAACTCATGAGACACTCTTTTGACCCATTTCCGGCTGTCGTCCCGGAGAATGTACCCCTTCATGGCGTCGAGAATCATCTTCCCCATAGCGGCGTGGTTATCCGCGTCCAGTCCGTCGTCCCACCGGAAGCGGACCTCCACGGGGAAATCCAGCAGCTCCCTGGGGACCCCCGCCCGCCCCATGCACAGCCCCGTAAGCTGGTGGAGCTCCCGGGCGTCCCGGTTCCTGGCGTGGTACGGCTTCCCGCTCCAGTAGGCGTTGAGGCTGTACCGCCGGTTCCACGCCGTCAAGCCCTGCCGCGTGGCCGGGTAGGGGATGGTGAAGCGGATCACCCCAGCACCTCCCGCTTCCCATCCTCCAAGGCCATTCTCCGGGCGGCTCCAGTGATGGCCCGGCGCACCTCCGCCGGCAGCAGCGCGTCCCGCCTCCGGCTCTCCTGCCTGACCCGCCAGGACCGGCGGAAGTTGCTGGCCACCACGCTGTTGAAGGCGTCCGAGTCCATCTGGGACCACTCGTAGAGCTGGCCCGGAGACGTCATTTTCCGCACCGCTTCCGGCAGCTTGTCGTACTCCTCCTGCGCTCCCCAGCCGCTGCGGCTGGCGGCCCGGCGCACCAGCTCCCAGGCCTCCTGCTCATCCAGGTCCCCAGCGCTGGTAAGCTGATACATAGCCGCCTTAATGGCCCCGATATGGGGCGGGTAGCCCTCGATGTCGGTAACTATGTAGCTTTTCACCGCCGCCGCCACAAGAGCCGCGTCGTCATCCTTGAATACCTCATTCCAGAGCTGCAGTGTCTGACGCATATCCGGGGCCTTCGGGCCGCTGTAGAACCGAGGATACGCCGTGCGCAGAATGTCCATGATGATCCCTGTCTGCTCAAGGTTCATACCGTGCCCTCCATTTCCCTGGCCAGCTCCACCCAGCTCTTTTGGCCGGAAGAAGACTGTCCGGTCTGGTTTTTTCTCTCAAGCTTGTCCCAGATAATACCCTGCCAGTTGGCGGCCATGCACTCCCGGATAAGCTGCGACACGGCGCTCTCGCCGTAAGCCTGGGACTTGTTTCGCACCTGAGTTACCAGGGACTGCAGGCCGGTGGGCTTGTAGTCCTGCCGCTTCTCCCGCTTATAGCGCAGCCAGTCGGAAAAGGCACAGGTAAGCTCCTCCCCGAAGCCCCAGTCAATGTCCGGGGGGGTAGGGGGGGAATTGGATTTGGATTCGTATTTGGATTCGGATTCGGATTCAGGCGGTGGTTCACCGTGAGTTACCGTAAGCAACCGTGAGTTTTCACAGTCCGGCGCAGGATACTTTGATTTTTTGTTCTGAATCCTCTGGTGAGCGCCCCAGTTTGGGAAGTAGAAGTAGGATTCCCCGTCAACATCATAGAGGGAAATGCAGCCCATACCCGCCAATTCTGCAAGCGTTTTCTCGATATCGGATTCTGAGAGCCGCTTACGGCGGGGGAACACAAAGCCCTTTATCAGCTCCGGGTCTGCGCTCCCGCGTCCGTAATCGTCAACATATGTAATCAAATACACCCATACGCGGAATTGAAAATCCGTCATGGCGTTCACAGTTTTGCTTGTCCGAATACTGTCCTTAATGATCCTGTTGGGCATTAGGGCACCTCCCGCTTCAGGAATTTATCGCCCTTCATCCACGCTAGCTCTCCTTCCTGTACTCAATATAGATGACAGTCTTATTGCCGTCCTTCCGCCGCCGCTGGCGGATGGTGTACCCGGCCCGGTAAAGGGCCAGGGCCACCGCCTCCCGGTCGGCGGGAATAGTGATGTCAAGGGGTATCCAGTCCATCGGAGGCCTCCTTCCCCTTGTGCTGATGCAGGAATACAACTCTGCTGTTCGGCCCGGCGTTGCGGGCCAGCCAGTCCAAGGCCTGCTCCCGGCTCAGATGGTTCTGCGCCGCCCGGTACTCATAGGCAAATTCTCCCCGGGCCTGCTTGTCCGCAATGCGGGCCTCGATCGCGGCCTGGGTGTGGTTGGCCTCAATCAGGTACAGGTCGTAGCCCTTGGCCTCGATGTGGTCCAGCGTGCCGGTGTCTGTGGCGCAGAATGCAGTTTCATAGTCCAGCTTCAGGTGGTATCCGCAGTTTTCCACGTCGTGGACAAGTGTTTCCGCCTTAAACTGAATGCAAAAGCCACACTGATACCATCTCCCCGGTTTAACCAGAATGATCGCCCGCTTGTCCACCCCGGCCTCCAGAAGAGGGAAAACCATCCACTTGCAGCACACCCACCGCAGGGCGGGACGCTCCTTGTGGAGCGCCCGCACCGTGGCTTTGTTGAAATGATCGCCGTGCTCGTGGGTGAGCAAAACCAGCCGAAGGTCCTTGATGTACCCGCTCTCCCGCAGCTTCTTCATGGGGATGCCCATATCAATGGCAATCTCCCCGTTGAGGATGACGCAGTTGCCGGTTGAGCCGGTGGCGAGGATGTCATAGGTCATGAAGATACCTCCTCATAATCGGGGCAATTATCTCCACCTTCGCCGAAAACCCTGCATCTGTAACAATCTTCTCCTACTGCACCATATGCGCCCTCATGCTCACCCTCGAAAAATTTACAGGATAGACACCGCTCACACATCGCTCAAATTCACCTGCGCTTCCTCCGGGGCATGGGTCTCGGGGGCCTCCTGCGGCTCTGACGGGGCGGGTGCGGCGGCGGGCAGATCAAAGTACTGCTCCACGCTGGCGGTACCGTCCTTCAGCGCCGTATACACGCCCCGCAGACGGTTGACGCTCTGGACGGTGAACGCCTCCGCCTTCCGCCCGATGTACGCCTCCAGCATTTCCTTGGTCACCCCATACTGCTCAGAGAAGCGGCGGATGATATCCCGCACAGCGTCCTCCTTTGTCATTTTCCCGTCTCCCTGGAGCGTAGCATTGCACTGGCCCACGGCGGCGTCAACCACATCCTGGGGAATAACGGACAAAATGCAGGACCGCTCCCGTCGGGCGGACTGGTTTGCAATCAGCTCATAGATGTCGTGGGAATCCGTCAAGGGAAAAGCCCCCTTTTTGGTTTCCCGAACGTGCTTGACGGTGAAAACCTTCGTCTCGCGGTAGTTGGTTTCCAAGTCCCAGCAGTAGGCCATGACCGTGCTCTCTGCGGCATTCTGCTCCAGGACCTTGAACCCGCTGTCCAGGTTTCCCCAGCTGCGGGCAATCGCCCGGGCCAGGTGGATGGACGGCCCGGTGACGGTCTGCCCGCCCCGGGGGTATTCGTACATGGCCTTCTCAGCCAGCGTCCGCCGCTTGCAATCCTGGATAATGCGGTTGTACGCATTGTACACGTCCCGGGGGAAGCGCTTGGCGGCGACCATTGCCACCTGAACCTCCTGGGCCTCCCGGCTGGCGATCAGCTCCGCGCCGACGCTCCGGGCGGCGGGGGCCTGCTGCTCAAATTCCGCGATTGCAGCGGTGTTCTGGGTGTTATTCATACTGGATACCCTCCGTATTCAAAAATTCTTTCAGCTTTTTCAGCCTGTCCATCGTCGTGCGGACAGTGAAGGTGCATTTCACGGTTTTGGGCTGTTCCACTTGGACCAGCGGGGCCAGGGCCTCCACCCGGCGGACCATCTCTTCCTCCTGCTCCCGGATAGCGCTCCGGGCCTCCTGAAATTTCTTCTGCTCCTCGATGCGCCGGCGGCGCTCCTTCACGGTGCAAATTGCATCGGCGGCATCCAGAGTGCGCTGGTACTCCACCATGATTTCCCCGGCGTCCTCCAGGGAGTTGATCCGGTCCACGCTCTCTGCCACCCCGGCCACAAACGCGGCCAGCTGCTCCCGCAGCTTCTTGGGTGTCTTAGCCTTTGCCGAAGCCATGTCCACCCGGACCCCGGCCCGCTCATAGCTCAGCCAGTCCAGGTGATGCACCGCGCAAAGCTCGCAGAAATACTCCCGCAGGCTATCTTCACAGCGGCGTTTCATCTCCGTCTCCACGTCATTGATCTTGCCCTTCAGCTCCGCATCCGCCCGCTGGAACGCATCGGAGACACACGCCTTGTAGACGGCTTCAAACCGTTCATATGGCTCCAAAACCGCCTTTTTCGCGGCCTTGCGCTGGTCCTCCAGGATGTCAAACTCCTGGCGCAGCTTTGCGCGTTCCGCCTTGACGGCCTGAACAGTTTCCTCGGTGCAGACCATTTCCAGCGCACGGGAAACGCGCTCATCCACAGACTCCTTTACGGTCCGCAGCCGCTCCTCAATTTCCGGCAGCTGCCTGACAACAATCAGCCGCCCCTCTACCGATCCCATCGTCATCCTCCTCATATAAGCATTGATCGTGGCACCACTGGCCATCACTGTTCTTATCCATGGGCTCCTCCGGCCAGTCGATGCCCTCCCCGCAGAAGGGGCATCTGTACAGGTACTCCCTTGCCGGCAGGACGCCGAACTGCGGCGCGTACCGGTCCCGGGCCGGGATGCGTCTCATGTCCTTCCCTCCTTCAGATAGCGGGCAAAGCTCCTGCCCGACGCCTTGTAAATAAACTTGTTATTGCACCACCTTTGAAGATCCCGCAGGACCTTCGGCGCCGCCGGCTTGTTGTAGAGCATGACGTAGGGGTCATAGCCCAGCCGGTCCACGGTCTCGATCCTATGCAGATCCTCCTCCAGCGTGCTCCAGAACCCGCAGAG
>JAAWHO010000075.1 GCA_022795905.1 Oscillospiraceae bacterium
GCCGACAGGGCGGGACTCCAGGCGGAAGCCCGCGCCCAGGCGGCGGGAATCGCTTCGGCGGTGATCCCCCGGCGGGAGGAGGGCTTCGAGGGCAGGGTCCTGGACGCTCTGGAGAAGCACAGAATTGATTTTCTCATTTTAGCCGGGTTTCTGGGGATCCTCTCCAAGGATTTTATCGAGCGGTTCCCCGGCCCGATCATCAATATCCACCCCTCCCTGATCCCCGCCTTCTGCGGGAAGGGGTTCTACGGCCTCCGGGTCCACCAGGCGGCGCTGGACTATGGGGTAAAGGTCACCGGGGCTACGGTCCACTACGTTAACGAGGTCCCCGACGGGGGGCAGATCCTCCTGCAAAAGGCGGTGGAGGTCCGCCCCGGCGACACGGCGGAGCGCCTCCAGAGCCGGGTGCTGCGGGAGGCGGAGTGGAAGCTGCTGCCCCAGGCGGCGGAGATCGTATCCGCACAGCTTGTGCGGGAAAAGGAGAACACGCTATGAAGCAGGATTTATGCGCGCTTCTGCGCCAGAACAGCTATCCCGGCCGGGGCATTCTGCTGGGCCGCAGCGCGGACGGGGAGAACGCCGTGATTGCGTACTTCATCATGGGCCGCAGCGAGAACAGCCGCAACCGGGTCTTTGAGGAGACCGGCGACGGCATCCGCACCCGCGCCTACGACGAGAGCAGGATGACAGACCCCAGCCTTATTATTTATAACCCCGTGCGGCAGCTGGACCGGGTGACCATCGTCACCAACGGCGACCAGACCGACACGATTTACGACGCCCTGGACGCCGGGGGCACCTTTGAGGACGCCCTCCAGACCAGGACCTTCGAGCCTGACGAGCCCAACTACACCCCCCGCATCTCCGGCCTGCTGCTCCCCTACAGGAAGATGGACGGAGGCTGCGGGCTGCGGGTGCAGCTGTCCATCCTCAAGAGCCTGGAGGGGGACCCCTCCTGCTGCTGCCGGTACTTCTACGACTATAAGCACCTCCCGGCGGGGGACGGGCGGTTTATCAGCACCTACCGGGGGGACGGGAATCCTCTGCCCTCCTTTGCCGGGGAGCCGTTTCGGGTGGATGTCTCCGCCGCCAGCGCCGGGGATCTGGCCATGGACCTCTGGGCCAGCCTCAACAGCGAGAACCGGGTGTCCCTCTTTGTGCGCTACATCCCCCTGGCGGAGGGCGAGGCCAGAACCGTCATCATCAACAAGCACGCCGAGAGGAGGTAGGCCATGGAACGAAACCGCGACGGCTACGTCTCCCCCCTGTCCACCCGGTACGCCAGCCGGGAGATGCAGTACCTCTTCTCCGAGAACAACAAGTTCCGCACCTGGCGGAGGCTGTGGATTGCCCTGGCCAAGGCGGAGCACGCGCTGGGCCTGCCGGTGACGCGGGAGCAGATCGCCCAGCTGGAGTCCCATGCGGAGGACGTGAACTACGACGTTGCCGAGGCCCGGGAGAAGCTGGTCCGCCACGACGTCATGAGCCATGTCTACGCCTATGGCCGGCAGTGCCCCGACGCCGAGGCCATCATCCACTTGGGGGCCACCAGCTGCTACGTGGGGGACAACACCGATATTCTGATTCTCCGGGACGCCTCCCGGCTGGTGCTGCGCAAGTGCGCCCAGGTACTGCGCAACCTCTCCGCCTTCGCAAAGCGGTACAAGGACCTGCCCTGTCTGGCCTACACCCACCTCCAGCCCGCCCAGCTGACCACCGTGGGCAAGCGGGCCACGCTGTGGATGAATGAGCTCAAGATGGACATGGAGAACCTGGAGTTCCAGCTCCAGTCCCTGCGCCTGCGGGGGGCCAAGGGCACCACCGGCACCCAGGCCAGCTTTTTGGAGCTCTTCGAGGGCGACGAGGGGAAGGTCAAGGCGCTCGAGCGCCTGGTGGCGGAGCAGATGGGCTTTGAGAAGTGCGTGGCGGTCTCCGGCCAGACCTACTCCCGGAAGACCGACGCCTATGTCCTCGCCGCCCTGTCCGGCGTGGCCCAGTCCGCCTGCAAGTTTGCCAACGACCTGCGGATTTTGCAGTCCTTTGAGGAGATGGAGGAGCCCTTTGAGGCCAATCAGATCGGCTCCTCCGCCATGCCCTACAAGCGCAATCCCATGCGCTCAGAGCGCATCTGCGCCCTGGCCCGGTATGTCATCCAGGACGCGGTGAACCCGGCTATGACCGCCGCTACCCAGTGGTTTGAGCGGACCCTGGACGACAGCGCCAACAAGCGAATCGCCGTCAGCGAGGCGTTTCTGGCGGTGGACGCCATTCTGGAGATCTATATCAACGTCACCGCCGGGCTGGTGGTCTATGACCGGGTGGTCCGGCGGCGGGTGATGGAGAAGCTGCCCTTTATGGCCACGGAGAACATCATGATGGAGGCGGTCAAGCGGGGCGGGAACCGGCAGGCGCTCCACGAGGCCCTGCGGGAGCACTCCCACGCCGCCGCCAGAAGGGTGAAGCTGGAGGGCGGACAGAACGATCTGATTGACCGCATCCTGGCGGACCCGGCCTTCCCCCTCCGCCGGGAGGAGATTGAGGCCCAGATGGCCCCGGAGAAGTACGTGGGCCGGGCCCCCGGCCAGGTGGAGGAATTTCTGGCGGAGGAGATCGCCCCCCTGCTGGAGAAATACCCCGATGAATCGCTCCAGGCGGAGCTGAACGTATAGAAAGGATCGACCCATGAACGAATTAGAACTGAAATACGGCTGCAACCCCAACCAGAAGCCCTCCCGGATCTTCATGCGGGACGGGGGCGATCTGCCCCTGGAGGTCTTAAACGGCAAGCCGGGCTATATCAACTTCCTGGACGCCCTGAACGCCTGGCAGCTCGTTAAGGAGCTCAGGGAGGCCGTCGGACTCCCCGCGGCCACCTCCTTCAAGCACGTCTCCCCCACCTCCGCCGCCGTAGGCCTGCCCCTGAGCAAGCCCCTCAAGCAGGCGTGCTTTGTCGACGACGTGCCGGAGCTGGAGAAAAGCCCCCTGGCCTGCGCCTACGCCAGGGCCCGGGGCACCGACCGCCTGTGCTCCTTCGGGGACTGGGCGGCGCTCAGCGACGTGTGCGATGTGACCACCGCGAAGCTCATCGCCCGGGAG
The DNA here is from genome assembly GCA_022795905.1 of Oscillospiraceae bacterium. Taxonomy (GTDB): domain Bacteria; phylum Bacillota; class Clostridia; order Oscillospirales; family Oscillospiraceae; genus Pelethomonas. The sequence goes on from JAAWHO010000075.1 coordinate 3,097, forward strand.
GTCTCCGACGGGGTCATCGCCCCCGGCTACGAGCCGGAGGCCCTGGAGATCCTCAAGGCCAAGCGGAAGGGCAGCTACAACATCGTCTGCATCGACCCGGATTACGTCCCCGCCCCCCAGGAGACCAAGGACGTGTTCGGCGTCACCTTCCAGCAGGGCCGCAACGAGTTCAAGATCGGGCCGGACCTGCTGGAGAACATTGTGACCGGCAACCGGGAGCTGCCCGAGAGCGCCAAGCGGGATCTGGTGGTGGCCCTCATCACCCTCAAATACACCCAGTCCAACTCCGTGTGCTACGCCGTGGACGGACAGGCCATCGGCGTGGGGGCCGGCCAGCAGAGCCGCATCCACTGCACCCGCCTGGCGGGGACTAAGGCGGACACCTGGCACCTGCGCCAGCACCCGAAGGTCCTCTCCCTGCCCTTCCTGCCCGGCATCGGCCGGCCGGAGCGGGACAACGTCATCGACAGCTATATCAACGGCAATGAGGAGGACGTGTGCGCCGACAAGGTCTGGCAGAAGTACTTTACCCGCCAGCCCTCCCGGCTCCACCCCTCCGAGGTCCGCGCCTGGCTGGACAACCTCAAGGAGGTGGCCCTGGCCAGCGACGCATTCTTCCCCTTCGCCGACAACATCGAGCGGGCCCGGCGCTCCGGCGTGCGCTATATCGCCCAGCCCGGCGGCTCCATCCGGGACGAGCTGGTCATCGCGGCCTGCGACGGGTACGACATGGTCATGGTGTTTACAGGGATGAGATTGTTCCACCACTAATATTTTCTGCCAAGGGGCGGCTTGCCAGCCGCCCCTTGCGGCGATTGGAGGCAGTTGATGGATATTCTGGTCATCGGCGGCGGAGGCCGCGAGCACGCGATCATCAAGAAGCTGAGAGAAAACCCCTCCGTGGGGACGATCTTCGCCCTCCCCGGCAACGGCGGCATCGCTTTTGACGCGGTCTGCCTGGGCGGCAGTCCCACGGACATCCCCGGCATTGTCGCCGCGGCAAAGGCCCACGGCGCGGATTTTGTCGTGGTAGCCCCGGACGACCCCCTGGCCCTGGGGGCGGCGGACGCCCTGGAGGAGGCGGGCTTTCCCTGCTTCGGGCCCCGGAAAAGCGCCGCCGTCATTGAGAGCAGCAAGGCCTTCGCCAAGGATCTGATGAAAAAATACAGGATTCCCACGGCGGATTACGCAGTGTTCACCGAGCTGGACGGGGCTCTGGCCCACGTGGAGCGCTGTCCCCTGCCGGTGGTGGTGAAGGCCGACGGCCTGGCCCTGGGCAAGGGCGTGCTCATCTGCGAAACCAGGGAGGACGCCCGGGAGGCTGTCCGCTCCATGCTGGCGGACGGGCGCTTCGGCGAGAGCGGGAGCCGGGTGGTCATTGAGGAATTCCTCACCGGCCCCGAGGTTTCCGTCCTCTCCTTCACCGACGGCGAGACGGTAGTGCCCATGGTGTCCTCTATGGACCACAAGCGGGCCCTGGACGGCGACCGCGGGCCCAATACCGGCGGTATGGGCACGATCGCCCCGAACCCGTACTATACGCCGGAAATCGCGGCGGCGTGCATGGAGAAAATTTTTCTGCCCACCATCCGGGCCATGAAGGCCGAGGGCAGGCCCTTCAAGGGCTGCCTGTACTTCGGCCTGATGCTCACGCCGGAGGGGCCCAAGGTCATCGAGTACAACTGCCGCTTCGGCGACCCGGAGACCCAGGTGGTGCTGCCCCTGCTGAAAACCGATCTGCTGACCATCATGCGGGCGGTGGAGAGCGGGACCCTGGAGGAGCTGAAGGTGGAGTGGAAGGACGGGGCCGCCTGCTGCGTGGTGCTGGCCTCCCAGGGTTATCCCCAGAGCTACGAGAAGGGGTTCCCCATCTCCCTGCCGGAGACGGAGGAGGGCGAGCATATCTACATCGCCGGGGCGGCTGAACAGGACGGCAGGCTTGTCACCAGCGGGGGCCGGGTGCTGGGGGCAGTGTCCGTGGCGGAGGACCTGCCTTCCGCCATTGAGAAGGCCTACGCCTTAGCGGACCGGATTCACTTCGATAACGCCTCCTGCCGCCGGGACATCGGCCAGCGGGCGCTGCAAGCGCTGAAGGAGAAAAAATAAATGTCTGTTTACAGAATTTTTGTGGAAAAGCGCCCCGGCCTCAGCCCGGAGGCGGAGAGCCTGCTGGGGGACCTGCGGGGGTTTTTGGGCATCGGGAGCCTGGAGGGCGTCCGGATTCTCAACCGCTACGACGTGGAGAATATCGACCCCGCCGTCTGCGAGCGGGCCAAGCGCATCGTTTTTTCCGAGCCCCAGGCGGATGAAATCTGGGACGAGACGTTCCCCCAGCTCCGGACGCCTCACAGCCTGCTGGCGGTGGAGGCCCTGCCGGGGCAGTTCGACCAGCGCTCCGACTCCTGCGCCCAGTGCGTGCAGCTCATGGCCGGGGTGGAGCGGCCCCTGGTCCGCTACGCCAAGGTATACGTGCTGGAGGGGGCGCTGAGCGGGGAGGACCTGGAGAAAATCAAGGGCTATCTTATCAACCCCGTGGAGAGCCGGGAGGCGTCCATGGACAAGCCCGCAACCCTGGTCCGGGAGCAGGCCGCGCCGCCCATGGTGGAGACCTTGGCGGGCTTCACCGGCCTGGACGGGGCGGGACTGGCCGCGCTGCTGGACAAGCTGGGGCTCGCCATGGACCTGGACGACCTCAAATTCCTGCAAACCTACTTCCGGGATACCGAGCGCCGGGACCCCACCATCACCGAGGTCCGGGTGGTGGACACCTACTGGTCCGACCACTGCCGCCACACCACCTTTTCCACCCATCTGGAGGATATTGACATCCAGGACCCGGCGGTCCAGAGGGCCTATGAGCGGTATCTCGCCGCCCGGGAGGAGGTCTACGGCCCGGAGAAGGCCGCTGAGCGGCCCCGGACCCTCATGGACATCGCCACCATCGGCGCGAAGGTTCTCAAGAAGCGGGGCCTGCTCCCGGAGCTGGACGAGAGCGAGGAGATCAACGCCTGCTCCATCCATGTCCCCGCTGTAGTGGACGGCAGGGAACAGGACTGGCTGCTGATGTTCAAGAACGAGACGCACAACCACCCCACGGAAATCGAGCCCTTCGGCGGCGCGGCCACCTGCATCGGCGGGTGCATCCGGGACCCCCTGTCCGGCCGGGCCTATGTCCACCAGGCCATGCGGGTTACGGGCTGCGGCGACCCCAGGGCCAGCTTTGAGGAGACACTCCCCGGCAAGCTGCCCCAGCGGAAAATCGCCCAGACCGCGGCGGCGGGGTACAGCTCCTACGGCAATCAGATCGGCCTGGCCACCGGCCATGTGGCGGAGCTCTACCACCCGGGCTACATTGCCAAGCATCTGGAGTGCGGCGCGGTGGTGGGCGCGGCCCCGGCGGAGAACGTGCGCAGGGAGCGGCCCGCGCCTGGGGATGTGGTCATCCTCCTGGGGGGCCGCACGGGCCGGGACGGCATCGGCGGGGCCACCGGGTCCTCCAAGAGCCACAACTTGCAATCCCTGAGCGCCATGGCCTCCGAGGTCCAGAAGGGCAACGCCCCCGAGGAGCGGAAGCTCCAGCGGCTGTTCCGCAATCCCGCCGTGACCAGGATAATCAAGCGCTGCAACGACTTCGGCGCGGGAGGCGTGTCCGTGGCCATCGGCGAGCTGGCCGACGGGCTGGAGATTGATTTGGACGCGGTGCGCAAGAAGTACGACGGCCTGGACGGCACGGAGCTTGCCATCTCCGAGAGCCAGGAGCGCATGGCCGTAGTCGTGGCCCCGGAGGATGAACAGAAATTTATCTTTTTGGCTGAAACCGAGAACCTGGAGGCGTACCGGGCCGCCGTGGTGACGGAGAGCCCCCGGATGGTGATGAAGTGGCGGGGAGAGACCATCGCCGATTTGAGCCGGGCGTTTCTGGACACCAACGGCGCAGCGAAGCACGCCAAAGCCTTCGTTCCGGCCCATCCGCGTTTTTCGGAGGAGCCGGCATACGGCCTGGACCTGCGGAAAATGGCGTCCGATTTGAAGTGCGCCTCCCGGCGTGGGCTGGTGGAGCGCTTCGACAGCACCATCGGCGCGGGGAGCGTCACCATGCCCTTCGGCGGGAAAACCCAGCGTACCCCTGCCCAGTCCATGGCGGCGCTGCTGCCGGTGGACCCCTGCGCGGAGACGGACCAGGCCAGCGTCATGGCCTGGGGCTGCGACCCGGAGGCGCTGAGCGAGGACCCCTATCTGGGGGCCAAGGCCAGCGTCACCGTCTCCCTGGCGAAGCTGGTGGCCGCCGGAGCGGACTATAGAAAAGCCTATCTCACTTTGCAGGAGTACTTTGAGAAGCTGGGCGGGAAACCGGAGCGCTGGGGCAAGCCCTTCGCCGCTCTGCTGGGGGCCCTGGAGGCCCAGCTGGACTACGGCTGCGCGGCCATCGGCGGGAAGGACTCCATGAGCGGGTCCTTCCTGGCCCTGGACGTGCCGCCTACGGTGATCTCCTTCGCTATAGCGCCCATCCTGGCGGGCGAGGTGATTACTCCCGAGTTCAAGGAGGCCGGAGACCCGGTGTACTGCTTCCGGGACGGGAGGGAGAGCTGGGACGCCCTCCATACCCTGGCCCGGGCCGGAAAGGTCAGGGCCGCCTGGGCCCTGGAGACCGGAGGTACGAAAGAGGCACTGATGAAGATGTCTTTCGGCAACCGCATTGGCTTTCTCCGCAATCCCGACCCGGACAGCAGCATCCCCGGGGACGGTGCCTACCCAGGCTGGATCTTTGCCGAGCTGACGGAGGAGGCAGCTTCCCCCTTCGCGGAGAAAATCGGCACGACCACCGCTGAACCTGTGCTGGATCTGGGCGGCGGGCACACCGTCTCCGTCGACGATCTCCTGGCCCTGAACGAGGGCGTCCTGGAGGATGTGTACCCCACCCGCTCCACTGAGACCGGCGCGGTGGAGCCCGTCACCTGGACCGGGAAGGCCCCCGCCGTCATGCCCAAGGGCATCGCCCGGCCCAGGGCGGTGATTCCCGTCTTCCCGGGCACCAACTGCGAGTATGATTCCACCCGGGCCTGCCTCCGAGCGGGGATGACGGTGGAGACGGACGTCATTCGTAATCTGACCCCTGACACACTGGCCCAGTCCGCCCTGGGGCTGGAGCACGCCATCAAAAACGCCCAGATTGTGTTCCTGCCCGGCGGCTTTTCCGGCGGCGACGAGCCCGACGGCTCCGCCAAGTTCATCGTCTCCTTCCTGCGCAATCCCCGGCTCACCGACGCTATCCACGATTTGCTGCAAAACCGGGACGGCCTGATGCTGGGCATCTGCAACGGCTTCCAGGCCCTGGTGAAGCTGGGGCTGATCCCCTTCGGGGAGATCCGGGACACGGACGCGGACTGCCCCACCCTGACCTACAACACCATCGGGCGGCACCAGTCGTCTATCGTGCGCACGCAGGTGTGCTCCAGCCTGTCCCCCTGGCTGCTGGAGACGGAGCCCGGCGGGATTTACAGCGTGCCTGTCTCCCACGGCGAGGGGCGGTTCGTGGCCCCGGAGTCGGTGCTGAAACAGCTGGCGGAAAGCGGCCAGATTGCCACCCAGTATGTGGACCTGGAGGGTGCGCCCACCATGGACACGGCCTTCAACCCCAACGGCTCTATGTGGGCCATCGAGGGCGTCACCTCCCCCGACGGGAGAGTGCTGGGGAAGATGGGCCACAGCGAGCGGATTGGACCGAATCTCTATCGGAATGTGCCCGGAAATTACGATATGGGGCTGTTCCGGTCGGCGGCAAGGTACTTCAAGTAAATGAGAGAGGGGACCTGCCCGCGGGCAGGTCCCTCTTTCTGTCAAATTTTATGAGACAGGCGCGGAGAAACCGGGATTCAGCGATTGACGGAGCATGGGAATCGTGATAAAATAACAATGTATGTGCAGGAGCATACAGAAAGCTGCCAGGTAAAGCCGAATCTAAGTGGAAAGAGGAAACACTATGTATCGGATCGTGAAAAAGCGCGTACTGAACCCCACCGTTACCCTCATGGAGATTGAGGCTCCCGCCGTGGCCCGGAAATGCGAGCCCGGCCAGTTCATCATCCTCCGCGTGGATGAGAACGGCGAGCGCGTCCCCCTGACCATCGCGGCCTACGACCGGGAGAAGGGCACCGTGACCATCATCTTCCAGATTGTGGGCGCTACCACCGAGAAGCTCAACCACAAGAAGGAGGGCGAGTCCATTCAGGATTTCGTCGGCCCTCTGGGCAAGGCCACCGAGACCGAGGGCCTCAAGCGGGTGGCCGTCATCGGCGGCGGCGTGGGCACCGCCATCGCCTACCCCGTGGCCAAGAAGCTC
>JAAWHO010000076.1 GCA_022795905.1 Oscillospiraceae bacterium
GGCCCTCCTTCGCCAGCCGGGGGAGTCCCGGGAGGCGGACGCGCTCCTGCTGGACAGCTTTTTCGGTATGTCCCCCCTGGTCTGCCGGGAGATCGCCGCCGGAGGGGAGCTGGAGGACTCCTTTTTCCGCTGGCAGGAGACGGCCAGAGAGGGGCGCTTTACCCCGTGGCTTTTGACAAGGGACGGAGCGCCCTTTGACTTCTCCTACCTGCCCATCCGGCAGTACGGCGGGGAGATGGTTTTGGAGGAGCGGGAGAGCTTCTCCGCCCTGCTGGACGAGTTCTACGAGAAGCGGGAGCAGGCCGAGCGGGTGCGGCAGCGGGGGGCGGACCTCCAGCGGGCGGCCTCCACCGCCCGGGACCGGGCCAAGCGGAAGCTGGCCATGCAGGAGAAGGAGTACGCCCAGACCCAGGACCGGGACCGTCTGCGCCTGAGCGGGGAGCTCATCACCGCCAACCTCTACCGCATGGAGAAGGGGCAGAAGCTCCTGCGGGCTGAGAACTACTACGAGGAGGGCTGTCCCGTTATGGACATCCCCCTGGACCCCCTCCTGACACCCCAGCAGAACGCCGCCAAGTACTTCAAGCGCTACAGCAAGGCCAAGACGGCGGAGAAATACCTCACGGAGCAGATGGCCTCCGCCCGGCGGGAGCGGGACTGGCTGGAGAGCGTCCTGGACGAGCTGAGCCGGGCGGAGACGGAACAGGACTTCCTGGACATCCGCCGGGAGCTCCGGGAGGCGGGATACCTGCGCGGCCAGAGCGGCGGCAAAAAGGAGCCCAAGCGGCCCCCCAGCCGGCCCAGGGCCTTCCGCTCCAGCGGGGGATTTCTCATCCTGGTGGGCCGGTCCAACACCCAGAACGACCAGCTCACCCGGGAGTCCTCCAAGACCGACTACTGGTTCCACACCCAGCGCATCCACGGCTCCCACGTGATTCTCCGCGCGGAGGGCCGGGAGCCAGACGAAGCGTCCATGACGGAGGCGGCGGTCCTGGCGGCCTGGTTCTCCCAGGGGCGGGAGAGCGCGTCGGTGGCGGTGGACTACACCCAGGTCCGCAACGTCAAGAAGCCCAATGGAGCCCGGCCCGGCATGGTGGTCTACGACCCTTACCAGACCGCCTATGTGAAGCCGGACGGGAATCTGGTGAAGCGCCTGGCCGAGGGCTAGCAAAAAAATGGATTGACAGGGCGGGAAAATGACGGTATACTCAAAAGCGTAAAGGGAGTAGCCTGCACAGTGCGGTCTGTGTTCGCTCAGCCGTCAATACGATTTTAGAATCCGGCTTTGTGATGAAATGGCGAGACTTTGCCGCGCGGCAGCGGCAAAGTCTCGCTTTTTGATACATGAGGGATAAATAACCAGTAAAGTGAGGAAAGCTATGACATTTGCGGAATTAATGCTTTTTGCGGTCCGGCTGCTGGCCGGGACGGGGGTCTTTCTGGTGGGCGTCCACCTGCTGACCTCCAACATTGAGCAGCTGGCCACGGGAAAGATCAAGGAGCTGTTCGGAAAAACCGCCGACAGGCGGCTGGTCAACGTGGGCATCGGCGCGGCGGCCACGGCGCTTATCCAGAGCTCCGGCGTGACGACGGTGCTCATTGTGGGCTTTGTCAACGTGGGTATCATGAATCTGTACCAGGCGGCGGCCATGATTATGGGCGCCAACATCGGTACCACCGTCACCGCCCAGATCGCCGCCCTGAGCACCTTCCCCATCACCACCTATATCCAGGTGCTGGTCTTTGTGGGCATCATGATGAGCATGGTGTGCCGTCGGGACGGCCCGAAGCGGACAGGCATGATTCTGGCGGGCCTGGGGCTGATCTTCATCGGCCTGGCTTTGATGAGCGACGCCATGAAGGCCAACCGGGACGGGATTCAGGTCCTCTTTGAGACAGTGACCAACCCCTTCCTGCTGTTCCTGCTGGGCATCCTCCTCACGGCTCTGGTCCAGTCCAGCTCGGCCACCACCTCGGTCATTATTGCCATGTCGGTGGCGGGGCTCACCATCGGCACCGGGGGCAACGAGGTACTGTATATCATCCTGGGCACCAACATCGGCTCCTGCGTGACGGCCCTGATGTCCTCCGCCACCGCCGGGACCAACGCCCGCCGGGCAGGGCTTATCCATCTCCTGTTCAACACCGGGGGCTCGCTGCTCTTCTTCGCCCTGATGGCCTGCTGGCCCGGCTTTATGGAGTCGACCTTCCGCCGGTGGTTTGCCGCGCCGGCCACCCAGATTGCCATGTTCCACACCTTCTTCAACGTGACCTGCACCGTGCTGTTCCTGCCCTTCTGCGGCGTGTTCGTGAAGCTGTCGGAGTTTTTTATCAAGGACACGGAAAAGAAGCCCCAGGAGCCCGCAACCTGCCTGGACGAGCGTATGCTGGCCACCCCCTCTCTGGCGATCTCTCAGCTGGAGAAGGAGCTGGTCCGCCTGTCCGACACGGCCATGGGGGCTTTCCGCGTTGGATACCAATCCTTCGCCGAGAAGGACCGGGAGCTCATCGCGCCCACCCACGAGCTCATTGACCGGGCCAACGCCATCAGCCAGTCCATGGTGGACTATATCATCCGCCTGGCCGCCAGAAACAAGCTCACCGGAAACCGGGCCATTTCCGACCTCCACAGCAACGTGGGCGATGTGATGCGTATCGCGGAAATCGCCGACAACTTCACCAAGTACACCCATCGGACCATGGAGAGGAACCTGGACTTCTCTGAGGGGGTCAAGGCGGAGCTGGACCGGATGGTGAGCTGTGTGGAAAATCTGTATATCCTCACCCGCCAGGCCGTCCTGGACCGGGACGCCAGCCTTCTGCCGGAGATTGACCGGACGGAGAGCGAAATCGACGCCTTCCGCAAGCAGCTCATCGACGGCCACATTGAGCGGCTGAACCAGGGCGCCTGCCGCCCTGAGAGCAGCGGCGTGTTCATCAATCTGGTGTCCAACCTGGAGCGGCTCGGGGACCATCTGACGTATATCGCCCATACCGTTCAGCAGTAGCCGGCCTGTCCTGCATCCTCCGTAAAAGAGTTTGAGGCTGCCGAATTTGAAGATTACTATATATGACACTTGAAGCTGAGGCGGCATCCCTCTCAAAAGGATGCCGCCTTGCCTGCGCCTGGACTGCGTTTTTCAAATTTTATGTGGGTCTGGGATAGAACCCTCTACAGCAGCGCAATAACCAGCCACACCGCCGAGGCGGCGACGGCCGCGCCGGCAATCCAGGCCCAGCGGGGGACCCGCTGCCAGAGGGGAAGCCGGACCGTCTGGGCGGCGGCGTAGCCCCGGGCGATGCGGCAGGCCTCCCCCAGCACCTGCTGGGAGGTAACGCCCTCCTGGGCAAAGGCCTCGTTTTTGACGATAAAGATGGCCTGCTCAAACAGCTTGGGGTCCGGGGAGTCGACGACAATCACACGGCGGGAAGTACCTTTTACCAAGGGGCACCGCTCCTTTCCAACTGGAGAGTTTTGCTTGCGTTCCCAGTGTTTCCCGGCAGGGGGAGGATTATACGGCCGGACCGGGAATTTTTCAGCAGGCCCCGCTCATCACACCTCCCGCCGCCCTCTGTCCCCGGGCAGCAGATACAGGCACAGGGCCGAGCAGTCGTCGTCCCCGCCCCGGCGCGCTCGGCACTCCCGGAGGACCAGGCTCACCAGCACATTGGGGTCCTCCCCCTGCCAACCGGCCAGCAGGTCCTGGAGCCAGCCGTCGCTGGAGGAGTCGGCTACGCCGTCGCTGACCATCAGCAGGAAGCTGTTCTCCTCCAGGGGGAACCGGGCGGGAGCGGGGACGCTCCCCGCGTCCTGGAGCCCGGCGGGGAGGGCGGAGCCGGTGAGGCGGCGGACGGAGCCCTGGCGCTTGATGTAGGTGGGCGCGGCCCCGTACTTGTAGAGCGCCGCCTCCCCCGCCGCCAGGTCCACGGCCATGAGATCGATGGTGGTGAAGCTGCCCTTCTCGTCGCTGCGGAGGTTCAGGGCCGTGTTCAACGTCCCCAGGGCCATCTCCGGGGCGATGCCGGCCTTGAGGAACTGCTCCGTCAGGCGCAGGGCCATCTGGCTCTCCCGCTGGGCCTCCCGTCCGCTGCCCATGCCGTCGCTGAGGAGGAGATACAGGGTGCTCCCCGGCCCCCGGAAGAAGGTCAGGCTGTCCCCGCACACCCGCTGGCCGTCCTTGGGGGTGGAGCCCATGGCCGCGTCGCAGGGCATCTCGTCCCGGCCGTCGGGCGACGGCTCCGGGGCGGACATGGTCTGCACCACCAGCTCGCTGAGCTGGGCGTACTGGCCCTTTGTCCGGGCCCGCTCCGCCTCCAGCTGCCGGCGGTACTGGCGGCGGAGGAGGTGGGCGGTGGTCTCGGTATTGATGGCGGCCAGGAGCTGGGGGAAGTGGATACACCGGCTGGCGAAGTGGGAAGCGAAGTCCCCGGGCTCCGCCCTCCCCCGCTCCAGGATGACGGGGGTGGCGTCGTTGAAGGTGTTGAAGGTGGAGATATACTCCTTGTTCCAGCACACCTCCCGGAGGGCGCAGCCCCGGCAGGTGACCTCCGCCGCCCGGTCGAAGATGACGGCGGGGTTCTCCTCCTTTCTGGGCCCCGGCTGGCCGAAGCTGTCGCAGAGGGAGCGCAGGGCCTCGGCGGAGAGCTTCAGCCGCCGGCGCAGGCCCTCCATCTCCCGGGCGGCCTTCCGCTTGGGGATGACGGCCTCCCGCAGCAGCAGGGCGCAGTAGTGGCACAGGAGACCGGCCAGGACCGTGCAGGCCGCCAGGCGGGTGAGGCTCTGGCCGGTGAGGCCCATCTGGAGGCTATAGGCCAGCTCCACCGCCAGGGTGGTCCCCGCCGCCGTCAGGGGGCGGAAGGAGGGATGGCGGAACCATTTGGTATCCCGGAAGGCGGAGAGGATGGAGTAAATGAGTACCAGGATGCCGCAGCACCGCAGTCCCGGCCCGAAGCCCAGAAAGGCGAAGCTCCCCGCCAGCCCCCCCAGCAGGGCGGACAGCGCGTCCCGCCCCGGACGGCACGCGGCCAGCAGTCCCGCCGCCAGAGGGGCCCGGCCGTCCAGGCAGCACCCCGCCGCCAGGAACCCCGCCCCGGCGAAGCCCGCCAGACGGACCCACTGTCCCACCTGCTGCCGCTCCAGCGCCGCGCCCGCGATTTTCATAGCTTGTCCCCCTCTTTCCCGGTCGTTGTCCTCCCATTGTAGCAGGGAGAGAAAGAGAAGGATGTCGGGAAATAATGGGAATTCTTTTCCCGTCAGGCGGACGGCGGCTGCGGGAAGTATATCCGGCGGAGGGCCGGAGCGCTCCGCGCGCAGAACCGGCAGAACGCGTATAAAAGGACCAGATAACCCAGAAGCTGCACGCCCGCGGGTGTTCCCCCGTACCAGGAAAACCGGCTGAAAAGGGCGGTATAAAACCGCAGCACAGGGATATGCCAGAAGAAAATGTATGTGCTGATGTGTCCGAAGGCGCGGTACGGCGCCGGGTGCGCCAGTGCTTTTTGCACAGGGGCGCAGTCGATCGCCGCGAGAATAAGCAGAGGACAAATCAGGAACGTAAATCCATCCGGCACACCGCCCGCGCCTCCGGCGAAGGCGAACGCCGTCAGCAGACCGCCAACGATGCCCGTACCAATCCACCGGTGTTTCCTGTCCCCGCGGCTGAGAAGCGCAAAGAGCAGACAGCCGATAAAATAATTGGAAAGGCCCTCCCCGTTCTGTGCAAAGCAGAATGGCGCTTGGAGGCCGGCCTTCAAGATCACCTCGCCCCACACCGCCAGCAGAGCGAACACCCAGGGGGATTTCTCCCGAAAAATCCGGAGCACCGCGAAGTGGAGCACATAAAGCTGGAGCAGCACGCTCAGAAACCAGCAGGGGAAGTTATAGGGGAGGCTGTTTTCAAACCACCCATAGTTGATGCACAGCAGGTTCCGCACCAGCTCCCGCAGACCCAGGGCCTCCGCCCCCCTGTACCACACCAGGACCACAAGGCACAGCAGCTCCGTGAGAAAATAGAGCGGATACAGCTTGGCCAGCCGGCGCTTCATAAACGGGAAAAAGCCTATCTCATGGTTGGAAATGCGCTCCCGGTACCCTGCGGAGATGCACAGCCCGCTGACCATAAAAAAGAGGTAGTTGCCGAAATATCCTCCCCAGCGGTAAAAAAAGCCCAGCGCTCCGGAAAAAGCGTCGGAGAAAGCCCCGCCGACATGAAAAAGCACCACAGCGAAAATGGCAATCCCCTTCAAGGTGTCCAATGATTTCCACCGGTTATCCACACCTGCGGCCCTCCTGTTCGTTCATCTCAAAAAAATGCGCCCGGCCTGCTTCGCCGGACGCATTTCCGCTTCTGAATCTTCCCCCATTACGCCACGGCGGAGAAGCCGGGGGACTTCCCCTCCTCTTCCTCCTGGCCCAGCTTCTGGGCTTCGGCATACTTATCCGCCGCCTTTTCGGCGGTGACGGTGCGGGTAGTGCCGCCGGAGATGTACGCCTTGCCGCACTCGGGGCAGATCTCCGTGTGGAGGGTCACGCTCTGGCTGACCACCCGGCGTCCCTCCCGCTGGGCCTTGGCCTGCTCCCGGACCACGTGCTCGTTCTCGTGGCCCCGGACCGCCGCGGCGGCCTGCTCCGGGGCGATGTTGGTGGGGGTCTGGAAGGAGACGCCCATGTCGTCGGACCCGTCCTGGTACTTCCGCCTCTCACAGGTCTCGCACTCGCCGTCCTCCAGGGCCTTCTGGGCGCTCTCCGCGCCGGCGGCCTCCCCCTCGCCCTTCAGAGCCGCCGCGGCGTCCGCCGCTGGGTCCTCCTCGTAGGGGGTCATCCGCATCCGCACGGCCATCTCCGCCGGATCGGCCCCCTCCCGCAGGGTGGGCAGGCTCAGGACAGCAGGCTTCGCCTCCTCCCCCTTGACTGCGGAGACAGGGCGCACCGGCTCCACCGGCGTCTCCGGGGAGGCTGTGCGCCGGGAGGCCCATACGCCCACTGTCTGCTGTGCGCCCTGGGCCTGGCCGGTGCGGTTCATCCCGGCATAGCGGTAGAGGTTCGGGTTATTGTAATAGGAGCCCAAGCCGGAAATGGATCCCAGCATAGCAATCACCTCGCACAATTATTCAACCTTATTATAGCAAAGGCTTCCAGAAATAGCAAGCGCCCGGGGGAGAAAATTTCAAAGAACTGCTGACAGAAGAGGCGGGATATGGTATACTCGTAACAAAGTTGCGCAAAACTGCTGTAAGGAGGTATGATTATGCTAATCAAAAACGGAAAAGTGCTATTTGGCAGGACCTTTACGGACGCGGACCTCTCCTTTGACAGGACCATCAAAGCCATCGGGCGGCTGGAGGGCCCGGCGGACCTGGACGCCGCCGGGGGCTATGTCATCCCCGGCCTGGTGGACATCCACACCCACGGGGCCGTGGGGGAGGACTTCTCCGACGGGAAGCCCCAGGGGCTCCAGCCCCTGGCGGACTACTACGCCGCCCACGGCGTCACCAGCTATCTGGCCACCACCATGACCCTCAAGGAGGAGGTTCTGACCCCCGCTATGCACGCCGTCCGGGACTTCAAGCCCGGCGGCGGGGCCAAGTGCGCCGGGGTCCATCTGGAGGGCCCCTTCCTCAGCTTCGCCAAGCGGGGGGCCCAGGCGGCGGAGAACCTTCACAAGCCGGACGCCGCCCTCTTCCACCGGCTCAACGAGGCCTCCGGCGGGCAGGTCAGGCTGGTGACGGTGGCCTGTGAGGAGGAGGGGGCCATCCCCTTTATCCGGGAGGTCTCCCAGGTCTGCACCGTCTCCCTGGGCCACACCTCGGCGGACTACGACACGGCTATGGCCGGGTTCCAGGCCGGGGCCTCCCACGCCACCCACCTCTACAACGGGATGCCCTCCCTGCTCCACCGCGCGCCAGGGGTTATCGGCGCGGCCTTCGACGCCGGGGCCAGCGTGGAGCTCATCTGCGACGGGCTTCACATCCATCCCGCGGTCATCCGGGCCACCTATCAGATGTTCGGGGATAAGCTGAACCTGATTTCCGACTCCCTCCGCTGCGCCGGGATGCCGGACGGGGATTACGAGCTGGGGGGCCAGCCCATTGTGGTCAAGGACCACAAGGCCACCCTGCTGGACGGCACCCTGGCCGGGTCCTCCATCTCCCTGCTGGACGCGGTGCGCAACGTGGTCCGGTTCGGCCTGCCTCTGGCGGAGGCCGTGTACGCCGCCTCCGCCGCTCCGGCGAAGGCCGTGGGCCTGGACGCCGGCGTCATTGCCCAGGGGAAGGCCGCGGATCTGGTGGTGCTGGATAGAGATCTGAATTTGAAAGCCGTGTTTGTGGACGGGCAGAGAGTCTGCTGACCGGCCATATCAAAACGGGACAGCTGTAAGCTGTCCCGTTTTGTCATACATACCCCCGCTCCACCGTCACCACGGCGAAGTAGTTTCCGTCCAAGGCCCGGACGGCGGTCTGGATACGGCGCTCCGCTTCCCGCTCCGACAGAGGGCAGTCAAAGGGCAGCACCGCGTCGAAGATGACATTGGTATGGGTGTGGCCGGGGACCATGCGGAAATCGTGGATGGAGATACCCGGGTCGATGATCCCCACCAGGGACGCCACCCGCTGGCGGGTTTCCGCCGTGACGCCGTCGTCCTGCTCCACCGGGTCCATGTGGATGGTGGCCAGGCAGCCCATGGCCGCGTTCAGCTCCCGCTCCGCCGAGTCCACCACGTCGTGGAGCACCAGGATATTTCCGTTGGCCGGAACCTCCGCGTGGAGGGAGATGATTCTCCGCCCGGGGCCGTAGTCGTGGACAATCAGGTCGTGGATGCCGATAATCTCCGGGTGGGCGAGGACCAGCTTCTGCACCTCCCGGACAAACTCCGGCGTGGGGGGCTGGCCGAGAAGGGGGTCGATGGTGTCCTTTGCCGCGTTCACCCCCGCCCAGAGGATGAAGCCGGCCACCACCACGCCGCACCAGCCGTCGATCTGGAGGTTCCAGAAGTGGCCCGCCAGGGTGCTCAGCAGCACGGCGGTGGTGGCCAGGGTGTCGCTGAGGCTGTCGGCGGCGGTGGCGGACATGGCGGCGGAGTCAATCCGCCTCCCTACGCTCCGGTTGTAGTAGGACATGTACAGCTTCACACAGATGGAACACAGGAGGATCCCCGCCACCAGGGGGCTGAAAGTAACCGGCTCCGGGTGAAGAATCTTCTTAACAGAGCCCTTAGCCAGCTCCACCCCCATCAGCAGAATCGCCATGGACACCACCAGGCCGGAGACGTACTCCAGCCGCCCGTGGCCGAAGGGGTGGTGCTTGTCGGGGGCCTGGGCCGCCAGCTTGAAGCCCAGCAGCGTCACCACCGAGGA
>JAAWHO010000077.1 GCA_022795905.1 Oscillospiraceae bacterium
ACTTCCGCAGCAGCCCCCCGCAGCCCTGGACCCAGGTGTTGATCTGCTCGTCAATCTGGGCCAAAACGGCGCTCTTGGCAGCCTCGCCGCCGGCCTTCATCAGCTCCTCGTAGTTGTCCAGCACCAGCAGGGCAATAACGGGCCGGGAGGCGTCGTAGGCCGAGCGCATATGCTCCCGCTCCGTCACGTCGATGAAGTAGGCGGTGACGACGGTCCCCAGGCTGGCCGTCCGGCCGCTCATGCGGCTGGCCGCGCCGTAGACCTGATAGACGCTGCCGTTGAGCTCCGTCAGCTCCGGGTCCTGCTTCTCCCCGTCCAGGATCCACTGGTAGCGGAAGGAGGGGGCCACGGCGCCGATGCGCATATCAAAGACGCCCTCCCGGGCTTCCGCCAGCTCCATGAAGGCGGCGTTGGTCCACAGAATCTCCCCGCTGTCCGCCTGGAACACCACCACCGGCAGGGGGGTGTTGAGCAGGCTGTTCTTGCCGACGGACTCGATGCCGCCGTTCAGGGTCTCCACATACTGCATGATATTCCGCCGGCGGGTGCGGCTCTGGTTGCGGTAGAAGATGTACAGCAGCAGCAGCACCACCGCCTCCGCCGCCGCCAGGACCGGCTCCACCAGCAGCGCCGCCAGGATAAACAGAAGAAAGCAGAGAAAATAGGGCTGCAGATTCGGCTCAACGAGCCGGGACAGTTTTTTATGCACGAGGTCTCTCCTCCTCTCACGGTCCGGCAGAAGGGGGCGGGCCGCCCGGCGGGACCGCGTTCTGCGTGCTCAGGGCACGATTGATTTATTATAGCACATCTGACCGGCAAAGCAAAGCATAAATCCGCAGAAAAGACAAAAAACCCTCAACCGCCCTCCTGGCTTGCATTTATCGTGAATTGTGGTATCATAGGGGCAGATTATCTGCCTGGAGGAGGAAGCGATTGATGAAAAATATGCGGCGGTTTCTGGCTCTGCTGCTGGCGCTGGGGCTGGCGGCGGGGCTGTACATACCCGGGGAGGCGGCAGCGGCCGCTCCGGCGGGGGGCGAGCCCGTCCGGGCCGTGGTGGTCTTCCGGGAGGGGGCGGACCCCGACGCCGCGGCGGAGACCCTCGCGGCCCTGCCGGGGACGGAGGTGCTCTGGCGGTACAGCGCCTTCTTTGACGGCGCGGCCATCGAGGCCCCGGAGCGCGTGCTGGAGGCACTGGAGGGCCTGGAGGAGGTCAAAAGCGTGGGCCGCAGCCAGTCCCACAGCCGGTCCATGGCGCTCCACGACCCCCTGGCCGACACCAACAGCCTGCCGATGATGCACGCGGAGGAGGCGGCCTATGACGGGGACGGCGTGGTCATTGCCGTGCTGGACGACAGCCTGCGGGTCACCCATGAGGCGTTTCGGGACTGGGGCCTGGTCCAGTCCCCGGCCCTGACGAAGCAGAGTGTGGCCGCCTTTGCCGCCGGGGACGGGGCCCCCGGGCGCTGGAGCTCGGCAAAGCTCCCCTTTGTCTATGACTATGCGGGACGGGACACCGATGTGTCCGCAGAGGAGAACCACGGCACCCATGTCTCCGCCCTGGCCGCCGGGTATGCCCAGGGGGCGGACGGAACGGTGATCTTCTCCGGAGCAGCCCCGGCGGCGCAGCTGGTATTTATGAAGGTCTTTACCGACGGGAGGGACAGCCGGGCCGACGACGCGGTGATCCTCCGGGCCCTGGAGGACGCCTACAAGCTGGGGGCGGACGTGATCAATCTGTCCCTGGGCACGGACAACGGCTTTACGGAGGACGGCATTCTGGAGGAGATCTATGGGGACATCTTCCAGCGCCTGGAGCGGGAGGGCGTGCAGGTGTTCTGCGCCGCCGGAAACTCCGGGACCGTGGTCACGGAGAAGGCCCGCGGCGTCCCCCTGCCCTCCGGGGGCTACACGGACTACGGCTCCGCCAGCTCGCCGGGGACCTACCGGGGGGCGGTGTCCGTGGCGGCGGCGGACGCTATGACCCGGCAGAGCAGCGGCGGCATCCTGGCCGGCGGGAAGCGGCTGGCCTACGTGGACAGCGACCCGGACGCGGGGACGAGCGCGCCCGCCCTGGTGTCGCTGGCGGATAAAGAGCTGCGGTTTGTGCCTGTGGGCGGCGTGGGGGCGGCGGAGGACTACGAGGACCTGGACGTGGCCGGGGCGGTGGCCCTGGTGGAGCGGGGGGAGATTACGTTTACGGAGAAAACCCTCAACGCCGCGGCAGCCGGCGCGGCGGCCTGCCTGGTCTATAACAACACGGCGGGGAGCGTCATCCCCTCGGTGGAGGAGCTGCCCATCCCCTGCGCCATCGTCTCTCAGAGCGCGGGCGCGGCCCTGCTGGCGCTGGCGGGACGGGGGGAGGACACTCTCATTGTCCGGGAGGACGCCTACATAGAGACGGTCCACGAGGAGCCGGCGATCTACGAGTATTCCGCCTGGGGGACCACCTCGGACCTGCGGCTGGTGCCCATGCTCACCGCCCCCGGCGGGACGGTGCTCTCCGCCAGCGCGGAGGACGACAGCGCCTATACCCAGATGAGCGGCACCTCCATGGCCGCCCCCAACGCGGCGGGGGCCTGCGCCGCCCTGCTCCAGGCCATCAGGGATCGCCAGCCGGAGCTGACAAAGGCGCGGCAGGGGGCGCTGGCCCTCCAGCTGCTGGAGAGCACGGCGGAGCTCATCCGGGACGAGGACGAGGTCCCCATCTCCCCCCGGCGGCAGGGGGCGGGACTGGTGAATCTGGAGGCAGCGCTGTCCGCCCCGGCGGCGGTGGAGACGCCGCTGCTGGAGCTGGGGGAAAACCAGGACGGGACATTCACCGCCAGCCTCCGGGTACGAAACCTGACCGACGCGCCCCTGGAGCTGACGGTGGGGACCCAGGTCCTCACCGACAACTGGACAACGGAGGAGAACGGCCTGGCCTACAGCACCCTGACGCCCCTGGATATCACGGAGAGGACGTCGGTGACCGGGGATGAAAGCATCACCCTTCCGGCAAACGGAAGCGGGGAGGTGACGCTGACCATCCAGGTCTCCCCGGAAGCGCGGGAGGAGCTGGGGACGGTGTTCTCCAACGGCTTTTTTGTGGAGGGCTATATCACCCTCTCCGGGGAGGCGGAGTCTGTCCCGGTCCACGCCGCGTTCCTGGGGTACTGCGGCGACTGGCAGGAGGCCCCTGTCCTGGAGCCGGTGACCCAGCGGGAGGTCCTCAATTACCTGGCGGAAACCGATGGCGAGGGGGACTGGCGGGAGGACCTGCCCATAGAGCTGGGGGCGAACCTGGTCCGCCTGGCCAGCGACGCGTACAGCTTTGATTTTGGGGAATATCCCCTTTTAGGGGAAAATCTGTGGGGATATATGCCGTACAGCGACCGGTACGGGGCCCTCTCCACAGAGGATACGGAGGCGCTGTACAGCGGGGGGAGCCTGATTGTGGTGGAGCCCGTCCTGCTGCGCAACGCGGCCAATCTGATTATGGTCGTCCGGAACGAGGACACCGGCGAGATCTACATGGTGGACAATACGCCCTGGCTGCCCAGAGCGGGGATTGCCAACGGGGAAGCCCTGTCTGCCGGTCTGTTCGTCTGGGAGGGAACGGACATCAACGGCGACCCGCTGCCGGAGGGGACCACCGCGCGGGTGGAGTTCTATGCCTGGCTCGACAGCGACGAGGAGATGCGGGAGGCCTACGCCGTCCATGACGAGAGCCCGTGGGACTACGCCTGGCTGACGGAGGAGGACTACGGGGACCGGCTGGAGTGGAGCTTCCCTGTGACCATCGACGGCACGGCCCCCACGGTGACGGCTGAAATAGGCGGCAGCGGGGCCGGGGACCAGTGGAGCGGCGGAGAGGTGAAGGAGCTGGCCAGGGCCCTGCCGGAGCAGGGCGGAACGGTGCTGACCCTCACGCTCCACGACGCACAGTATCTGGCCCATGCCGCCGTCTGCGGCGACGGGGAGGAGCCGCTGGCGGAGCTGCTGTTCGCGCCGGAGGAGGCCGGGAAGCGCTATGTGCTGCGGCTGAGCCTGGACGGGCTGGAGGAGCTGCCGGAGCACCTGTGCGTAACGGTTTCGGACTATGCGGGGAACACGACGGGGCTGGATTTTGATTTTGCGGCCCTGATTGATGGGGAGGCGGCGGAGCCCGCGGTGTGCCCGGCGGCTATGTTCGCGGATGTGGCGGCGGGAGCCTGGTACCACGAGGCGGTGGACTATGCGGTCCTGGAGGGGCTGATGGACGGCGGGGACAGCTTCGCCTTCCGGCCCAAAGAAAAGGCCTCCCGGGCGGAGTTTTTGGACGCCCTCTACCGCTCGGTAGGGCGACCCAGAGCCCAGGGGAAGCTGCCGTTTGCAGACGTGGCGGCGGGGGCCTGGTATCGGGACGCGGTGCGCTGGGCTTATGATTTGGGGATAGTGGAGGGAATTGATGAGACGACTTTCGGGGCGCTGGCTCCGCTGACACGGCAGCAGCTGGCGGTGATTTTGTATCGCTGCGCGGCGCTGGGCGGGGCGTCTGCCGGAGAGGTGGATTTATCCGGGTTCAGTGATGGGGAGCAGGTTGCTTCCTGGGCCAGGGAGGCGGTATGCTGGGCTGTCAGGAAGGGGATTCTCTCCGGCGGGAGCGATGGGCGGCTTGACCCGGAGGGGTATGCCACCAGAGGGGAGACGGCGGCGATTTTGATGCGGTATCTGGAGGGATAGAAACGGGGGCGCCCCTTACGGGGTGTCCCTGTTCTCAATTCTATTCGCTGTTTTTCGATTCTCAATATATGATGAAAAAAGTCAAGGTCCCCACAATGTACAGGGGCCTTGACTCATCTGCTTTCAAACAATTTTGACACGGGGATGTCTAGCGCTTTTGCGATATCCAACAGCGCAATGACACTGGGTGTAGCCTTTGCCGTCTCAATCTGCTGGATATGATTTTTGCTGTAGGAGGTCATCTCCGCTAATTGCTGCTGTGTATATCCCTTTTCCTTCCGATAATACAGGATATTCAAGCCAATGGTTGTTAACGCCTTTCTATGGTCATTATCCATTTAGCTGCACCTCGCTAACCAATACTGCTTTCTTATTGTACCGGAGGAAGCTCAGAAAATAGACAATCTATATTCATGTAAAAACTGGTTATTATCTTGTTTTTTGAGGGTGCTTATGTTATTACCTAAAAAAGAAGGGATGGAAAGCGGCTGGAGGTGAGCCGCCGCAGCCGCACAGGATTTTTGAAATATATCGGTGTGAAGGCGGGGAGATATCCATACGTCAAGAAGAAAACATCTGATTCGTGCATCGACGATACTTTACTTCGCCGGCCTCTCCGCAAAACCACCAAAAACTCATGTTAAAATTTTGTCAATATGTCGATTGTCAACCGCCCCGGGATATGGTATGATAACAATGTCAAAAGGGAGTAGTTCCCCAGGCGGCGCTGATGCCGGCCAGGGCGCGCACCGACAATACGGTTCCCCTTACCGGGAGCCCGGGACGCGCGGAGATCTCTGACAAGGATTTTAACGAGACTTTTACCGTAAGGTAGGAGTCTCGTTTTTTGATACTTTGGCAGAAAATGGCGAAATCTCCCTTTGACACAGAGGCCCGGCCGGGTTATACTCTGTATAGAAGCAGACAAAAAGGGATATTGAGTAAGGAGGAGAAAACTATGCCGCTGAACATGATTCTGACCATTCTTCCCATCGCTGTGATCGTCGTACTGGTCCTGCTGCTGCTCTTCATGGGATACCTGAAGGCGCCGCCGGACACCGCGTACATCATCTCCGGCCTGGGCCGCAAGCGCATCCTCATCGGCAAGGCGGGCTGGCGGGTGCCCTTCTTCGAGCGGGTGGATAAGCTCTCCCTGCGCATCATGCAGGTGGACGTGAAAACCAGCGAGGCGGTGCCCACCAACGAGTTCATCAATGTCACCGTGGACGGCGTGGCCAACGTGAAAATCAGCTCCGACCCGGAGCTCCTCAAGCTGGCCGCCGAGGCCCTGCTGGGCAAGCGGCCCGAGGAGCTGGTGGGCCTTGTGACCCAGGTGCTGGAGGGCAATATGCGGGAGATCGTCGGCTCCGTGGGCCTCAAGGAGATGGTCCAGGACCGCCAGGGCGTGGCCCGGAAGATCACCGAGAACGTGGTCCCTGATATGCGGAAGCTGGGGCTGGAGGTCGTCAACTTCAACATCCAGAACTTCAAGGACGCCGCCGGAACCATTGAGAACATGGGTATCGACAACGTCGAGCAGATTCGCAAGAACGCCCAGATCGCCAAGGCCAACGCCCAGCGGGACATCGCCATCGCCACCTCCCAGGCCCAGCAGGAGGCCAACGCGGTGAAGGTCCAGGCGGAGAAGATGATTGCCGAGCAGGACGCGGCCCTGGCTATCCAGCAGGCGGAGATGAAGGTCAAGGCCGACTCCAAGAAGGCCGAGGCCGACGCCGCCTACTCCATCCAGCAGGAGACGCAGCGCAAGACCATCGAAGTCACCCGAGTCAGCGCCGACATCGCCCGGAAGGAGAAGGAGGCGGAGCTGGCCGAGCGGGAGATCGCCCTCAAGGAGCGGCAGCTGGACGCCGAGGTCCGCAAGCAGGCCGACGCCATGAAGTACAAGGCCCAGCAGGAGGCGGAGGCCGAGCTCATCCGCCGCCAGCGGGACGCGGAGGCCAAGGCCTACGAGGCCTCCAAGGAGGCCGAGGCCCAGAAGGCCCAGGCGGAGGCCCTGCGCTTCGCCGCCGAGCAGGAGGCCGAGGGCGTCAAGGCCCGGGGCCTGGCGGAGGCGGACGCCAAGGCCTACGACGTGGCTAAGCAGGCGGAGGCCCAGAAGGTTCAGGCGGAGGCTACCCGCTTCTCCATGGAGCAGGAGGCCGAGGGCATCCGGGCCAAGGGCCTGGCCGAGGCGGAGGCCATCGAGAAGAAGGCGGAGGCCCAGAAGAAGATGGGCGAGGCGTCGGTGCTGGAGATGTACCTGACGGCCCTGCCCGAGGTGGTGAAGAACGCCGCCGCGCCCCTGGCCCAGACGGACAAGATTGTCATGTACGGCGACGGCAACTCCACCCGTCTGGTGAAGGACGTGATGAACTCCGCCGCCCAGATTGTGGACGGCATGAAGGAGTCCACCGGGGTGGACCTGGGAGCCCTGCTGGCGGGGGTCGTAGGCGGAAAGATTGCCGCCGCGCCCAAGCAGGAGGTGCAGAGCGAGGCCAAGGCCGCATCCACCGATGTGGAGGACAAGGAGGTCTGAAGGCTGTAAAAAGAAGGGGGGACCTGCCCGCGGGCAGGTCCCCTTTGTTACCGACTCGCTTATTATTTTTCCGTGTCCGCATGGGGGTCAAAGACGTAGCGACGCCGCGGCTCTGGTCAGGGCTTTTGATAGAGGCAAACGTGAGTTGGGTGGTATGGAGCAGAGGAACTGTAGCGGTCTGGGCAATCCGCCCGCTCCGATAACGCCCCTATTTCGTCAGGAACTGGCAGCCATAAGCGCCGCCGCCAGCTGCGCCAGCAGGATCAGCGGTATTCCCCAGACAAAGTACCAGTGCCTGGTCTTGTGGCGGAACACCCACATCCCCAAAAGCGCCCCCAAGCTTCCCCCCAGCAGGGCGGAGAGGAACAGCGTCCTCTCCCGGACGCGCCGGGCGCCCTTCCGCTTTGACCGCCGTTTGTCCAGCCACATCAGCCCGAAGGCCCACAGATTCACCGCCAGCAGATACCCCGCCAGCAGTCCCGCCGGGGAGCCGGTCAGGGCAAAAAGACGGTCGTTCCGGGCCTCCGGCAGAAAGAGCTCCTTCATAAAAAGCAAACCTTCTCTCAATACAATGTAGGGCCAGTATAGCGGCGGAAACGGTGAACTGTCAAGAGAAAGCGGGGCAGACTGGGGAAAAGTTTGGCGGAAATGCTGGAAGAAGTTTTCCGTTCAAAGGGGAAAACCCCTTGTAAATCGGCCCCGGTCGAGGTATAATACTCCTATTCTGAGAAAAAGCGCCATTTTGAAGAAAATGCAGGTGAAAAAATATGGAAAGAATCAAAATCGCGGCCCTCTATGCCGACAGCCAGGCCCTGGACGGCCAGACCGTCACCGTCATGGGCTGGGCCAGAACCATCCGGGACTTGAAGACCTTCGGCTTTGTCGAGCTCAACGACGGCTCCTGCTTCCGCAATTTGCAGGTGGTGATGGACGCCGGCGTCCTGGAAAACTACAAGGAGATCGCCGGGCAGAACGTGGGCGCGGCCCTCATTGTCACCGGCACACTGGTCCTCACCCCCGAGGCCAAGCAGCCCCTGGAGGTCAAGGCGTCCTCCATCGCGGTGGAGGGGCCCTCTTCCCCGGAGTACCCCCTCCAGAAGAAGCGCCACAGCGTGGAGTACCTGCGGACCATCGCCCACCTGCGGCCCAGGACAAACCTGTTCTCCGCCGTGTTCCGGGTGCGCAGCGTAGCCGCCCACGCCATCCACACCTTCTTCCAGGACCGGGGCTTTGTCTACGTCCACACCCCCATCATCACCGCCAGCGACTGCGAGGGCGCGGGGGAGATGTTCCAGGTGACCACTTTGGACATGAACGACCCTCCCAGGACCCAGGACGGACAGATTGATTACAGCCAGGATTTCTTCGGCAAGCGGGCCAACCTGACCGTCTCCGGCCAGCTCAACGGCGAGAACTTCGCCATGGCCTTCGGAGATATTTACACCTTCGGCCCCACCTTCCGGGCGGAGAACTCCAACACCCAGCGCCACGCCGCCGAGTTCTGGATGATCGAGCCGGAGATGGCCTTCTGCGACCTCCAGGGAGATATGGAGATCGCGGAGGCAATGATTAAGCATATCATCCGCACCGTCATGGAGAAGTGCCCCCAGGAGATGGCCTTCTTCAACAGCTTTGTGGACAAGGGGCTTCTGGAGCGGCTGGAGCACGTGGCCTCCTCCGACTTCGGCCGGGTGACCTACACCGAGGCGGTGGAAATCCTCAAAAAGAACAACGACAAGTTCGATTACAAGGTGGAGTGGGGCTGCGACCTCCAGACGGAGCACGAGCGCTATCTCACCGAGCAGGTGTTCCAGCGCCCCGTGTTCGTCACCGACTACCCCAAGGAGATCAAGGC
>JAAWHO010000078.1 GCA_022795905.1 Oscillospiraceae bacterium
GCAGGCCGGTGACAAACTCCCGGGGCGAGCGGTCGAAGGTGAACACCGCCGGGAGGAAGCCCCGCTCCGCCCCCCGCTCCACGGTCCGCCGCGATCCCCAGCCGCCGGGCCAGGGGCGCCAGCTTTCTCTCCATCTCCTGGCAGGGCCTCCCCGCCAGCACCAGCGGCAGCAGGATGTTGTCCTGGATGGAGAAGGTATCCAGCAGGTTGAAGTCCTGGAACACAAAGCCCAGGTGGTCCCGGCGGAAGGCGGCAATCTCCCGCTC
This sequence comes from Oscillospiraceae bacterium, assembly GCA_022795905.1. Lineage (GTDB taxonomy): Bacteria > Bacillota > Clostridia > Oscillospirales > Oscillospiraceae > Pelethomonas. Next base: position 267 of record JAAWHO010000078.1, read on the forward strand.
CCGGATAGTGACGATGTCCTTGCCGTCCAGAAGCACTTTGCCGCTGGTGGGCTTATCCAGGGCGGCGAGGATGTTCAGAAGGGTGGTCTTGCCGCTGCCGGACTCGCCCATGATGGCCACATACTCCCCCGGCTCTACCGCAAAGTTGACATTGGCCAGGGCCTGGACCTGCTGGCCGCCGAAGCGGGTGGTGTATACTTTTTTTAAGTCGCAGACTTGAAGGATAGGCATAATAGATGGTTCCTCCTCGGTTGTTGTGGCTCTATTATAGCGCTCCTTCCCCGGGCCTGCCATTTCTTTGGCTTACAGCCAGCTTACAGTTGTGTAAGGTTCGCGGGGGTCAGTCCCCGCAGAGAATATCCAAAAAAGTCCCTCTGTCCAGCCCGCTGAAATACTGGGACACATCAACCCCCTCCAGGGCCCTTTCAAGCTCCTCCCGCGCCGGGCGCAGTCCGACGAACGTCTCCTCCAGCTCCTCCGGCTCCACGGCGCTGAAAAAGTCCCCCTTGAAGGAAACGGACGCAATGACCCCCCTCTCCACAAGGAGGCAGGCCTCCACAGTCCCGCAGCCCTCTACCCTTTTCCGCCGGTTCAGGGTCCCCGCCGGGGACGCGCCGTAGTTCCACTCCCAGGTGCCATACCGCTCCTGCCTAAGCTTCTCCACCGCGGCCAGGTCCCCCTCCGTCAGCTCATATTTCTCCATGTCCACGCCGGCGAACATCTTCTCCACCAGCAGGGCCTTGAACTCCTCCAGGGCCACGTCCTTTTGCAGATGGGGCCGAACGGTGGTCACCCGGCTCCGCACCGACTGAACGCCCTTGGAAGCCATCTTCTCCTTGTCCACCCTCAGCGCCTGTCCGACGATGGACAGGTTCGAGTCAAACATGATCGTCCCGTGGTGCATCACCCGGCCCTCTCGGACATACTGGGCATTGCCGGAGAACTTCTGGCCGTCAATGGTGATATCGTTGCGGCCGTTGACCTCCGCCTGAACGCCCAAAGCCTTCAGCGCGTCGGCCACCGGCTGGCAGAAGAGCTTCATATCCAGCTGCATCCCGCCGGCAGCGTCCACAATGTATGTAAAATTCAAGTTTCCCAGGTCGTGATACACCGCCCCTCCTCCGGAGAGCCGCCGCACCACCCGGATGCCGTGCTCCCGGACAAAGGCCTCGTTGATCTCCGCCATGGTGTTCTGGTGGCGGCCCACGATGATGGCGTTGTCGTTCTGCCAGAGCATAAAATAGCCCCGGTCCCTGGGCATCCGGTCAAAAACATACTGCTCCAGGGCCAGGTTGAAGTCAGGGGCTGTGGTTTTTACGTCTATAAAGGTCATCATGATTTTATCTGTCCCCTCCCCTCTTGTGAAAAAACCTTTTACATTATAACAGGTCTTTTCCCGCCGTCAAGAGGAAAAAAAGCGCCGCCTTCAATTCCCAAAGCACGAGAAATTGCAGAGCCGGACGACCTCAGCCCGCCATATTTTCAGGGAAACACCGCAAAAACAAGCGGCGCGCCGGGGTCGCCGCGCCCTGCAAACGCTGCTTTGCGAATTGAAGGAACGGGCTGTAAGGCATCAGCCATTCTTCTCCAGCAGGCTGTACTTCACACTCCATAGCTTCTGAGACAGGTCCACATAGTACCGGTGGGGGTTGTCGAAGCGCTTGACCTCATCCCACAGGGTGTCCACCTGCTCCCGGCAGTAGGTCCGGATATCCTCCAGGGCGGGGCTCGCATACACCCGGAGCCCTCCCCGGATGACGGGGACCTGGAGCTCCTTGGCCACAAAGTCGGAGACCACCTTCTTCTTCCAGGTGGCGTCGGGGTCGAAGATAGTCATGGGCCTGGTGTCATCCACGACCTCGTCGTGGATGGTCAGATAATCGGCGATAGCCTTGCCGGTGTCCTTGCCGTAGAAGCGGTAGAGCTTCTTGTAGTGGGGGGTGGTAATCTTGGTGACGTTCTCGCTGATTTTGATTTTCGGGGTAATGCTCCCCTCCCCGTCCTCCACTGCCACCAGCTTATACACGCCGCCGAACACCGGTTCGCTACGGGCGGTGATCAGCCGCTCACCCACGCCGAAGCAGTCAATCTGAGCCCCCTGGAGCAGCAGGTCCCGGATGAGAATCTCGTCCAGGGAGTTGCTGGCGGAGATGGTGCAGCTTTCCCACCCGGCGGCGTCCAGCATCTTCCTCGCCTCCTTGGACAGGTAGGCAATGTCCCCGGAGTCCAGGCGGATGCCGCACTTGGTGATGCCCTTTGGCTTCAGGACCTCGTCGAAGGCCCGGATCGCGTCCGGGACGCCGCTTTTGAGGGTGTTGTAGGTATCCACCAGCAAAATGGCATTGGTGGGATAGATCTCACAGTAGGTCTTAAATGCCTCGTACTGGCTGTCGAACATCTGGACCCAGGAGTGGGCCATGGTCCCGGCGGCGGGGACGCCGTAGACCTGGTCGCTGAGGGCGCAGGCCGTCCCGTGGACGCCGCCGATATAGGCGGCGCGGGCCCCCACCAGCGCGCCGTCTACCCCCTGGGCCCGGCGGGAGCCGAACTCCAGCACGGTCCTCCCTTTCGCGGCGCGGACCACCCGGTTGGCCTTGGTGGCAATGAGGCTCTGGTGGTTGAGGCAGAGCAGCGCGTATGTCTCAATGAGCTGGGCCTGGGCGGCGGTGGCCCGAACCGTGATGAGCGGCTCATTGGGGAAAACCGGCGTCCCCTCGGGCACAGCCCAGATGTCCCCGGTAAACCGGAAGGTGCGCAGGTACTCCAGAAAGTCCTCCTCAAACAGCTTCTTGCTGCGCAGGTAGGCGATGTCCTCCTCGTCAAAGTGAAGCTCCTCGATGTAGCTCAGCAGCTGCTCCAGGCCCGCGGCGATGGCGAAGCCGCCCCCGTCTGGCACCCGGCGGAAAAACACGTCAAAGTACGTGACGCGCTCCTCCATTTGCTTGCGGAAGTAGCCGTTGGCCATCGTCATCTCATAGAAGTCGAAGAGCATGGCCATGTTCAGCTTTTCTTTACGATCCATAGCTGACGTCCCTCATATTTTCTGTATGATAGCCGGGGCGGCAGCCCCAGCTCCCTTATAGTATATCTTTTTTTCCCAATTTGCAATGTTAGAATTGACAATCTCCTTACAATCTTCTAAGATGTACGTGCTGGAATACAGTCAGGAGGAAAAATTATGTCTGTGATACTAGGAATTGATATCGGCGGCTCCACCACCAAGATCGTGGGCCTGCACTCTGACGGAAGCACCATCGCCATGCACCGGGTCCAGGCCCAGGACCCCATCACCTCCCTTTACGGCGCACTGGGAAATTTCCTCTTTACCAATCAGCTCGCCCTCTCGGATGTATCAAAAATTGTGCTCACCGGCGTCGGGGCCTCCTATGTAGAGGGGGATATCTACGGCATCGCCACAGAGTCGGTGGAGGAGTTCACGGCCGTGGGCGTGGGCGGCCTGGCCCTCAGCGGCCAGGAGCGGGCCGTGGTGGTCAGCATGGGCACCGGCACAGCCTTCATCTGGGCGGAGAAGGGTGCGCCGGTAAGACATCTGTGCGGCTCCGGCGTCGGCGGAGGCACCCTGGCGGGGCTGTCCGCGAAGCTGTGCGGCACCCGGCAGTGGAGCCAGATCGTGAAGCTGGCCTCCGAAGGAGATGTAAACCATATTGACTTGACAGTCGGTGATCTGACAAGGAACAGCCACCCCTCACTGCCCCTGGATATCACGGCGGCGAACTTCGGGAACGTGTCGGACACGGCCACGGCGGGGGATTTTGCCGCCGGGGTGGTGAATATGGTTTTGCAGTCCATCGGCACCACGGCGGTGATGGCCTGCCGGGCCTGCGGGTGCGAGACGGTGGTGGCCACCGGGTTTATGTCGAACCTGCCCCAGGCGGAAACCTGCTTTGCCCTGTTCAACCGCCTCCATGGAGTCCGCTTTATCATCCCGGAGCACGCGACATACGCGACATCCATCGGCGCAGCTCTGTGCAGCTTCGATGAAAAATAGAGGAGTCCCCTATGGAAACCATTGACGTAAACTACGGTTCGCTCAAGCGCTACAACACCGCCAAGCCGCCCCTGAAACAGCGGTTCTTCTTCACCGCCGTGCTCCGGGTCCTCTGCGGCCTCAGCATGGTCGGGCGGCCCTACAAAATTGAGAAAATCAATATGGAGGGCCTGCGGCCCCCCTACCTCCTGCTGTCCAACCATATGTACTTTGTGGACTTCCACCTCAACTCCATTGCCACCTGGCCCCACCCTGTCAACAATATTGCCACTATCGACGGCTACTACCGCCGTCCCTTCATTATGGAGTGGCTGGGCTGTCTCTGCAAGCGGAAATTCACCACCGACATGACTCTTCTCCGCTCCGCGAAAAAGGTCCTCCAGGAATACAAGAATATTCTCTGTATGTACCCCGAGGCCCGGTACTCCCCTGTCGGCACCACCGCCATCCTTCCCGACTCCCTGGGGAAAATGGTCAAGATGCAGGGGGTCCCCGTGGTCGTCCTGCTCCACCACGGCAACTACCTCCATACCCCCTTCTGGAACTACCGCAGGCCCAGGAAGGTCCCCCTCTACACCACCATGACCCAGGTGCTCACCGCTGAGGAGGTAAGGGAGAAATCCGCCGCTGAAATCGGCGAGGTCATCCGGCGGGCCATGGAATATGATGAATACCGCTGGCAGCGGGAGAACAACATCCGCATCACCGAGCCCTTCCGGGCCGTGGGCCTTCATAAGGTCCTCTACCAGTGCCCCCACTGCCTGGCCGAGAGCCGAATGGAGAGCCGCGGCGCCCGCCTCACCTGCTCCGCCTGCGGCAAGAGCTGGGAAATGGACGAGCTGGGCGTGCTCCACGCCCTGGAGGGCGAGACGGAGTTCCCCCATATCCCCGACTGGTTCGAGTGGGAGCGGGGCCAGGTCCGAGCCCAGCTGGAGGCCGGGACCTACCACTTCGAGGACGAGGTGGACATCTACTCCCTCCCCAACGCCTGGCGTTTCCAGAAGCTAGGAAAGGCAAGGCTTACCCACGACATGGAAAACGGCTTTGTGGTGGAAGGCGAGCACAACGGCCAGCCCTACCGTATCCACCGCCCGCCCCTGGGAATGTACGGGCTCCACATTGAATACGATTACTGCTACCTCCGCCCGGAGGACTGCCTGGACATCTCCACCGACAACGACAGTCTCTACTGCTATCCTGTCAAGCAGAACGTGGTCACCAAGCTCTCCTTCGCCACGGAGGAGCTCTACAAGATGAAAATGGCCCAGCGGAAAAAATCCCGGCTGCCCCGATAGGCCATCTCATATAGGATGTAACTATCCGATAAATCTTTCATCACTCAGGAGGACATATTATGAATACCTGCTATATCCCCCAAGGCTACCGCACGCCCCTGGTGGGCTACGATATGCAGCGGGCCATTGAGTTTATCAAGAGCAGCTTTCAGGAGAACCTGAAATTTGCCCTGAACCTGCGCCGGGTTTCCGCTCCTCTTTTTGTGGACAGCAACTCCGGCCTCAACGACAACCTCAACGGTGTGGAGCGCCCCGTCTCCTTTGACATCCCCGCGGTCTCCGGCGCCAACGGCGAGGTGGTCCACTCCCTGGCCAAGTGGAAGCGCCTGGCCCTCAAGCGCTACGGCTTCTACCCCGGCAACGGCCTTTACACCGACATGAACGCCATCCGCCGGGACGAGAACCTGGACAACATCCACTCCGTCTACGTGGACCAGTGGGACTGGGAGAAGGTCATCACCCGGGAGGAGCGGAACGCAGAATATCTCAAGTACACCGTCCGCTCCATCGTGGGTGCGGTCTGCGACACCTGCGACGCTCTGCGCCGGGCGTTCCCCCAGCTGAACGTGAAGCTGGAGCGGGAGGTCACTTTCCTCACCACCCAGGAGCTGGAGGACCTCTACCCAGACCTGACCCCCTCCCAGCGGGAGACGGCATTTTTGAAAACCCATAAGACAGTCTTTCTCATGCAGATCGGCAAGACCCTCAAGAGCGGCATCCGCCACGACGGCCGCGCCCCGGACTACGACGACTGGGAGCTCAACGGCGACATTCTCATGTGGAACGATGTTCTGGGGCGGGCCTTCGAGATCTCCTCCATGGGCATCCGGGTGGACGAGGAGAGCCTGGACCGACAGCTGAAGCTGGCGGGGTGTGAGGACCGCAGGGAGCTGCCCTTCCACAAAATGCTTCTCAATGGAGAGCTGCCCCTGACCATGGGCGGCGGCATTGGCCAGAGCCGGCTGTGTATGCTGATGCTGGGCTGCTGTCACATCGGCGAGGTCCAGGCCAGCCTGTGGGATCAGGAGACTATGGATGCCTGCGCCGCCGCCGGCGTCCGGATTCTGTAACTGTAGCGGAAGGGAGACAAGCCTATGGAAAACTGGCTGTATGTCATGTTCATTGAAAAGACCAAAACCTACAACCGGCTCACAAAAGCCGCTGTGGAGCGGCATGTTGCCAACCTGAAAAATCTGGACGAGCAGGGACACATCGAGCTGGCCGGAGTATTCAAGGGATATCCCGGGGTCGCGGGAATGTATATCCTCCGGGCCGGGAGCCTGGAGGAGGCCGAGGCGCTCTGCAAGCTGGAGCCCCTTGTCCTGGAGGGCTTTGCCACCTATAAGCTCAAGGCCCTTCAGCCGGCAAACAAGGATAACAACTATCTGCTTTGACGAAAGGAACGATACCGATGGAGAAACAAGTCTTATCCGCGCTGGAGCCCAAGAGCGTCTTTCACTTTTTTGAGGAGCTCTCCCGCATTCCCCGGGAGTCCGGCAATATGGAGGCCGTCAGCGACTGGGCGGTGGACTTCGCCAAGGAGCGGGGACTGCGCCGCTGCCAGGACACCCTGGGGAACGTCATCATCTGGAAGGACGCCTCTCCCGGCTACGAGGACCATCCCGCCGTCATCCTCCAGGGCCATCTGGATATGGTCTGTGTGCAGGAGCCCGGGAGCGAACACGATTTTGAGAAGGACCCTCTGGACCTCTATATCGACGGCGACTGGGTCAAGGCCAGGGGCACCACCCTGGGCGGGGACAACGGTATCGCCGTGGCCATGATCCTGGCCCTGCTGGACGACAGCACCCTAGCCCACCCGCCAATCGAGGCGGTCTTTACCGTGGACGAGGAGGTAGGGCTCCTGGGGGCGAAGGAGCTGGACTGCTCCCAGCTGTCCGGCCGGAAGCTCATCAATATCGACAGCGAGGAGGAGGGCGTCATCACCGCCGGCTGCGCCGGAGGGGCGCGGTGCGACCTCAAGCTCTCCCTGCCCGTGGAGCGGAAATCCGGCATCATCTGCGAAGTCCTGGTCAGCGGACTGCCCGGCGGACACTCCGGCGCGGAGATCCACAAGAATTACGCCAACGCCAACCGCCTGCTGGCCCAGTCCCTGCTGGATGTGCCCGGTCTGCGGCTGGTTTCTCTTGAGGGCGGCAAGCAGGACAACGCCATCCCCAACAGCGCCAGGGCCGTTGTCCATCTGCCCCGGGAGACGTCCAACAACGTGGCCATGCAGATCTATGCGGCCTTCGACGCGGCAAACGCCCCCTTCAACACCCCCGATAATGCGGAGCCCACCTGCGGGGTCTCCTTTGAATATCCCCACATTCTCCCCGAGTCCCTCTCCCCGGAGGACAGCCGGAAGGTGCTGGAGCTGATTCTTGCCGCCCCCAACGGCGTCCAGGCCATGAGCCAGGATATCCCCGGGCTGGTGCAGACCTCCCTGAATCTTGGCATCCTCCGCCTGGAGGGCGGGAAGCTCCGCCTCTCCTGGAGTGTGCGCAGCTCTGTCGCCGCAGAGAAGGAGGAACTGATCGGAGCGCTCCAAGCCCTGGCGGAGCGGAACGGCGGATCCTTTGACCGCCGGGGGGACTACCCCGCCTGGGAGTTCCGGAAGGACTCTCCTCTCCGGAAAACCATGGTGCAGGTATTCCGGGAGCTCTCCGGCGGGGAACCCAAGGTGGAGGCCATCCACGCGGGGCTGGAGTGCGGCCTCTTCGCCGGAAAGCTGGAGGGGCTGGACGCCGTCTCCATCGGACCGGATATGCGGGACATCCACAGCCCCCGGGAAAAATTATCCGTATCCTCTGTGGGGAGGACCTGGGCCTATCTGACAGCGGTTCTGGCCCGGCTTTGACAATAACGAACGGTTTGAAAAGGAGTTAGAGTATGAAATTTCATGAGATGCCCTACCAGCGGCCCGAGCTGGACGCCTTCCGGAGAAAAACCGAGGACGTTCTCTCCCGCATCCGGAGCGCCGGGAGCGCCCGGGAGCAGATCGACGCCTACCGGAACTTTGACCAGACCCGCATGGAGGTAGATACGCAGATCTCCCTGGCCTACGTCCGCCACACCATCGACACCCGGGACGCCTTCTACGAGACGGAGAACGA
>JAAWHO010000079.1 GCA_022795905.1 Oscillospiraceae bacterium
ACCATCGTGGGCACCAAGACCGATGATACTTATGTAAAGATGACCTACGAGCAGCTGAGCACCAGCGGCTACGAGACGGAGTATGTGGAGACGGAGGACCTGCCCTGGGGCACCCAGCAGGTCAAGCAGACCCCCTATATCGGCTATGAGGTGATCTCCTACCGCAACATCTACGACGGGAACGACAACCTCGTCTCCTCCGCCGTGGAGGCCAGGAGCAGCTATAAGTCCCGGAACCAGATCATCCTGGTGGGCGTCAACGGCAGGCCTCCCCTGGAGGAGGAGCCTGTCCCGCCCTCTGTGGGCACCGACCCCGGCAGCGGCGCGCCTGCCGGTGGGAGCGCGGAGCCTGTTGACCCCGGCGCGGCTGGGCCCGGTCTGGACAATATGCCCGGCGGGACGGACCCAGAGCCTACCCCGCCCCCGGCCCAGCTCCCGGAGGAGACGGCCCCCGCCGCTCCGCCCCCGGCCAACGACGAGCCCCCGGACTGGCTCTGAGGAGAGGCCCGTGGGAGCCGGCCGGCCGCATCAATTCACGACCGATAGAATAGAATACAGGAGATGAAACGGGCCGCTGGGTAACCGGCCCCTGCATAGACCAATCGTTTGTAGGGGCCGGTGTCCTCACCGGCCCGTTTTTTGTCCCCCGCCCCCGGCACTATCCCCCTTTTCAAAGGGCTGTACCTGTGGTAAGCTGTAAGGAGAACAGACTGGGAGGGATGGCGGATGGACCGTGTCATTCTGCACTGTGACCTGAACTGCTTTTACGCCTCGGTGGAGCTGCTCAGCCGCCCGGAGCTGCGGGAGTCGCCGGTGGCGGTGTGCGGCGACCCGGAGAGCCGCCACGGCATCATCCTGGCCAAAAACGAGGCGGCGAAGCAATACGGCGTCCAGACGGCGGAGACTATCTGGCAGGCGAAGCGGAAGTGCCCGGAGCTGATTCTCCTGCCGCCCCACCGGGACCGGTATCAGACCTTTTCCCGGCTGGTCAACGCCATCTATGGCCAGTATACGGACCTGGTGGAGCCCTTCGGCATCGACGAGAGCTGGCTGGACATCACCGGAAGTATGCACCTGTTCGGCGGGGACGCCGCCGCCATCGCCGACGGGATCCGGGCCCGGGTCAGGCGGGAGCTGGGCCTGACCCTCTCGGTGGGGGTCAGCTTCAACAAGGTGTTCGCCAAGCTGGGCAGCGACTACCGCAAGCCCGACGCCACCACCGTCATCCCCCGGGAGGGCTGGCAGGAAATTGTCTGGCCCCTGCCGCTGGGAGCCATGCTCTACGCCGGCCCCGCCGCCCAGAGGGCCCTGGCAAAATACGGCATCCGCACCATCGGGGAGCTGGCGGGGTGCGGCCCGGCGCTGCCGGAGCAGCTGCTGGGGAAGCTGGGGCGGCAGCTGTGGGAGTACGCCAGCGGTCTGGACGGCGCCCCGGTCCGGCCCCAGCACGAGCGGGAGCCAGTCAAGAGCGTGGGCAACAGCACCACCTTCCGGGAAAACCTCACCAGCCGGGCTCAGGTCCGCCGGGGCACGGCCCGGCTGTGCGACAGCGTGGCCGCCCGGCTGCGGGAGCAGGGGCTCTACTGCGGTGCGGTGGCAGTGGGGGTCAGGGACGCCGCCTTCCGCACCGTATCCCGGCAGGCGCGCCTGCCCCACAGCACCCACCTGCGCCGGGAGCTGCTGGAGGCGTCTATGGGCCTTATTGACAAAATCTGGCGGCCTCCCGCGCCGGTGCGGCTCATCAGCGTGACGGCCCTGGCCCTGACGGACCGGCTGGAGACCTATGAGCAGGTGGACCTCTTCGCTCCCCACAGACCCGCGGAGGATGGAAAACGCGAGCGGCTGGAGCTGGCCGTGGATGAGATCCGAAAAAAATACGGCGGCGGGGCCATCTCCTTCGGCGAGGCCGGGGGACACCCGGAGGACCTGCCGCCGGAGGACTGACGGACGCCGGGGCGGGCCGCCCTCTGCCCGGAAAAAGTTCCCCGAGCGCCAAAATCTTCCTTTTTTAACTAAAAAACGCTTGCCTGCCCATAGGAAATCTGGTATAATGAAAATCTGTATAAATACCATTGAAGGCGCGATTCATACAACGGCAATTCAGCCGGCAGGATAAGGAGTGACCTACTGCCATGGAGCAAAAGCGTAAGCAGACGATTCTGATCGCGGACGATTCCGAGATCAACCGCTCAATTCTAGTTGATATCCTGGGAGAAGAATACGACATTCTGGAGGCAGAGGACGGCGTTCAGGCCGTGGCCGCCCTCCGCAGGCACCTGACGGAGATCGGTCTTGTGCTGCTGGACATCGTCATGCCGGAGATGGACGGGTTCGAGGTCCTCACCGTGATGAACCAGCAGAACTGGATTGAGGACATCCCCGTTATCATGATTACAGCCGAGACCTCCCCCGCCCACATGGAGCGGGCCTACAACCTGGGGGTCACCGATTTCATCAGCCGGCCCTTCAACGCCCTGCTGGTCCACCGGCGGGTGGTCAACACCACCCTGCTCTACGCCAAGCAGAAGAAGCTGGTGAACCTGGTGGCGGAGCAGATCTACGAGAAGGAGCGGCAGAACGGGCTGATGATCGACATCCTCAGCCACATCGTGGAGTTCCGCAACGGCGAGAGCGGCCAGCACGTGCTCCACATCCGCACCCTCACGGAGCTGTTCCTCCAGCACCTCATCCTCAAGACGGACCGCTATCAGATCACCCGCTCGGACATCTCCCTCATCAGCACCGCCTCCGCCCTCCACGACATCGGCAAGATCGCCATCCCCAGCGAGGTGCTCAACAAGCCCGGGCGGCTGACGGACGAGGAGTTCAATATCATGAAGACCCACTCCGCCGTGGGCGCGGACATGATGGACTCCGTCCCCGTCCACCAGGGGGAGCGCCTGGTGGAGGTAGCCCGGAGCATCTGCCGCTGGCACCACGAGCGCTGGGACGGCCGGGGCTACCCCGACGGGCTCAAGGGCGACGAGATCCCCATCGAGGCCCAGATCGTGGCCCTGGCGGACGTGTACGACGCGCTGACCAGCCCCCGGTGCTACAAGCCGGCCTTCACCCATGCCAAGGCGGTGGAGATGATTCTGGGGGGCCAGTGCGGGACCTTCAACCCCCTGCTGCTCGAGTGCCTGACGGAGACGGCGGACCGCCTGCCCGACGTGCTCAACAGCAGCGGCGCCCAGTCCAACCACCTGGAGCTGCGCAGCGTGGCCGAGGAGATGCACCGCCACGAGGAGCTCTCCGCCAGTGAGCGGACCCTCCAGCTGCTGGAGCACGAGCGGATGAAGTACAACTTCTTCGCCGCCATGACCCATGAGATCCAATTCGAGTACACAGACACCCCCTCCATGCTCATCCTCTCCGCCTGGGGCGCGGAGAAGCTGGGGCTGGGGGAGACGGTGATGGATCCGCTCCACAACGAGCGGGCCCTGGCGATTTTCAGCGGCGCGGATATGCACCGGCTGGTCCAGGCCCTGCGCGCCGCCCCCCGGGAGAACCCGGTGGTGACCTACAGCTGCAAAATCCGCCTGGGCGGCGAGGAGCGGTGGCACCGCATCGTGGCCCGGTCCACCTGGTCCGCCGACGATCCCCCCAAGTACACCGGCTTTATCGGCAAGGCCGTGGATATCCACGACTCCCACCTGAAGCTGGCCACCCTGGAGCAGGAGGCGTCCCATGACGCGCTGACGGGGCTGCTCAACCACGCCTACGCCCAAAAGCGCATTCTGGCCCAGATGGAGGAGAGCCCGACCAGCCAGTACGCCCTGGCCATTCTGGATCTGGACCACTTCAAGTCCGCCAATGACAACTACGGCCACAGCTTCGGCGACCAGGTGCTCCGGCACATGGCGGAGCGGCTGCGCTTCAGCATCCGCGGCGGCGATATCGCCGCTCGGGTAGGCGGGGACGAATTTCTTATCTTTCTGGAGTACAACGCCGACCTGGAGCCGGTCATCCAACGAATCTATAACGCCATCTCCGGCGGAAAGTTCGACGAGTTCACCATCTCGGTGAGCATGGGCGTAGCCACCACGGAGAAGGTGGGCAGCAATTATGACACGCTCTTCCACGCGGCGGACCAGGCCCTCTATACCGTCAAGCGGGGCGGGCGGGGGAGCTACAGCTTCTATGACGAGTCCATGGCGGCCACCCTCAGCGCCATCTCCCCCATTGACGGCGGAGACGGCGGCAAGGGGAACGCGACGAATGAAAAGGAGGCAGAGTAATGACTTTGCAGGAGTGCTATGCCGCTATGGGCGGCGACTATGAGGGGGTCATGGGCCGTCTGCGCAGCGAGCGGATGGTACAGAAGTTTGTGCTGAAATTCCTGGCCGACGGCAGCTATGAGCTGCTGCTCTCGTCCGCCGAGGCGGAGAACTGGCCGGAGGCCTTCCGGGCTGCCCACACCATCAAGGGTGTGTGTCAGAATCTGGGCTTTGACCGGCTCTACAGGTCCAGCAGCGAGCTCAGCGAGGCTCTGCGGGACGGGAAAGCCCTGGAGAACACGGAGCTGCTGGAGCTGGTAAAGGAGGACTACCAGGCGACCACCGGCGCGATCCGCGCCCTGCAGGAGTCCCAGGGGGTATGAGCGGGGGTCTGCCCAGAACTCCCCGGAGGTGACGAGCAATGGCAACAATGAAAAAGATTCAGAATAAAATGACCTGGTTCCTCACCAGCAGCCTGATTCTGGTGCTGGTGCTGTGCGTGTTTGTTTTCTCCTTCCTGGCGCTGACCATGAACCGCCGGAGCGGGGAGACCATCAATGAGGTGGGGCAGATCTACATGAGCAGCATGAGCGAGCAGATCGCCCTGCACTTCGCCACTACGATCAACCTGCGCCTGAGCCAGGTGGAGGCGCTGGCCCAGACCCACAGCTCCGGATATACTGACGAGGCCAGGCTGATGGAGGAGCTCATCTACAACGCCCAGGCCCGGGATTTTGAGTACCTGGCCCTTTACGCCGAGGACGGGTCCTTTGAGATGCTCTATGGCGATGAGCTGGAGGTGACGGACCCCGCCCCCTTTCTGGCATCCCTGAATAACGGCGAGCAGAAGATCGCCGTCGGCACCGACCAGCAGGGGAACAAGCTGGCGCTCATCGGCGTATCCGCCGACTACCCCATGAGCGACGGCAGGAAGTGCATCGCCCTGGTGGCCGGCCTGCCGGTGGACTATATCAGTGAGACACTGTCGCTGAACTCGGTAGACTCCCTGGTCTACTCCTACATTATCCGCCGGGACGGGTCCTACGTCATCCGGGGGCAGGTGGCCTCCACGGACAACTATTTCGACCAGATCTACGGGGCCTTTGACGCGGACGAGGACAGCCAGGCGGCGGCGGAGCGCTGCGTGGAGGAGCTGAAGACGGCCATGGAGCAGAATGCGGACTACTCCACGGTACTGGATACAGGGAGTGAGCGGCGGCACCTCCACTGTACCAGGCTGGCCTACTCCGAGTGGAATCTGGTGGTGGTCATGCCCTACGGGGTGCTCAACCAGGAGATCGATGAGCTGGGCAGCCAGTGGATTTTCATGTCCCTGGCGGGCTGCGCCATTGTGCTGGGGGCGCTGCTGCTGGTGTTTGCCAAGTATCTGAAGATGACCCGCAGGCAGATGGTGGAGCTGGAGCAGGCCCGGCAGGAGGCCGTCCATGCCAACAAGGCCAAGAGCGAGTTCCTCTCCAACATGAGCCACGACATCCGCACGCCCATGAACGCCATCGTGGGCATGACGGCTATCGCTGTGGCCAATATCAGCGACACCCAGCAGGTCCAGAACTGTCTGAAGAAGATCGCCCTGTCCAGCAAGCACCTGCTGGGGCTCATCAACGACGTGCTGGATATGAGCAAGATTGAGAGCGGGAAGCTGACGCTGAATGTGGACCAGGTCTCCCTGCGGGAGATGATGGACAGCGTGGTCAGCATTGTCCAGCCCCAGGTCCGCGCCAAGCACCAGCAGTTTAACGTCCTTATCCACAATATCTCCACGGAGAATGTGTGCTGCGACAGTGTGCGGCTCAACCAGGTGCTCATCAACATCCTGGGCAACGCCGTGAAGTTCACCCCGGAGGAGGGACACATCTACGTCTCCCTGTACGAGGAGGAGTCCCCCAAGGGGGAGAGCTTTGTCCGCATCCGCCTGTCCGTGAAGGACAACGGAATCGGCATGACCCAGGAGTTCAAGGAGAAGATCTTCGAGTCCTTTGTCCGGGAGGACAGCTCCCGGGTGCGGAAGACCGAGGGCTCCGGCCTGGGCATGACCATCACCAAGTACATCGTGGACGCCATGGGCGGCATCATCGAGGTGGACAGCGAGCTGGGCAAGGGCAGCGACTTCCGTGTGACCCTGGACCTGGAGAAGGCCGAGGTGGCCGAGGCGGACATGGTTCTCCCGGACTGGAAGATGCTGGTGGTGGACGACGACCAGCAGCTGTGCGAGAGCACAGTGGTCTCCCTCCAGGCCATCGGCGTCAAGGCGGACTGGACTCTGGACGCTGAGAGCGCCATCGAGATGGTGGCCGAGCACCGCAAAAAGCATGACGACTACCAGATCATCCTGCTGGACTGGAAGCTGCCGGGGATGGACGGCATCGCCGCCGCCCGGGAGATCCGCCGGCTCTACGGCAGCGACTTCCCCATTCTGCTCATCTCCGCCTACGACTGGAGCGAGATTGAGGCGGAGGCCAAGGAGGCGGGCATCAGCGGCTTTATTTCCAAGCCCCTGTTCAAGTCCACCCTGTTCTACGGGCTCAAGGCCTATGTGACCCAGGAGGGAACGGTGAAACCGGAGACCAGGGAGATGACCATTGACCTGAGCGGCCGGCGGGTTCTCCTGGCGGAGGACAACGACCTCAACTGGGAAATCGCCGAGGAGCTGCTCAGCGAGCTGGGGCTGGAGCTGGAGTGGGCGGAGAACGGCCGGGTCTGCCTGGAGAAATTCCAGGCAGCGGAGCCGGGCTTCTACGACGCGATCCTCATGGATCTGCGGATGCCGGTCATGACGGGCTACGAGGCCACCGAGGCCATCCGGGCCCTGGAGCGGCCGGACGCAAAGACCATCCCCATTATCGCCATGACTGCCGACGCCTTCTCCGAGGATATTCAGAAGTGCCTGGCCTGCGGAATGAACGCCCATGTGGCCAAGCCTATTGATATCCGCGAGGTGGCGAAGCAGCTGTTGAAATTTATACAATGAGAGAGAGAGAGATTTATGGGCATGACCCGAAAAAACAATTCTGTTTTCCTGCTTTTCCTGGTATTCGTGCTGCTGCTGCCCGCCTGCGGCAGCAAGGAGACGGCTGCCACCATGCACCTGGTCAGGACCGAAGGCGCGGTATCCGTCAATGATACGGACGGTGCATCCGTGGCCCTTATCGAAAATCTTGGACTGTACAGCGGGTATGGGGTTGCCACCCAGGCGGCGAGCTATGGATGGATCGACCTGGATGAAGCGAAGCTGGCCAAAATGGATGAGGACAGCGAGGTTGAAATCGTCAAGTCCGATAAGCTGCTGGAGATCCGCGTCCAGTCCGGCGGACTGTTCTTCAATGTCACCGAACCGCTGGCGGACGATGAGACGATGAATATCCGTACCTCCACCATGCTTGTGGGCATCCGGGGCACCTGCGGGTGGGTTTATGTGGAAGGCGACGATTTGATGCGCGTTTACCTCCTGCGCGGAAAGGTGGAGTGCAGCGTCCTGGGCGAGGGTGACAATGCCCTGGCTTCCGAGATGCTGAATGCCGGACAGACGGCCCAAATGACCCTCAGCGGGGACACGGCCTCTATCATTATCGAGGACTTCAGCGAGGAGGACGTTCCCGCCTTCGTGATGACGGAAATTGAAGAGGATACCGAGATAATGGAGTCGCTCCAGCCCGAGGAGCCGGAGGAGCCCGAGGTCACAGAGCCGCCGGAGACCGCTCCGACCGATGAGGAGCCTGCCCCGGAAGATGAAGAGCCTGTCCCGGCAGACGAGGAGCCCGCTCCAGCAGACGAAGAGCCTGCTCCGGCAGATGAGGAACCCGCTCCGGCAGACGAAGAGCCTGCTCCGGCAGATGAGGAACCCGCCCCAGCAGAAGAAGATCCCGCTCCGGCAGACGAAGACGCCGGGCAGACATCCAACTCGGATATCTTGGAGCAATACAAAGCTATCCTGGCGCAAGGGGAATCTTATACTTATAACGCAGACGATATGTGGGACAAAGAACACAAATACCAATATTCGCTGTACCAAGAAAGTGAATTCTCTGCGCCGACACTGGTTTTAAGGAAATTTGGCTATGACCGCAACGGGTACCTGCTGTTCCGGTACGACGCCGATACTGGGACCACCAGCCAGGTGGGCAGCGATACAGCCACCAGATTTGAAATGGTCAGTCACAGCTTCATCAGCGACATCACATTAAATAATGACTGGCACAATCTTACGGATACCAGCTACCTGGAGTCCTGGCTGTCCTGATAGTACGATAACGCTGAACAGGGCCGCTCTCGATGGGAGCGGCCCTGTCGGTTCGTCAAAAACCTCTTAATTGGACAAGATTCGCCCACTCGCCCCCCTTGTGAAAGGGGGGAGGGCCGCGCCGCAGGCGTGGCGGGGGGATTCCCGCACCCAAGGTCGCGTATAGCGCCAGATTTCCG
>JAAWHO010000080.1 GCA_022795905.1 Oscillospiraceae bacterium
GCGGCGGAGTACGACGACGGCAAGACCGCCATCTGCTACATGGGCCACGGCACCGAGGCCGCCTCCAACGCCATTTACGCCAAGATGCAGCAGGTTCTCACCGACGGCGGACACACCAATTATTTTGTCGGCACCGTGGAGGCCGCGCCCACCCTGGAGGATGTGATCAAGCTGGTCCAGGCCGGCGGCTATGAGCGGGTGGTCCTGCGGCCCATGATGATCGTTGCCGGTGACCACGCCAACAACGATATGGCCAGCGATGAGGAGGATTCCTGGAAGTCCACCTTCGAGGCCAATGGCTTCCAGGATATGGTCATCTGCGAGGTCAAGGGCCTGGGCGAGCTGGAGGCCATCCAGCAGCTGCTGATCGACCACGCCAAGGAGGCCAAGAGCCTGGGCGAGACTGGTATCGAGGTGGAGCCCAACCCCGCCGGGCTGGAGCAGCCCGAGGAGGAGAATCCCGCCGTTGCTGACGGAACTTACACCGTGGAGGTGGAGAGCGACTCCAGTATGTTCCGGGTGGTCAAGTGCGAGCTGACGGCGGCAAATGGCCGGATGACCGCAGTTCTGACCCTGAGCGGCACCGGCTATGACCAGATGTTCGCGGGCTCCAAGAGCGAGGCCCAGAACGCCTCCGAGGGCTTTATCCAGTACGCTGAGGACGCGGAGGGGGCCTATACCTTCACCGTTCCCGTGGCCGCGCTGGATACGCCCCTTCAGTATGCCGCCCACGGCGTCAAGTCCGGCAAGTGGTTTGACCGGACCCTGACCTTTGACGCAGCCTCCCTTCAGGCCAAGTAGCGCCAACCCCTCCATATAGAGCCGCCGCGCCGTGGAGCTCATGCTCTGCGGCGCGGTTTTATCCGGTCCGGTGAAGAAATATGAGAAAATTTATTGCCTTTCCCGGGGGACCGTGCTATACTGTACGGGAGATACACAATTTCATCACAGGAAGCGGACGGTGCCGCCGGACAAAACCCGGCGGAGAATAGGGAAGCAGGTGGGACGCCTGCGCGATTCCGTCACTGTATGCGGCTGTCCACGCGCCGCGAGCCAGGAGACCTGCCGTCCGCTTGGTACAGGGCGTTTGCGCCCAAAATCACGGAGCCTTGATTTGTATCGTCCGCCCCTTCGAGGGGCGTGTCGCGTCGCGGTCATCCTTCCGGTGGCCGCGGCGTTTCTATTATGAGGAGGAACAGCTGATGAAACACAGAAACTGGATTGCCCTGCTGGCGGCGCTGGCCCTGACGGCCTCCCTGCTGGCCGGATGCGGCGGACCGAAGGATCCCATCCAGCAGCCCCCAGCCCCTGACCCGGCCCCGGCGGAGGGGGAGAATCTCCCCGCCAGCGATTCCGGGCCCCTGCCCTCCAAGGAGGAGCCGCCGGAGGAGACTGTTCCGGCGGAAGAGCCCCCCGCCGAAGGGGAGGAGCCCGGCGAGCCGGCGGAGATCCCCCTGGAAGAGCCTGTCCCGGATCCGCCGGAGCCGGAGGAGCAGGCGCCCTCGCCGGAGGCCGCGCCGGAGCCCGAGGAGACTGTCCCCGAGGATGGAGCCTACACCGCGTCCGTGACCCTGGAGGGCGGCACGGGCCGGGCCAGTGTGGCGTCCCCCGCCGCCCTGCGCTGTGAGAACGGGCAGTTCTGGGCCACCCTGGTTTGGAGCAGTCCCAATTTCGACTACATGAAGGTGGACGGAGAGAGGTACGAGCTTATCAGCGAGCCGGGGAGCAATTCCGCCTTTGAGATTCCCGTCTCCGCCTTTGACGTAAAGCTGGACGTTATCGCGGACACCGTGGCCATGAGCGAGCCCCACGAAATCGAATATACCCTGTATTTTGACTCCGCAACATTACAGAAACAGTGAGGAAACCCCTATGAAAGGCTGGAAATTATTTGCCCTCCTGCTGCCGGCGCTGCTTCTCTGCGCCTGCGGCCAGAAGGAGCCCGCCCGGGAAAACAGCCCCCCGGAGACCACTGTGCCGGTTGAGGAGCGGGTCCCTCTCTGGAGCGATTTGCGCTGGGACGGGCGTCTGGAGCTGGACTATGCCGAGGGCTATACGGTGGACTTCTCCCCGGAGGGCTATGCCAGGATCTCCATTGACCAGGAGACCTACCTGCTGGTGCCCGAGCCGGGCCAGCTCCCGGCGGAGGTTCCGGAGGAGGTGACCGTCCTGCGCCAGCCCCTGGAGAACATCTACTTGCAGGCCACCGCCGCTATGGACTGCTTCCGGCAGCTGGACGCTATAGACGCCGTTACCATGTCCGGCACCCAGGCGGAAGGCTGGTACATCCCCGAGGCCAGGGAGGCCATGGAGGCCGGGCGCATGGTTTACGCCGGGAAGTACAGCGCGCCGGACTATGAGCTCATTGCGGACCACGGCTGCGATATGGCCCTGGAGTCCACCATGATCTACCACACCCCGGAGGTCAAGGAGCAGCTGGAGCGGCTGGGCATCCCGGTGCTGGTGGAGCGCTCCAGCTACGAGAGCCACCCCCTGGGCCGCATGGAGTGGATCAAACTCTACGGCGTCCTTACCGGGAAGCTGGAGGAGGCCGAGGCCTATTATGATGCGCAGCTGGAGCGGCTGGCCCCCATCCTGGAGCAGGAGAGCACCGGCAGGACGGTGGCCTTTTTCTCCATCACCTCCAACGGCTCCGTTACCGTGCGGAAGGCGGGGGATTATATTGCCAAGGCCATCGACCTGGCCGGCGGCGTGTACGTGCCCCAGGGCCTGGCGGAGGAGGAGAACGCCCTGTCCACCATGAATATCCAGATGGAGACCTTTTATAACGAGGTCCGGGACGCGGACGTCCTCATCTACAACAGCGCCATCGAGGCCGACCTGGAGACCATCGGCCAGCTCGTCGCCAAGAGCGAGGCCCTTGCGGACTTTAAGGCGGTGCAGAACGGGGACGTCTGGTGTACCGGCAAGAGTATGTTCCAGGAGTCCCAGTCTGTGGGTGAGATGATCCTGGATATCCACTGCATCCTGGCGGAGCAGGGGGAGGGGCCCATGACCTATCTCTACCGGCTCTCACAGTGACAGGAGGGAGGACCATGAAAAATCACCGGCTGCGCTGCGCGGCCTGCTTTGCCTTTCTGGCGGTGCTGGTGGCCGTGCTGCTGGAGCTGAATATCGGAATCGGCAGCGTCGCCTTCTCGCCGGGGGAGATTTTCGACTCCATCCGGAGCATGACGGGCATCATCTGGACCATCCGCCTGCCCCGGGTGCTGGCGGCGGCCATCCTGGGCGGGGCGCTGAGCGTGTCCGGCTTCCTGCTCCAGACCTTCTTTGCCAACCCCATTGCCGGGCCCTTTGTGCTGGGCATCTCCTCGGGGGCCAAGCTGACGGTCTCCCTGGTGATGGTGGGCCTGCTCAGCCGGGGGATTGTCATCCGCTCCGGGGCCCTGATCGCGGGGGCGTTCGTCGGCTCCATGGTCTCCATGGGGTTTATTCTGCTGCTCTCCCGGCGGGTACGGCAGATGAGTATGCTGGTGGTCAGCGGGGTGATGATCGGCTATATCTGCTCGGCCATTACGGATTTTGTGGTGACCTTCGCCGACGACTCCAACATTGTCAACCTCCACAACTGGTCCCTGGGCAGCTTCTCCGGCACGAGCTGGGAGAACGTGCGGCTGATAGCCCTGGTGGTGGGGGTGTCTCTGGCGCTGGCCTTCCTGCTGTCCAAACCCATCGGGGCCTACCAGATGGGGGAGGTCTACGCCCAGAACATGGGGGTGAATATCAGGCGCTTCCGGATTGAGCTGATTCTGCTCTCCAGCATCCTGTCCGCCTGTGTGACAGCCTTCGCCGGGCCCATCTCCTTTGTGGGCATCGCGGTGCCCCACCTGGTCAAGGGCCTCTTCCGCACGGCCAGGCCCCTGGTCATCATCCCCGCCTGCTTTCTGGGGGGCTCGGCCTTCTGCCTCCTCTGCGACCTCATTGCCAGGACCGCCTTTGCCCCCAGGGATATGTCCATCAGCTCCGTCACCGCCGTATTCGGCGCGCCGGTGGTGCTGTACCTGATGGCCTCCCGGAGGGGTGGGAAGGGGGGAGCGGCATGAGCAGTATCCGCCTGCAGACCGAGGGGCTCTCCGTGGGCTATAACGGCCGGGCGCTGATTCACGGCATCGAGCTGAAGCTGCGGCAGGGGGAGATCATGACCCTCATCGGCCCCAACGGGGCGGGGAAGTCCACCATCCTCAAGAGCGTGATCCGCCAGCTGGAGCTGGTAGGCGGCGCGGTGTACCTGGACAGCCGGGACATGGCAAGGCTCAGCGACCGGGAGGTATCCCGGCAGATGAGCGTGCTCATGACCGCCCACATCCGCCCGGAGCTGATGACCTGCTTTGACGTGGCGGCCACCGGGCGCTACCCCTACACGGGGCGGCTGGGCATTCTGAGCCGGGAGGACCGGGAGAAGGTCTCCCAGTGCCTGGAGCTGGTTCACGCCATGGAGCTGGCGGACCAGGATTTCTCCCGCATCAGCGACGGCCAGCGCCAGCGGGTGCTCCTGGCCCGGGCCCTGTGCCAGGAGCCGGAGGTGATGGTCCTGGATGAGCCCACATCGTTTCTGGACATCCGGCACAAGCTGGAGCTGCTGGCGATTCTCAAGGACATGGTCCGCTCCCGGCAGCTGGCGGTGCTCATGAGCCTCCACGAGCTGGACCTGGCCCAGAAGGTCAGCGACTGGGTGGTCTGCGTCCACGGGGACGAGATTGAGCGCCAGGGACCGACGGAGGAAATCTTTACCTCGGAATATATGATGGCCCTCTACGGCGCGGCCCGGGGCAGCTACAACGCCCTGTTCGGCTCTCTGGAGCTGGAGCGGGCGGAGGGAGAGCCGGAGGTCTTTGTCATCGGCGGGGGCGGCGCGGGGATCCCCGTCTACCGCCGCCTCCAGCGGCAGGGGGCGCCCTTCGCCGCCGGAGTGCTGGGGGAAAACGATGTGGACTTCCCTGTGGCCCGGACGCTGGCGGCGGAGGTGATTTCGGAGAGGCCCTTCCAGCCTGTCGGAGAGGATGCCTTCCGGCGGGCGCTGGCGGTGATGGACCGCTGCAAGCGGGTGCTGTGCCCGCTGGAGAGCTTCGGGCCTATGAACGAAAAGAACCGGCGACTCCGGGAGCTGGCCCGGGAGGCCGGGAAGCTGACGGAGCGCGGCGGCTTCCCGGCCGCGGGCGCACCCGGCGGCTGAGCGGATAAGGCTTCGGTTCCCTATCTGTAAATTTGGGACAACTGTTGCTGCTTTGGCGTTGTAATTCTTCCCTAAATCTGCTATCATTGCATTGGCAAATATGCGGTATAGTTTGATGAGCTTGTTTTCATAAAACCGTTCTCATCCTTTTGCGCCATTTGCCTCTATTTTTCTTTGCTTTTCGCTATTGATTCGCACTGCAACAGGAGGACATTATGAAAAACGTCAAGCACGCCAAATGCGTCAAATGCGGAAAAATCTACGAGGCTGTGCCCAACCTGACCAGCTGCTCCTGCGGGGGCATCCTGGATATCGTCTACGACTATGACTACATCAGGACCGTCCTGACCAAGGAGAAGCTGGCGGCGCGGCGGGACAACTCCATGTGGCGCTACCGGGAGCTGCTGCCCGTGGAGGAAACCACGGAGAACACCCCCCTGCGGGTGGGCTGGAGCCCCCTCTATGAGGCGGACACCCTCGCCAAGCAGCTGGGCATCAAAAAGCTCTATGTCAAGGACGACGGCATCAACCCCACCGCCTCCCTGAAGGACCGGGCCAGCGCTATGGCCGTTGCCAAGGCCCGGGAGGCCGGGGCGGAGGTCATCGCCTGCTCCTCCACCGGCAACGCGGCCTCCTCCCTGGCGGGGAACGCGGCGGCGGCGGGGCTCAGGACCTATATCTTCGTCCCCTCCCGGGCCCCCAAGGGCAAGGTGGCCCAGCTGATGACCTTCGGGGCCACGGTGATAAGCGTCCAGGGGAGCTACGAGGAAACCTTCGAGCTGAGCAAGGCCGCGATTGACAGATGGGGCTGGTACAACCGCAACGCCGCCATCAACCCCTACCTCTCCGAGGGCAAGAAAACCGTGTCCCTGGAGATTATGGAGCAGCTTGGCTGGGAGGTCCCCGACTATATCGCCATCTCCGTAGGCGACGGCTGCACCATCGCCGGGCTGTGGAAGGGGCTCAAGGACCTGTATGCCATCGGTTTTATTGATAAGCTGCCCCGGCTCATCTCCGCCCAGGCCGAGGGCTGCTGCCCCCTCAACCGGGCCATTGAGACCGGCGGGGACTGGAAGCCCATGGAGGAGAACACCCTGGCGGACTCCATCGCCGTGGGCGTGCCCCGGAACGCGGACAAGGCCCTCATGGCCATCCGGGAGAGTAATGGCCTGGTGGTGAACGTCTCTGATGAGGAGATTATGGCGGCTCAGAAGCTGCTGGGCCGGACCTGCGGCGTGTTCGGCGAGCCCGCCGGCGTCACCGGGGCGGCGGGGCTCAAGAAGCTCTGCGGGGAGGGGAAGATCCCTGCGGATGCCACGGTGGTGAGCGTCGTCACCGGCAACGGCCTGAAGGACGTAGCCAACGCCATCGCCGCCTGCGGCGAGCCCATCTCCATCCCGGGGGATATGGACAGGCTGCTGCGGGCCTTTGAAGAGAATGGAATTGTGGTGGAATAAGCAAAAAGAGGGGCGCGCCGGCGGGCGCGTCCCTCTTTCCGTATTTATCCCTCGAACAGCGTTAGGTCTCCGCTGGTGGTATTCACAGTGACACTGCATCCGTCCCCGTCGCCGCGCCAGTATTCCCCGCCGCTCCTCGCGCGGAGGGAAATGCCGCCCTGGTCCAGACTGCCGGAGGAGGTATTGAAGCTCAGACAGAAGTCCCGGTCGGGAGCGGCCAGCTCTACGTCCCCGCTGGTGGTATCAATCGAGATGACGGACGCGTCCTGACCCGGCTCCAGGTGGATCTGTCCGCCGGTGCTGCTCAGGTTCAGAGAGTCGGACCGGGTGGGGAAGAGACTGATATCCCCGGAGCTGGTGGTTACGCACCAGTCCGCCCCGCTGCCGGTGCCGGTGACGCAGCCGGAGGTGGCGCTGATGCTCATATTGGTCCCCGTGACGTTGCTGAGGACGATGTCCCCGCCGGAGCTGTGGGCATCCAGGCCGGTGCCGGCGTCCATATCGCTCAAAAGGATATCCCCGCTGCTGGTTTCCACCGACATACGCTCCACCGTCAGGCCGGAGCAGGCCACATCGCCGCTGGTGCTGTTGACAGAGAGCGTCACCAGCTCCAGGTCCGGGTCCGTGACCCACACATCCGAGTTCCCGTTTACCGTCAGGCTCAGGACGTAATCATCCGGGAGCAGCACATACAGGCATTTGCCACTGCCGCCGCCCTTAATGGACAGGATATCGCCGTCAAGCGCATACTTCAGCGTCTCGGAGCCGCCGGTCATCTCCTGAAACTGGATGATGTCCCCGCCTCCGGACTGGACGACCACCTGCCCGGACTGCCAGCTGATATCCACCTCGCGGCCGGCGCTGGCCGCGTCTACCTCGTAGAGGGGGCCGGCGTCGCCCACATTTTCCATGAACTCCTCCATGGCTTTCTCATCCACCCGGATGCCGCCGGGGCCAATGTAGAAGCTCCCGTCGTCCCCGTCGTACTGGATGCCCTTGGGGCCGATATAGAGGGCCTCGTCGTCCTCGCTGTACCAGATGCCGTCGGAGCCGATGTGAAAGCCCTCGATGTCGATGCCGTCCATGCTCATCTCCAGGGTGCTGCCCACGAGCTCCTGGACCATCTCGTCCCAGCCGTAGTCCTGGACAGGCACCTCTGAGACGGAATCGGACGGGGCCCCTGCCGTGCTGGAATCCCCGGCTCTGCTAAAAAACCCGCCCAGACTGTGCTTTGCGGCGAAAACCACCGCCAGGATAGCCAGCGCCCACAGCGCCGCCGAGGCCGGCTTCCGCCAGTCCCGCGCGGGCTGGACGGGGGCCTGCTTCCGGGGCGGATCCTCCTCCCGGCCTCCTCCGGAGGAGGGAGCCGGGTCCGGATAGACGGGCGGCACGCCCTCGTCCTGGAGAATGCGCTGAGCGATGGTGTCCACATCCTCCATGGAGGCCACGGCCTCCTCCTCGCTCATGCCCTCCTCCATCCGGTCCGCCAGCATCTCCGCATAGTACGTCAGGTGCTGCTCCGCCTGCTCCCGACTCAGATTTCCCAGGCGGCGGTACAAATTATTGAGAAATTCTCTCCGCGTCATTATCAGCACTCCCTTTAATGTAGTCGTAAACCCGCGCGATCTCCGGCCAGCTGGCTAAAAACTGGTCGATCTGCTCCACCCCTGACCGGGTGATCCGGTAGAACTTCCGCAGACGGCCGCTGTGCTCCACCGAGTACACGGTCAGGCATCCCACAGTTTCCAGACGGCGCAGGATGGGGTAAAGCGTTGACTCCGAGATCTCGATACAGCCGGCCAGGTCCTTGATGATCTGGTAGCCGTAGGAGTCCTCCCGCCGCAGGACCGACAGGACGCAGATATCCAGAAGCCCGCGCTTGAGCTGTGGATCGATCACAGGCATACCCCCTTTCACACAATACTATACAACACATAGCATATGTTGTCAAGAGGTTAAAACAATCTTAAAAAACGCCGGCCCA
>JAAWHO010000081.1 GCA_022795905.1 Oscillospiraceae bacterium
GGCTCCGGCTCGGGGGCAGGCTCCGCAGCCGGGCTGGAGGGCCGGACAGGCTCCGCAGCCGGTTCCCCTTCGGCCGGGAGGACAGCCTCCTGCTCCACCGCCGGCGAAACCGTTTCCCCAGGGGGTTCGCTCCCGCCGCCTCCGCAGCCTGCCAGCGCGAAGAGCAGCAGAAGGACAGCCGCCGCATATCGCAGCGCCGTTTTCAATGTGTGCCTCCTTCGCCGTCAAAACGGCTTGTTCGTCCCATCAGCCCAGCCACAAGAGGAGTTATGGATTGGCAGGAGGTGATCGTCCCCCCTTGTGGCCAGGCCGGGGAGACAACAAAAGCGGCGCAGGGTCCCTCGCGTTCCCTACACCGCCCGAAGCTGCACACATTTTCAAAAATACCCGTTGCAAGTTGAGGGGAGAAAGGGTATAATGAGGTCGGCGCAGAAATCTGCTGTGTGGGAGGGTGTTGCTCCTGCATAGGGGCGTGGGGGATGCCGGTCCTCCGCGCCCTGCCTTTTTGCTTCTGTTATCTCTGCTTTTTATTGTACAACACTTTTTTCCAATATGCAAGGGCTTTTTCCACGGTTCCTCAATTTTTCCTTTGCGTAAAACGCCCTCTTGCCTACCCTATGGAATAGTTCCCCCTGGCCAGCAGCTCCACGTCCCCGCCGGCCTGCACGCCGGCGCTGTCGAGCACCAGGTACAGGTGGTTGGCCGTCAGCGCGCCGCCGCCGGAGACCAGGGCCCCGCTGGTGGTGTCCGCCAGGGGCTGCGTTCCGGGCGGGGCGGCGCAGACCGCCGTGCCGGAGCGGAAGAGGACCTCGCACCCCGCGCTTCCCCGCAGGGTCTCTCCCGCCGCCAGCGTGACCGCCTCGAAGTCCGCCGTCCCGCCGCCGGGCTGTGCCGTGCTGCCGAGGCCGGAGGATGTCCCGGACAGCTCCGAGAGGATGTCCCGGTTGCGCGAGGCCAGCTTCTCGTCCACCTCGTCCAGGAGGCGGCTGAGATAGACGCCGTTGAGGTAGCTGAGGGTCACCAGGGGGTCGTCCCGGCCCCCGGCGTCGGCGGCCAGGGCCGCGAAGGCAGTGAGCACCGTCCCCGCCAGGAGGGCGCACAGGGCTGTGCGCAGCTTGCTCTTTCTCATCGTCATACTCGCTTTCTTATGTAGTGGAGGCCCTCCGGGCCCCTGGGGAGCCAGGTCCCCGGGGGGCCCGCGTCAGACGAGCCGGTCGCTGTGCAGGCCGAAGCTCACGGCGATGGCCGCGTCCACTTTGTCCATCAGCGTCTTGTCCACCCGCCCCATCTTTTCCCGCAGACGCCGCTTATCCAGCGTGCGGATCTGTTCCAATAATACCACAGAATCCTTGGTAAGTCCATAGCTTTGCGCCGCCAGTTCAATGTGCGTCGGCAGGCGGGCCTTCCCCGTCTGGGATGTAATGGCCGCCGCGATGACGGTGGGGCTGTAGCGGTTTCCTGTATCGTTTTGGACGATGAGCACGGGACGCACGCCGCCCTGCTCGCTCCCCACAACCGGGCTGAGATCGGCATAATAGATGTCGCCGCGTTTTACGCTTGTATCCACAAAGTTCACACTCCGCCGGAAGAAGTGCCCGGGATAACCGGACCACTATCATTCTCCCACGCAGCCGCAGAATTTATACCGGGGTTTTCCTGCCCCGGGCTATTCTATGCCGCCGGGGGCGCAAAGGTGCCGGGGCGGCCGCCGGAATAAAAAGGAGCCGCTGTCAGAAACAGCGGCCCAGGCGGGTGGGATATTGGAAAGCTTCCGAGTATCAGTATACAACCCTTGTCCACTTTTGTAAATAGGAGCTTTTGCCGCTTTTTGAGAACCTTTGCCGAATTTTGCCGGCCTGGAGAAAAATTTCATTTTCTTTCCGCTCCTGGAAAAATAGCTCTTGTACAACCGCCCCCGGCTGTGGTACAATGGAGGTACCCTAAAGAGACGAAAGGAGCGATTTTCATGAAGTTCACCTTTACCTGCAAAAAGGTCTCCCTCAACGACTCCATCAAGGAGTACACCGAGAAGAAGGTCTCCAAGCTGGACCGCTACTTCCGGGAGGATGCCGAAGCAATCGTGATCTTCTCGGTGGAAAAGGACCACCGCTGTGTCGTCGAGATCACCATCCGCAGCGGCGGAACCATCTTCCGCGCCCAGGAGGAGACCCGCGACGGCGATATGCGCAGCGCAGTGGACGCCGCCTGCTCCACCATTATCCGCCAGATCCGCAAGAACAAGACCCGCCTGTCCAAGCGCCTGCGCCAGGACGCCCCCATTGCCGAGGCCGAGAGCGCCGCCGCGGAGGTCAGCGAGGAGAAGGATTTCGACGTGGTGCGCACCAAGCACGTAGCAGTCAAGCCCATGAGCGAGGAGGAGGCCATCCTCCAGATGAACCTGCTGGGCCACGACTTCTTTGTATTCCGCAACACCGACGATGTCATCAGCATTGCCTACCGCCGGAAGAACGGCGGCTACGGCCTGCTGGAGACAGACGGCACTGACGAGGAATAAGACGGCGGGATGCTCCGCCGGTAAAGCCTGCCTGTACGGGGCGGTCCTCCCTGGACCGCCCCTTCCGCTTTGGCTGGACGGATATTCCTCAATGTGATATGTTTTATCGAATATGTTGCTTTCCTGACGAATTTATGGAAATTTTTGAGGATTCTTCAAATTGAGGCTACCCTTTTCCAAAGATTTCTGATATACTATTCTGTAACAAAATATGATATGGGTGCGCCCCCGGGAGCCGGCGGGCCATCCGACAGCTCTGGACGGATTTAGAACCTGTATTCACAGGCGGGGGATGCCGGATGGACGAGGGATTTTGCCGTCCTGCAAGGCAAAAAATCGCAGGAATACTGGATGTATTTCAAGATTTTTTAACGCGGCAGGGCGGCAAAGGACCCGGCCAGACGGCGTCCAACGCCTGTGAATACAGGTTCTTAGGAAGGAGGAATCGCTTTTGCGGGAAGAACAGGAGATCATTGCGCAGACTCCGGCCTCCCCTGATACGGCCCGGCAGGGGGACGGAGCCCCTGCCGGCGGGCGGGACCCGGAGAAGGAGCGCGTTTCGGGGCCTATGCAGGTTATCGACGAGATGCCTATGGGGTTTTTTATCTGCCGGACTGACGAAGCGGCGGAGATCCTCTACGCCAACGGCGCGATGCTGCATATTCTGGGCTGCGGCGATATGGCGGAATTCCGCGAGCTGACGGGGAACTCCTTCCGCGGGCTTGTCCACCCGGACGACCTGGCGGCGGCGCTGCGGAGCGTGCCGGAGGAGGTTTCCGACAGCCGGTATGACCTGGAGCGTATCGAGTACCGGGTGGTCCGCCGGGACGGGCAGACCCGCTGGGTGGAGGACTGCGGCCGCTTTGTCCGCAGCGAAACCATGGGGGACATCTTTTGCATCTTTGTCAGCGACATCACCGAGAAGCGGCTGCGGCTGGTGGAGAACCGGCGGTGGAAAAAGGAGGCGGAGGACTGCGGCGCCCAGATGGAGGAGATCCATCAGGAGCACACGCGGCGGCTGGAGATCATCGAGGGGCTGAGCGTGGACTACGCGTCCATCTTTTACGCCGACCTGGACGCGGACACCATCCAGGCCTACCGGACCAGCAGCCGCATCCGCCACACCTTTGGCCGGGCGCAGAGCGCGGCTCAGTCCTTTTCCGCGTTCGCGTCGGAATACATCCAGCGCTGGGTCTGCCCTGAGGACCGGGAGGTCATGAAGAAGGCTCTGGACCCGGTCTGCCTCCGGGCCAGGCTGGCGGAGCAGCAGGTCTTTCTGGTCAACTACCGGGTTTTGCAGCAGAACCGGCTGGAGTGCCTGCAGCTGCAGGCGGTGAAGGTCAATAACCGGCTCTCCCAGATCGTGCTGGGCGTGCGCAGCATAGACGAGGAGCTCCGCAACGAGCGGAAGAAGACCGAGGTCCTGGCCGACGCCCTGCGCCAGTCTCAGGCGGCGGTGGTCGCCAAAAACGCCTTCCTCTCCAATATGTCCCACGACATCCGCACGCCCATGAACGCCATCGTGGGCTTTACCGCCCTGGCCCGGAAGCACATCGACGACCAGGAGAAGCTCCGGGGCTATCTGGACATGATTACCATCTCCAGCGACCAGCTGCTCCAGCTGCTCAGCGATGTGCTGGAGATCTCCCGCATTGAGGCGGGGCGGTCCCGCCTGGATGAGACCGCCTGCGACCTGCGGGAGATTGCGGAGGAGGCCCGGGCCACCCTCCTGCCCCGGGCGGTGGAGAAGCGCATCGCCCTTACCACGGATATCCGCCGCCTGACGGCGCCCGGCGTGCTGGCCGACCGGCCGCAGCTCTGCCAGGTGCTTGTCCGGCTGGTCAGCAACGCCGTCAAGTACACCGCGGAGGGCGGCCATGTGTCCATCCTTCTCGAGGAGCTGCCCAGCGCGGCCAAGGGCTACGGCCTCTACCGCTTTACGGTGGCCGACGACGGCATCGGCATCTCCAAAGCCTTCCTGCCCCACATCTTCGAGCCCTTTGAGCGCCAGGCGAACACCACCATGAGCGGTGTATACGGCACAGGCCTGGGCCTGCCCATTGTCAAGAGCCTTGTGGACATGATGGGCGGGAACATCAGCGTGGAGAGCGAGCCCGGCTGCGGCAGCCGCTTCTCGGTCACCTTTTCCCTGCGGGTGCAGCAGGGGGCGCCCCGGGCCGCCGCGCCGCCGGCGCGGCCTGCCCACTGGCGCCCGGGCAGCCGGCGGATTCTGGTGGCGGAGGACAACGAACTCAACCGGGAGATCGCCTCGGAGCTGCTCAGGGACGCGGGCTTTCAGGTGGAGATGGCGCAGAACGGCAGCGAGGCCCTGGAGCGCATTGCCGCCTCCCGGCCGGGGGACTTCGCCATGGTCCTTATGGACCTGCAGATGCCGGTGATGGACGGCTGTCAGGCCGCCCGGGCCATCCGGGCCCTCCCCGACCCGGAGCTGTCCGGCATCCCCATCATTGCCCTGTCCGCCAACGCCTTTGAGGAGGACCAGCGGATGAGCCTGGAGAGCGGCATGAACGGCCACCTGGCCAAGCCCATCGATATCTCCCAGCTCATGGAGACCCTCAGCCAGGTCTTCGGGGAGGAGAAATAGCACAAGCCCCCGCCGGTTTATCCGAACCGGCGGGGGCTTTTTGAACGGGCGGCGCTCTGGCGGCGCTATCTCCTGTTGTAGGCCGCGATGCCCAGGGCCAGCAGGTCCATGGCCCGCTCCAGGTCCGCCTGCTTGAGGACGTAGGCGATGCGGATTTCGTCCTTCCCCCGGCCCGGCGTGGCGTAGAAGCTCTCGCCGGGGGCGAACATCACCGTCTCCCTCCGGTCCTCGAAGTCCGTCAGCAGCCACTGCTGGAACCTGTCGGCGTCGTCCACCGGCAGCTTGGCCATCAGGTAGAAGGCCCCCCTCGGACACGCGCAGACCACGCCGGGGATGTCCTTGAGCTTGGCCACGCAGGTATCCCGGCGGCGCTTGTACTCCTCCCGCACGGCGGCGAAGTACTCCGGCCCCACGTCGTAGAGGGCGGCCGCCGCCACCTGGTCCAGCGTGGCCACCGACAGCCGGGCCTGGCAGTACTTGAGGGCGTGGCTCAGCAGCTCCCTGTTCCGGCTGATGATGCACCCGATCCGGGCCCCGCAGGCGGAGAAGCGCTTGGACACCGTATCGATGACGACCACATTCTCCGCGGCGTCGGCGAATTCCCCCAGGGACTGGAGGGGCTCGCCGGCGTAGACAAACTCCCGGTAGGCCTCGTCCCCGATGATAAAGAGCCCGTGCTCCCTGGCGATGTCCACCATCATCCGCATCTCCTCCGGGGTGAGGACGCAGCCGGTGGGATTGCCCGGGTTGGTACAGACAATCGCCCGGGTGCGCTCGTTGATCCCCGCCTCGATCCTCGCCCGGTCGGCGTAGTGGTAGCCCTCCTCGGGGCAGGTGGGAACCGGGCGGATGGAGGCGCCGCAGGTGCTGACCATCGTGTTGTAGTTGGGATAGAAGGGCTCGGGGATGAGAATCTCGTCCCCCTCGTCCAGAATGCAGTTGAAGACGATCTGCAGGGCCTCGCTGCCGCCGGTGGTAATCAAAATCTCGTCCTTTTCAAAGTGCATCCCCAGATCGTCGTAGTATTTCTGGATCGCGTCGATGAGCTCCGGAATCCCCGGAGAGGGGGCGTACTCCAGCACGGGCAACTGAAAGCCGCGGACAGCCTCGAACAGCTGGGGCGGCGTCTCGATGTCGGGCTGGCCAATGTTCAGGTGGTAGATGCTCTTCCCTGCCGCTTTTGCCGCCACCGCATAGGGATGGAACTTCCGCATAGGGGAAAGTCCGCATTTCTGCACCTTGCTGGAAAATTTCATAGCGATTTCCTCTTTTCATTCTTGATGTGTCGTGCATTACCCCCGTTTTCTGTCCTCTCGGATAGTCGGTAATTTATTCTATTATATGGATATGTGACTGTCAAGGGGGCATTTGCCAATTTCCATCCTTTCAGGTATCAGCAAAATAGACAGAATGCCGGCGGTTTTTTCGCCAAAACGCCAAAAATGGGGCGGCGCCTTGACAGGGGGCCGCAAATTCATTAAAATGGGTTTGTCTGGAGCTTGCGGCCCTGGACATCCAAATTATGAGCTGCCCCGCCACTCCACAAAATGGCCGGGCAGACTGACAAGAAAGGATGTTTACCGCGTGGGCGTGCGGTGCGGCAGTGTGGAGACCTGCCGTAATGGCTGGGCGGTTCCGCTCCGTCCTGTCCGAGGCGTGATTTGCAGAGGCATTCGCGCTAACGCTCGAAGCATGGCAACTGTTACCCTGAAAGACGTCAAGAAGATCTACCCCCACAGCAACGATCAGAAAAAGGCAAAGAAGGCCAAGAAGGGTGAGGCTCCCGCCCAGGAGAAGAAGGTCAACCTTCAGATTACTGACGAGGGCGTCGTCGCCGTCCAGGCGTTCAACCTGGATATCGCCGACAAGGAGTTCATCGTTCTGGTCGGGCCCTCCGGCTGCGGCAAGTCCACCACCCTGCGCATGGTTGCCGGCCTGGAGGAGATTTCCTCCGGCGAGCTGTACATCGACGGCAAGCTGGTCAACGACGTAGCCCCCAAGGACCGCGACATCGCGATGGTCTTCCAGAGCTACGCCCTCTACCCCCACATGACGGTCTATGAGAACATGGCCTTCTCCCTGAAGCTCAAGAAGGTCCCCAAGGACGAGATCGACCACAAGGTCAAGGAAGCCGCTGAGATTCTGGATATCACCCAGTACCTGGACCGCAAGCCCAAGGCTCTCTCCGGCGGCCAGCGCCAGCGCGTGGCCATCGGCCGCGCCATCGTGCGCAACCCCAAGGTGTTCCTCATGGACGAGCCCCTGTCCAACCTGGACGCCAAGCTCCGCAACCAGATGCGCGCAGAGATCATCAAGCTGCGCCAGAAAATCGACACCACCTTCATCTACGTGACCCACGACCAGACCGAGGCCATGACCCTGGGCGACCGCATCGTTATCATGCGCGACGGCTTCATCCAGCAGATCGGCACGCCCCAGGAGGTCTTTGACCACCCCGCCAACCTGTTCGTGGCCGGCTTCATCGGCACCCCGATGATGAACTTCTTCGATGCCAAGCTGGATAAGGACGCGGCCGGCTACTTTGTGAGCGTGTACAACGCCCGCATCGACCTGCCCGCTGACAAGCAGGAGGCACTGAAGGCCAAGGGCGTTGCCCCCCAGAACATCACCCTGGGCATCCGCCCGGACCACATCACCCTCTCCGAGAGCGGCCCCGCCGCCATCGGCGCGAAGGTGGACGTGACCGAGCTGATGGGCAGCACCATCCATATGCACGTGAACATCCAGGGCAAGGACGCCATCGTCATCCTGCCCACCATCGACCTGAGCACCGAGCAGAAGACTTCCTTCAGCTACGGGACCCAGATCAGCATCACCTTCGGCGGCAACGTCGTCCACCTGTTCAGCAAGGAGAACGAGAAGAACCTGCTGTAACAAGGCGGTAAGCAAGAGCTGAGCATCCCCCCGTCCCTCTGGGACGGGGGGATTTCAGTCTGTCAAAAGGCGGCCTTATTTCCCGTAGTACGCCCTGAGGTACATCTCCTTGATCTCGCTCATGAGCGGATACCGGGGGTTCGCGCCGGTGCACTGGTCGTCGAAGGCCTGCTCCACCATCTCGTCCAGGGTGTCCAGGAAGTACTTCTCGTCCACGCCGTAGTCCCGAATCGTGGCCTTGATGCCCACGGCCTTCTTCAGCCCCTCGATCTTTTCAATGAGCTTCCGGACGGCCTCCTCGTCGCTGGCGGCGCTCACGCCGCAGAACCGGGCGCACTCGGCGTACCGGGCCATGGTGTGGGGGTACTGGTACTGGGAGAAGGTGCCCATTTTCGGCGGGACCTCCGCGCTGTTGAACTCCACCACCAGGGAGATCATCAGCGCGTTTGCCACGCCGTGGGGCAGGTGGTGGAAAGCCCCCAGCTTGTGGGCCATGGAGTGGCACACCCCCAGGAAGGCGTTGGCGAAGGCCATGCCGGCCATGCAGGAGGCGTCGGCCATCTTCTGCCGGGCCTCCAGGTC
>JAAWHO010000082.1 GCA_022795905.1 Oscillospiraceae bacterium
CGCCCTGATGGTCGTCGGCGACGGCAAGGGCAAGGTGGGCTTCGGCCTGGGCAAGGCCGCCGAGGTCCCCGAGGCCATCCGCAAGGGCCTGGAGGACGCGAAGAAGAACATGGTGAACATCACCGTCTCCGGCGCCACCATTCCCCACGAGGTTATCGGCGAGTTCGGCGCCGGCCGGGTCATGCTCAAGCCCGCCCCCGAGGGCACCGGCATCATCGCCGGCGGCCCCGTCCGCGCGGTCATGGAGGCCGCCGGCATCAAGGATATCCGCGCCAAGTGCCTGCGCTCCAACAACCCCCAGAACGTGGTCGCCGCCACCTTCCAGGGCCTGCGGAGCCTGCGGGGTCCCGAAGAGGTGGCCCGCACCAGGGGCAAGAGCGTGGAAGAGATCGTAGGGTAAGGAGGAGACGAGATATGGCAAATCTGAACATCAAGCTCGTCAAGAGCCTCAACGGCAGGCTGGCCAAGCACATCGCCACCGCCAACTCCCTGGGCCTGCGGAAAATCGGTGACACCACCGTGCAGCCCGACAATGCACCCACCCGGGGCAAGATCGCCAAAATCGGCTATCTGCTCAGCGTGGAAGAGACAAAGTAAGGAGGTACCGGACCTATGAATCTGCACGAATTATCTCCCGCCGCCGGCTCCACCCATGTTGGAAAGCGCAAGGGCCGCGGCGCCGGTACGGGCAACGGGAAGACGGCCGGCCGCGGCCACAAGGGCCAGAAGGCCCGCAGCGGCGGCGGCGTGCGCGTCGGGTTCGAGGGCGGCCAGATGCCTCTGGCCCGCCGCGTCCCCAAGCGCGGGTTCAACAATATCTTCGCCAAGCCCCTGGAGATCGTCAACCTCAGCGCCTTGAACGCCTTCGACGAGGGCAGCGTGGTCACTGCCGAGGCCCTTCTGGAGAAGGGGATTCTCAGCAAGTGCACCTACGGCTACAAGGTTCTGGGCAACGGAAAGATTACAAAGAAATTGACAGTACAGGCTTCCGCATTTTCCAAGTCGGCTCAGGAGGCAATCGAGGCGGCCGGTGGGAAGGCGGAGGTGAAGTAACATGATCCAAACTGTACGCAAGGCATGGGGCATCCCCGAACTGCGGAAAAAGATCTACTTCACTTTGCTGATCCTTGTCATCTACCGCATCGGCAGCGCCATCGCGGTGCCCTATGTGAACACGGAGCTGCTCAGCGCCTACCTCAACGGCATGAGCACTACCATCCTGGGGCTCTACAATGTCATGAGCGGCGGCGCCTTCGCCCAGGCGACGGTCTTTGCCCTGGGCATCCAGCCCTATATCAACAGCTCCATTATCATCCAGCTGCTGACCGTGGCCATCCCCGCCCTGGAGCGGATGGCGAAGGAGGGCGGCGAGGAGGGCAAGAAGAAGATCCAGTCCATCACCCGCTATGCCACGGTGGCCATTGCGCTGCTTCAGGCTCTGGGCTACTTCTTCATCCTCCAGCGGGGCCTCAACGGCCAGAGTATGCTGACCAGCGACAGCGTCTGGGCGGCCCTGGTGATTATCGTCTCCTTCGTGGCCGGCTCCAGCTTCCTGATGTGGCTGGGCGAGCAGTGCAACGAGTTCGGCGTGGGCAACGGCATCTCCATGATCCTGTTTGCCGGCATCATCTCCCGGGTGCCCTCCATGGTGGGGAACCTGTACTCCGGACTGGTGAGCGGCGCCATGCCCTGGTGGACCGTGCTGCTCATCGTGGTGGGCATTCTGGCCCTGGTGGTGCTCATCGTGTTCGTCAACGACGCCGAGCGCCGCATCCCGGTCCAGTACGCCAAGCGGCAGGTGGGCCGCAAGATGTACGGCGGACAGACCAGCTCCCTGCCTATGAAGGTGAGCATGGCCGGCGTCCTCCCCGTCATCTTCGCCCAGTCCATCGCCACCATCCCGGCGACCATCGGCGCGTTCCTGCCCGCCCCCGCGGAGGGCTCCTTCGGCGCGGCGGTGCTGGGCGCCATCGACAACAAGTCCGTGCTGTACCTGGTCATCTATTTCCTGCTGATTATCGGCTTCAGCTATTTCTACGCAACGATTCAGTTCAACCCCATTGAAATCGCCAACAACCTCAAGCGCAACGGCGGCTTTATCCCCGGCTTCCGCCCGGGCAAGCCCACCAGCGATTTCATTGCCAAGGTCCTCAGCAAGATCACCTTCTTCGGCGCCATCTACCTGGGCATTGTGGCGATCCTGCCCCTGCTGGCCGACAAGTTCTCCAAGGCCAGCATCGGCATCGGCGGCACCTCTGTCATCATCGTGGTGGGCGTGGCCTTGGAGACGGTGCAGGCCCTGGAGAACCAGATGCTCATGCGTCAGTACAAGGGCTTCCTGGAATAAGGAGTAAGGACATGAAACTGATCTTATTAGGCGCTCCCGGTGCCGGAAAGGGCACCCAGGCGGAGATCCTCTGCAAAAAGCTGAGCATCCCCACCATTTCCACAGGCAATATCCTCCGCGCCGCCATCAAAGAGGGCACGCCCACCGGCCTGAAGGCCAAGAGCTTCATTGACGCCGGAGCTCTGGTACCCGACGAGGTCATTATCGGCATCGTCGATGAGCGCCTGTCCCAGCCGGACTGCCAGAAGGGCTATATCCTGGACGGGGTGCCCCGCACCATCGCCCAGGCCGAGGCCCTGGAGAAGGCCGGCATCTCCTTTGACGCGGTGGTCTCCATCGAGATATCCGAGGAGGAGATCCTCAGCCGCATGAGCGGACGCCGGGTGTGCGAGGCCTGCGGGTCCAGCTACAACGTGGTGGCCGTCCCCCCCAGAGTGGAGGGCATCTGCGACAACTGCGGCGGCAAGCTGATCCAGCGTAAGGATGATACACCCGAGACCGTGCATGAGCGGCTGAAGGTTTATCATACGGAGACGGAGCCCCTGGTGGATTTCTACCGCCAGCGGGGCCTGCTCCGGCCTGTCCGGTCCGCCGACACCAAGGAGGGGACCACCCAGGCAATTCTGGCGGCACTGGGGCTGGAGGGGAAATGATTACCCTGAAATCCAGCCGTGAAATCGATCTGATGCGCCAGGCGGGGAAAATTACCGCGGCGGCTCGCGCCTTGGCGGGAGCTATGGTAGCCCCTGGCGTTACAACCCGAGAGATCGACAGGGCGGTAGCCCGTTATATCCGCTCCCAGGGGGCAGTGCCCTCCTTCCTGCACTACAACGGCTATCCCGCCAGCGTGTGCATCTCCGTCAACGACGAGGTCATCCACGGTATCCCGGGCAGCCGGGTGATCAAAGAGGGCGACATCGTTTCTGTAGACGTGGGGGCCTTTAAGGACGGCTTCCACGGGGACTGCGCGGGGACCTATCCCTGCGGAGAGGTCAGCGAGGAGGCCAGGCGGCTCATTGAGGTGACCCGCCAGAGCTTCTTCGAGGGCATCCGGTACGCCCGGGAGGGCTGCCGGCTGCCCGACCTCTCCGGGGCCATCCAGCGGTACGTGGAAGCCAACGGGTTCTCGGTGGTCCGGGAATTCGTGGGCCACGGCATCGGCAGAAAGATGCACGAGGACCCGGAGGTGCCCAACTATGTGGAGCCCAAGGCGGGCCGCCCCCGCTTCCTGCGGGGGATGACCATCGCCGTGGAGCCCATGGTGAACGCGGGAGGCGTCGGCGTCTATACGATGCCGGATGGCTGGACGGTGCGGACGGCGGACGGGCGGCTCAGTGCCCACTACGAAAACACCATTCTGATCACGGACGGGGAGCCGGAGCTTCTGACGGACCCCGATGCGAAGGCGGAGTAATTGGCTTATGGACATCGCGCGATCAGATATTGTGAGATCAGCCGCCGGCAGGGACAAGGGCAAGCTCTTCTTCGTCCTGGCGGTGGAGGAGGACTACCTCCTGCTGGCGGACGGCAGATACCGGAAGCTGGAGAGCCCCAAGCGGAAAAAGCGGCGGCATACCGTCTTTTTTGCCCGGGGCGAGGGCCGGACTGCCGAGAAAATCAGGAACGACGAGAAAGTCACGAACAGCGAGCTTCGCAGAACCCTCGCCGCCTTCGGCGAGGAAGGTAATCCAGACCAGGAGGGATAGCACTTGGCAAAATCCGATATGATCGAGGTTGAGGGCGTCGTCACCGAGGCGCTCCCCAACACTACATTCCAAGTAGACATAGGAAATGGGCATACGATCCTGGCCCACATTTCCGGAAAACTCAGAATGAACTTCATCAGGATCCTGCCTGGTGACAAAGTCACGGTGGAAATGTCTCCCTATGATTTGACCCGTGGCCGGATTACCTGGCGTACGAAGTAGGAGGAAACGCAATATGAAAGTTAGACCGTCCGTAAAGCCCATGTGCGAGAAGTGCAAGATTATTCGCCGCAAGGGTCGCCTGATGGTGATCTGCGAGAATCCCAAGCATAAGCAGAGACAGGGCTAAGTGAATTTGGAGGTGCTGAAATATGGCAAGAATTGCCGGCATTGACCTGCCCAAGGACAAGCGAATTGAAATCGGGCTGACTTATATCTACGGCATTGGCCGCAAGAGCGCCAAGGACATCCTGGAGAAGACGGGCATCAACCCCGACACCCGGGTGAAGGATCTGACCGAGGCGGAGGAGAGCAAGCTCCGCGAGGCCATCGATCACGGCTACACCGTGGAGGGCGACCTGCGCCGGAGCGTGGCCCTGGACATCAAGCGGCTGAGCGAGATCGGCTGCTACCGGGGCATCCGCCATCGCCGGGGCCTGCCCGTGCGGGGCCAGCGCAGCAAGACCAACGCCCGCACCCGCAAGGGTCCCAAGAAGACCATTGCCAACAAGAAGAAGTAAGGAGGGAGAATTATGGCTGCACCTAAGACTGGCAAGAAGGTTATCCGCCGCCGGCGCGAAAAGAAGAACATCGAGAGGGGCCAGGTCCATATCCGTTCTTCCTTCAACAACACCATGGTGACTGTCACCGACACCCAGGGCAACGCCATCTCCTGGGCCTCCTCCGGTGGGCAGGGTTTCCGTGGCAGCAAGAAGTCCACTCCCTTCGCCGCTCAGACCGCCGCCGAGGTGGCCGCCCGCGCCGCGATGGAGCACGGCCTGAAGACCGTGGAGGTCTTCGTCAAGGGGCCCGGCCAGGGCCGTGAGGCCGCTATCCGGGCGCTCCAGGCCGTGGGCCTGGAGGTGACGATGATCAAGGACGTCACCCCCATCCCCCACAACGGCTGCCGGCCCCCCAAGCGCCGCCGGGTCTGATTTGGAAGAAGGAGGAATTTTATTATGGCTAAGAATATGCAGCCCGTCGCCAAGCGCTGCAAGGCTCTGGGGATCTCCCCGGCCGTGATGGGCTACGCCAAGAAGAATACCGAGCGCAACTCCGGCAACATGATGCGCAAGAAGAAGAGCGAGTATGCTCTCCAGCTCCAGGAGAAGCAGAAGGTTAAGTTTGTCTACGGCATCATGGAGAAGCAGTTCCGCTCCTACTATGAGAAGGCCGCCCGTATGCCCGGCAAGACCGGCGAGGAGCTGCTCACCCTTATCGAGCGCCGCCTGGACAACGTGGTCTACCGCCTGGGCTTCGCCATGACCCGCCGCCAGGCCCGGCAGCTGGTCAGCCACGCCCACTTCACCGTCAACGGCAGGAAGGTCAACATCCCCTCCTACCTGGTGAAGGCCGGCGACGTCATCGAGGTCAGCGACGCCAGCCGCTCCTCCGCCATCTTCAAGCGTCTGACCGGCGAGGACGCGCCCATGGTTCTGGTGCCCAAGTGGCTGGAGAAGGAGAAGAACGCGCTGAAGGGCACTGTCACCCAGATGCCCGCCAGGGACGATATCGATATGCCCATCGAGGAGCATCTCATCGTCGAGCTGTACTCCAAGTAATCGGAGGCTACCCTCGATTATCACGCGAATTGAATTTGGGGGGCGGGCCCACCGGCTCCGCCCCGAACTGAGAAGGAGGGTAACTACTGCATGATTGAAATTGAGAAGCCCCAGATCGAGTGTATTGAGACGCCGGGCGACGATTCCTATGGCAAGTACGTGGTCGAGCCCCTGGAGCGCGGCTACGGCACCACCCTGGGCAACGCCCTGCGCCGGATCATGCTCTCGTCCCTGCCCGGCACCGCCGCCACCAGCATCAAGATTGCCGGCGTGCAGCACGAGTTCACCACCATCCCCGGTGTCAAGGAGGATGTGACGGAAATCGTGCTGAACATCAAGCAGCTGATTACCAAGCTCCACAGCGAGGGAGTGAAAACCGTCTTCATCGAGGCGGTAGGTCCCTGCGAGGTGACCGCCGGCGATATCAAGAGCGACGGCGAGGTGGAGGTGCTCAATCCGGAGCTTCACATTGCCACCCTTGGAAACGGCGCGACACTGAACATGGAGATCACCCTGAGCCACGGCCGGGGCTATGTGCCCGCTGACCGGAACAAGGCCCAGCAGAACATCATCGGCGTCATCCCTGTCGATTCCATCTATACGCCGGTGTACAAGGTCAACTATACGGTGGAGAACACCCGTGTGGGAAACATGACCGACTTTGACAAGCTGACCATTGAGGTGTGGACCGATTCCACCATCTCCGCCCGGGACGCGGTGAGCCTGGGGGCGAAGATCCTGTGCGACCACTTCACCCTGTTCACCGACCTGTCCGAGACGGTGGGCTCCAAGTCCACGGTGGTGGAGAAGGCGGAGACTCAGCGGGACAAGGTGCTGGAGCTGACCATTGAGGAGCTGGACCTCAGCGTCCGGAGCTTCAACTGCCTCAAGCGGGCCAACATCAACACCGTCGAGGACTTGATCTCCAAGACCGAGGACGAGATGATGAAGGTCCGGAACCTGGGCCGCAAGAGCCTGGAGGAGGTCATCAACAAGCTGGCCATGATGGGGCTGTCCCTGGCCGACGAAGAAAACAACTGAGCCGTCCGCGACGGCTGATACGCCTTTTTAAGGAGGAAACCAACAATGCCCGGAACTCGTAAGCTCGGTAAGACGACCGATCAGCGCAGAGCGATGCTCCGTCAGCAGGTGACCGATTTCCTGGACAAGGGGAAGATGGAGTCCACCGTCACCCGCTGCAAGGAGATCCGGCCGATGGCTGAAAAGATGATTACCCTGGGGAAGAAGGGCGACCTGGCCGCTTACCGGCAGGCGATGGCCTTTGTTACCCGGGAGGAT
This sequence comes from Oscillospiraceae bacterium, assembly GCA_022795905.1. Taxonomy (GTDB): domain Bacteria; phylum Bacillota; class Clostridia; order Oscillospirales; family Oscillospiraceae; genus Pelethomonas. The sequence continues at coordinate 7,134 of JAAWHO010000082.1, forward strand.
GTGGTCAAGAAGATCTTCAAGGAGATCGCGCCCAACTACGCGGAGCGCAACGGCGGCTACACCCGCATCACCCGCACCGGCGTCCGCCGGGGCGACGCGGCGGAAACTGCGATGATCGAGCTGGTGTAACCAGCATCCACCCATAAAAAAGCCCTTTCGTGTGTGGCAGTACTACACATACGAAAGGGCTTTTTGCGCCGCGTTAGGACTCTATTTCTGCAATAGCGTTCCGAATATCCCTCTCCACAAGGGGGCGCATACTGAGGGGATACCGCTGTGTCTCCGCGCGGCGCAGGGCCGAGAGGATATCCCGCCGCAAATCCGGCTTCGCCGCCGCGAGGGCAGGGAGGTCCTTGATGAACTGCCGCGCGGTAACAGGCTTGGGATCCGTGATGTGGGAGAGGATTGCGTCTATATTTTCGTCAATGCGGCAATCCGTGTCCCATTTTGCATTTGCGGCGATGAGAGCGAGGGCCCGGGTGCGGAAATAGGAGGAATCGCTGCCAAGCATCTCAATAAATTGCTCCATGTAGGGATAAACCGCGCCGGATTCCCTGCTGATGGCCAGCAGCTCTTTTAGGGCGGCATACCCCCGAGAGGGGGTTTTACTCCAGAGCATATCCAGTTTGTCCGTCATTTTTATCTCCTTTTCAGGGCCGCAGTTCTATATAGGGAACCCCTCGCTGGAGGGCGTAGTGGATGGTGCCGAAGGTGCCGCCGGCGGGGCTGCCGTCGTAGACGGCGATAAGCAGGCCGCTGTGGTCCACCATGTACCGGTTGCGCCGCTGCATACAGCCCCAGGTATAGTGCTCCTGGACCAGGGTCTCCCGGTCGCAGGCGTCCAGCAGGAGCCGGTACCGCTGCCGGTCGGCCTCCGGCCAGCCCCGGGCCTGGGTGGAGCAGGGGACGGCGGCTTCCAGGGTGATGTCGTTCCTCTGCTGCCGCAGGGCCAGGACTGCCTCCGCGAAGTAGAAATCACAGCCCCGGGCCATGCCGCAGATGAAGTGCCGCATACCTCGGTCGCAGGCCTGCTCTACTGCCAGGCGCAGCCGGGTTTTTAGGGCCGCGCAGCGGGGGTTGCCCTCACTGGAGCCCCAGGGCAGGCGCTCCGGCCGATGGCCCGTAAAACAGCAGGTTTTTTCCCTTTCACTCATAGCGCTCCTCCAAGGTTGCCTCCAATCAGGAACTGCTTTCAGTATAGAACATATATTCTAAAATGTAAAGAAGAAAATTTTTAAGAAATCAAAAAAAACGCTTGCAAATCGGGAAAGAATGTGGTATTCTATCTAAGCTGACAGCGATCAGCGAGGCTATCCGGGTGTGGCGAAGTTTGGTATCGCGCTTGAATGGGGTTCAAGAGGCCGCTGGTTCGAATCCAGTCACTCGGACCACCCGAAATCCCTGTAACC
>JAAWHO010000083.1 GCA_022795905.1 Oscillospiraceae bacterium
GGGCCTGACTGGCCCCGGCGCACAGCAGCAGCTTTCTGTTCCCCCGGAGGGTCAGGACCACCTGGTCCCGGGCGGGCTGCTGGACCTTCTCAATCCGCAGGCCCAGTACTGCCTCCTCCAGCTCCCGGACCACACCGGAGAGGCAGATGGCGTCAAGTGGCATCGTCGGTTTCCTCCATCATAGCGGCAAAAAGCTGGTTGATCCGCCCCCGCTCCCCCCGCAGGTACAGCCAGCCCAGCAGGCACTCCAGAGCGGTGGCCTTTAAGTAGTCCGCCCGGCTGGCGCTGGCGGGGACGGTGTGAACGTGGGCATTGCGGCCCCGTTTGAACACCGCCTGCTCCTCCTCCGTCAGCAGCGGAAGGACGCGGTCCGCGCGCACCGCCTGGGCTCCGGCCCGGACCAGCTCCACCGCGGCGCGGTGGAGGCTCTTGCCGGTGGCCCTCCCGTGGGCGCAGAGCCAGGAGCGCACCAGCAGCTCGTAAACCGCGTCCCCGCAGTGGGCCAGGCCAACGCTGCTGATGGCCCGGAGCTCGTCCTCCGTCAGGCGCAGGTCAAAATAATCTGTCATACAATCTCCACTATTCCGTTCCTTTGATATACGCCTCCGCCGCCAGGAGCACGTCCTCGTCGGAGGCGAAGGTCACCAGGGGCCGGGCCTCCCGGAAGGTGAACCAGCCCAGGGCCGCGATCTCCTCCTCCTGGGCGTGCTCCACGCCGCCGGAGGGCCGGGCCAGGAAGAACACCACGTCCTTGATAACCTCCGGCATGGGGTAGTAGGTCACCACCTCCCGGAAGCGGGTGTCCAGGTCCACGTCCAGCCCCGTCTCCTCCCTGATCTCCCGGAGGGCGGTCTGCTTCTCGTTCTCCCCCTTCTCCACATGGCCCTTGGGGAAGCTCCAGTGGCCCGCGCCGTGCTGGGCCAGGAGGAACTGGTGCTCCTCCGCCGTGCCCCGCCAGATGACCGCGCCGCAGCTCTTCTCTTCCCGGGCCTTGGTGAACGTTCCGCCGCTGCCCCAGGTCCAGGTTCCACCGTGGGCCCCCAGCTCAAAGTGGAGCTTGGCGATACCCAGGTCCACCGGAGAGAAGGCGGTCTCCTCGGTCATCACGGCCTGAACGGTGCCGTCGGGACGGTACTCAAAGCGGACGGGCTGGCGGTTCCGGGCGGAGGGGGCCCGCTGGACAGAGGCCATACCGGACATGAACCAGTCGGGGGCATGGCTGAGGCCCTTGACCAGCTCCGCGAGGGATTTGGTCTTGCGGCCGGTGACGCGGCGGATGAGCTTCTCCCTGCCTGTACGCTCCTCAGGGGTGTGGCCGATGGCGGCAGCGCACACCAGTTCCTCCCCCTCGTCCAGGGCCTTCAGGCAGGCGGACCTGTCGTAGGTGCCCCCCACCCAGCAGGTGCCCAGGCCCATGGCGGCGGCGGTGAGGATGACCTTCTCGCCGTAGTAGCCGCACTTCTCCCGGAGGTCCGGGTCGGAGGCGGGGCCGGCAAAGAGCAGATAGTTCTGTACGCCGGTGAGCATCCCGTAGCTCTTGCCGAGGCCGGCGAAGGGCGCGGGGTCGCCGCAGACGAGCCGGATGTGCAGGCCGGAGGCCTTGCCGCACTGGGTGATGGTTTTCTCCAGCTGCCGGCGCTGGTCCGGGTCAATGGGGTCGGGCAGGTAGGCGCGGATGGAGATACGGGTCAGGACAGCTTCTGATAAGGTCATGGCGGATCCTCCTTTCCGATTGGCGGCGCGGAGGGCGGGCCCCTCCGCTTCGGGGTCTCTTCTGCCTCTATTATACCATCTGTCCGGGGCAAGTCAAGAAAGAGAAACGTCCCGCCCTGCCGGGCGGGACATTTCTAGGCATGGGACTCCCCAAAGAGCCCCCAGAGCATATCCAGGGATTTCAGCCGCAGGGTCACGCCGCCGTTTTCCCAGGCAAAGCCGCCCTCCTCCGCAGCCTCCTCGCTGGTGGTCAGGGGCTGGGCGATGGGGGAGAAAACCACGCCCCACCACGCGGGGGTGCTGGACAGGAACATGGCCGCCAGGCCGGCGAGGACCGACAAAATCAATTTATCCCGTGTTTTCATAACAATGACCGCCTATTCTGGATTGGTTGTCTCCAGTATAGACGGTCCGCTTCTGTTTTATACAAGCCTCGCCGCGGGCTCGCAGAGAAATACCGCCGGGTACTGGCCCCGCAGCGCCTCCGCCGCCTCCGCCGCCCGGGTTCGCTCCCGAAAGACGCCGAACACCGTGGGCCCGCTGCCGGTCATGGAGGAGGCCATCGCGCCCAGGTCCAGCAAGGCGCTCTTAATGTCAAAGACCTGGGAGTACCGCCGGGGCAGCACGTCCTCAAAGATGTTGTACAGCCGCCGGGCCGCGCCCTCCAGGTCCCCCGCCTCCAGGGCCCGCAGCAGCCCGGCGGTGTCCGGGCGGCAGCGCAGACGCCTGAGCCGCACCTGGGCGAAGAGCTCCGGAGTGGAGATGGAGAAGGCCGGCTTGCACAGCACAATCCAGCAGGGGGGCATGGGCGGGAGCTCCGTGAGGACCTCCCCCCTCCCCTCCGCCAGGGCGGTGCCGCCCCGGACGCAGAAGGGCACGTCGCTGCCCACCGGAGCGGCGATCTCCTCCAGGCGCTCCCAGGGGAGGTCCGGCGCATAGCTCCGGCGCAGGGCCCGGAGCACCGCCGCCCCGTCGGTGCTGCCTCCGGCCATGCCGGCGCAGACCGGGATCTCCTTTTGAATATGGACAGAGAGGCCCGGGAAGGGCAGGCCCGTCCCCTCGAAAAACCGGCGGACAGCCTTGGCGGCGATGTTGCCCTCGTCGCAGGGCAGGAAGGGCAGAGAGTTGGAGATATACAGCGCCCCGTCCTCCCGCTCCGTCAGGGTCACGGCGTCGCGGAGGGTGACCGACTGCATCACCATCCGCATATCGTGGTAGCCGTCGCTCCGCCGGCGCAGGATGTCCAGGGACAGATTCAGTTTGGCAAAGGCCGGTTCAGTGCAGACCATAGGAACCTCCGGAGGGTTCAGAGTTTTTCCTTACAGTAGGGGCAGTAAATGCCGGTGTGACGGCCCAGATGCTTGCGGCAGTGGGGACAGCGGTTGAAGCGAAACCAGACCGCCACCGCCAGGACATAGCTCAGCAGCGCGGCGTAGAGAATCAGCTCGGACCGGAGAGCCGCCCCCAGGGGCAGGAGAACCAATCCCAGCGCGCCGAAGAGAATCAGCAGCAGGCGGGCTTTTTGCAGGTTCATTTTTTACGCTCCTCCGTTCGTCCGGCGAGATAGTCCAGGGATACGCCAAAATAATCTGCCAGGGCAAAAAAGTGTTCCAGCCCGGGGAGATTTACACCCAATTCCAGATTTTGATAGTATCGGGTGGACATTCCTACCCCTTTAGCGGTCTGCGCCTGGGTTTCCTTGCGCTCTTTGCGCAGCTCCCGCAGACGGCCCTTAAAAAAATCCTTAAATTCCATGGCAACCCCTTGACACGCAACATCCTGTGTGTTACGATAAGGTTATACACAGCATCCTTCGTATAATCTTATCATAGGAAAGGAAAAAGAACAATGGACGATTTCCTGAACACGCTTTACATCGAATACATCATCCCTCACGTCGAGAACAGAGAAACCCTGAAATGTATCTCCGAGTTCTACCAGGATCTGCCCCAGCCCCACAAGGACCAGTGCGGACACCTCCTGCGGAAATATGCTGTCCGGGCCTTCCTGCTGGGCGTCCGCACCGGAGTCCGGCTGGGGGATTGATCCCGGCCTACTCCTCTGTCTCCTCCTCTGCTTCCTCCTCGTACTCGCCGTCGAAAAACTCCAGCTTGCCGCACCCCTGACAGCGGTATATGTCCGTCAGCAGAGCCCCTGCCGCCAACTGATTCAGGTGCCCCCCAAAGAAGCTGTTTTTTCCCAGCTGGAGGTACTCTGTATATTGGTACTCTATCTTCCCGCCGCAGCGGAGGCAGCGAAGGTCCCTGTCCATTACCGGATCTTCCTCCCCTCCACATAGTACCGCTTGTCCTCGGCGTGGCCCATGGAGAAGGTCTTGCGGGGCAGAACGCCGTCGGCAATCACGGTCTTGAAGAGCTGGTCCTTGCCCATGGCCGGGAGCTTGAAGCCGATGTTGCCGGGCTTAGCGCCCAGCTCGTCGGTGACGGCCTCGCCGTGGATGTAGTCCACCTCGCCGCCGTGCTCCTTGAGGTAGGCGTCCAGGAAGTTCTGGAGGGTGCCCACCGCCAGCTGGACCTTGGGATTGGGGACGGTGATGCAGCCCTTGCCGCCGGCCCAGGTGTAGGCCACGGTGTGGCCCTCGCCCTCGCCCTCGTGGGCCCCGGGGTAGAAGTCCTTGAACGCGGCCAGCAGCTTCTCCGGGTCCACATCAAATACAACCCGGTGGATGGCCTCGAACTGGAGGGCGTCATCATGCAGATTCTCAATCTCCACCAGAGCATACCGGGCGGGGAGCTTGGCCCACTCGCTCTCCGGGGTGATCTTCTTCCAGTTTTCATAGCAGGTCTTGGCGGTAGCCAAACTGTGGTTTCCGTCGCCCACCGCGAACAGCAGGGGGGCCGCGCCGGTCAGGCCGTACTTCTCCTCCATGGCCTCCGCGCCGGTGAGGACCTCCAGAGCGTCCGCCAGTCCGTCAATCTGGGCCCCGGTGAGCTTCCAGCCCTTCAGATGCCCGCCCTTCATCATCAGCTCGAAGTCGTAGACCTGCTCCATGCCGGCCGTCTCCTTGGCGATGGGCTCTACGCAGGTTTTTTTAGGGTCGTCGATGAGGAGCATGACGTGGGGCAGCTCAATGGGGGCGTCCTTCCGGACCCGGACCCGGGGCGGGATGCGCTCCAGGACGGTGCCCTCGGTGGCCCGGATGAGGGAGCCGGAGCCGGGGGTGTAGTCGTACTTCTCCAGGTCCACCGCCGCCACCAGGCCCTTGCGCACCGCGCCGTCAGACTGGGTCCGCTCGATGTAGATGATGGAATCCGGGTGGGTGGTGAAGATGTCCCGGGCCAGGTAGTCGGCCATGGCCTTGTTGATGCCGTTGATGTGGTCCTCCACGTCGGGGTCGTTGAGCTGGCTCTCCGGCAGGATAAGCCGCAGGGTGGAGGGCGCGTCCCCGGCGATGCGGTCCACCTCGGCCCAGTACTCCGGCTGGGAGGTGAACTGGTCGCAGGCCACCACCGCCCACTTGCCCATGTCCGTCCCCGCCTTGGGCAGCAGGATGTCCGCCGGCTTTACGCCCAGAGCCTCAAATTTGTTGTTCATGCGTTTTTCCTCCATCAATTTATGGTTGTGCATACTTTTTCTTGTAAGAAAAAGTATCAAAAAGAACTTTTTGCGCAAAACTGCGTTTTGCTTATGCTTCAAACAGGAGCGTCAGCAGCCCGGTCCCGTTTTCCAGGAACGGGCCCTTTTCTCCGCTGGGCTCGTCGTAGGTACTGCCGCTTTTGCTGTCCCTTCGGCTGTCGTAGAGCAGGAAGGGAACCGGCCCCGCCCCGTGGCCCCGGGTCGCTGTCAGGGTTTTATGGTCGCTCAGGAGCAGGACCCGGTGATCCAGGTCCGCCCTCTCCAGACGCTCCAGGAGCGGGGCGGCCAGACGGCTGTCCAGCCACTCAATGGCCTGGAGCTTTCCGGGGAGGTCCCCGTTGTGGGTACACTCGTCCGGGGCCTCCAGGTGCAGGCAGACGAAATCATACTGCTGGAGCTTGGCCCACGCGGCCTCCACCTTGCCCTCGAAATTGGTGTCCAGCTCTCCGGTGGCGCCCTCCACCTCCACCATCTCCAGGCCCCGGAGCACACCGATGCCGTGACACAGCGGCACCGCGCTGATGACCGCGCCCTCCATGCCGTACTCCCCTCGGAACCTCGGCAGCTCCATCGCCGTGCCCTCCGCCCAGAACCAGATGCCGTTGGCCGGCATTTTCCCCGCCGCCCGGCGTTTCTCCGTTACCGGGTGACGGTCCAGGATCTCATGGGCCAGCTTCATCAAATTGGCAAAAACCTCCGCCCGTTCATTCCCGCTGGGGAAGAGCGGCCCGGCGGGCTCGCCCAGGTGGTCGTGGGGCGGAATAAAGGCGGCGCCGCTGATATCGCTCTCGTGCTGCACCGCCAGCTGGCGGAAGGCGGGAAAGCGGTGGAGCTCAATCCGGGCGTCCGCCAGGGCCTTGGCAAAGCGGGAGTCGCCCAGCAGGGCCTCTGTCGTCTCCATGGCCGAGGGCCCGTCGATGGACCCGGCGCTGTGGGAGAGAAGGCGCTTTTCCGCCAGGGGCATATCCCCGTCCTCCAGCGTCACCAGGTTGCACCGGAAAGCAGCGTCGCCCGGACGCATCTCGATCCCGGCGGCAGCGGCCTCCATAGGGGAGCGGCCCGTAAAATATTTGCGGGGGTCGCAGCCGAAGATGGACAAAATCGCCGTCTCGCTCCCGGCGGGGAGAGGCGGCGGGCAGTTGACCACGCTGCCTACCACTCCCTTCGCGGCCATGCGGTCGATGGTGGGGATATTCGCGGCCTGGAGGGGGGTTTTATTTCCAAGACGGGGCACAGGGTCGTCGGCCATGCCGTCCCCGATGACTAAAAGATATTTCACGATGGGGCCTCCTTGTCTTTGCTGTCTGTTATTATACAGATTCTCCAGCGGTTTTTCAATGCAAAAAATAGAATTGCGGCAAATCCCGCCAGGTATAAGGGAAGCGTCCCGGGCAAGACTAGGCAGGAAGCCTGTTTTCGAGGGCTTTCGAGCCCATATTCACCGCCGGGAGGCGTTCGCGGCTGTGCATACGGGCTCCCAAAGGAAGGGAGGATGAGACTATGGTTTGGGATCGGATTGCGCTGGCGCTGGTGATTATCGGCGCGCTGAACTGGGGGGCCATCGGCCTGTTTGGCTTTGACGTGGTGGCCTTCATATGCGGCGGCCAAATGGCCGTGCTCTCCCGCATCATCTATTCGGTGGTGGGGATTGCGGGGCTGTGGTGCGTGTCCCTGCTGTTCCGGGACAACACCGTAACAGAAGCGAGCGTTTAGCGGGACAGGAAGAGTGCGCTGGGGCTGTTCCCCAGCGCACTCTTTCGCGAATCGGACAGGCGGTTTATTTTTGCAGGGTATCCACCCATTCGCCGTACTTCTTGATGTTGGCGTCCCGCTCCGCCGCGTCCGCGCCCTTGGTGAGGATGTAGACCTTGATTTTCGGCTCGGTGCCGGAGGGGCGGACCAGGATGGAGGTGCCGTCGGCCAGCTCGAAGCGCAGCACGTTGGAGCCGGAGAGCTCCATGGCGCTCTTCTTGCCGGTGGCGCAGTCGAGGACGCTGCCGTCGGAGTAGTCCTTGAACTGGACCACCTTCACGCCGGAAATCTCGGCGGGAGGCGTCTCCCGGAGGCGCTTCATGAGCTTGGCCATATCCGCCAGGCCGTCCAGGCCGGGCATGACCAGGTTGTGGGTCTTCTCGCCGAAGAAGCCGTGCTTCTCATAGAGGGCCTGGAGGGCGTCCAGGACGGTCATGCCCTTGGCGTAGTAGTAGGCGGCCATCTCCGTGAGCATCAGGGAGGCGGTGACGGCGTCCTTGTCCCGGACGTAGTCGCCCAGCATATAGCCGTAGCTCTCCTCATAGGCGAAGACCACGGAGCCCTCGCCCTTGGCCTCCAGGGCGTTCTTCTTCTCGGCGATGAACTTGAAGCCGGTGAAGGAGTCGTAGCACTTGGCGCCGTAGCTCTCGGCCACCACCCGGGCCATCTCGGTGGTAACGATAGTCTTGAGGGCCACGGGGTTGGCGGGCAGCTTGCCGGTGCGCTGCATGGCGCCCAGCATATAATCCAGCAGGACCACGCCGGTCTGGTTGCCGGTGATGACCTTGTACTCGCCGTCCTTGTCCCGGACCATGATGCCCACCCGGTCGCTGTCCGGGTCGGTGCCGACGATGAAGTCCACATCGTTCTGCTTGGCCAGGTCGATGGCCAGGTAGAAGCCCTCGGGGTTCTCCGGGTTGGGGGAGACGACGGTTGGGAAGCTGCCGTCAATGACCATCTGCTTGGGCTCGCAGAGCAGGTGCTTGACGCCGGCGCGCTTGAGGGCCTCGGGCACGAGCTTGTGGCCGCAGCCGTGGAAGGGGGTGTAGACCAGCTTGAAGGAGTCGGCCACGGCGGGGATGGCGTTGGTGTCGATGGTCATGGCCATGACCTCTTTGAGGAAGGCCTCGTCGGTCTCCTGGCCCATAACGGTGACCATGCCCTTAGCTACGGCCTCATCGTAGGGCATGGAGGTGATGCCGGTGAAGATGTCGATGTTCTCAATCTCCCTGGCAATGGCCTCGGCGTGGTGGGGGGGCAGCTGGGCGCCGTCCTCCCAGTAGACCTTGTAGCCGTTGTACTCCTTGG
>JAAWHO010000084.1 GCA_022795905.1 Oscillospiraceae bacterium
CCAGCGGTGGGACATCCCCGTCCGTCTGGGCAACGACGCGGACTGCGCCGCCCTGGGGGAATACTACCACTATGAGGACAAGAACGTGGAGAGCCTGATCCTGGTGACGCTGGGCACCGGCATCGGCACGGGGATCATCCTCAACGGGAGGATCCACAGCGGCGTCAACGGCTGCGCCGGGGAGGGGGGCCACATCGTCATCGTCCACAACGGGGACCTGTGTACCTGCGGTCGCAGGGGCTGCTGGGAGCGCTACGCCTCCGCCAACGCCCTCATCCGCCAGACCCAGGCCGCTATGGACGCCAACAGCGCCTCGGGTATGTGGGAGCTGGTGGAGGGCGTGCGCAGCCGGGTGGACGGGCGCACCGCCTTTGAGGCCATGCGGGCCGGGGACGCCTCCGCCAAGGCGGTGGTGGACCAGTACCTGCGGTATCTGGCGGACGGTCTGGCCAACTTCGTCAACATCTTCCAGCCGGAGGTCATCTGCCTGGGCGGCGGCGTCAGCCACGAGCGGGACGAGGACCTGCTTGTTCCCCTTCAGGAGATGGTCTCGGAGATGTGCTTCGGCCGGGAGGCCGACAGGCACACCAAGATTTCCAAGGCCAGGCTGGGCAACGACGCCGGCATCATTGGAGCGGCCCTGCTGGGACTGAACCGGTAGGACACAGAACGGGCCGCCGAGGGCGGCGGCCCGTTCCCCTGAAAAATCCATTTCCTGCAAGGAGAGATTCATCTATGCCCTGGTATGACGATTTTGACGCCTTTGCGGCCCGGCGCTTTCCAAGGATGGAGGTCCTGCCCGGGGAGCCCATGGCCCGGCACACCACCTTCCGCATCGGCGGCCCCGCCCGGAGGCTGGCGCGGCCCCGCTCCCCGGAGGAGCTGGCGGAGCTGCTGACGGCGGCGGAGAAGGAGGGCTGGCCGCTGCTGGTGGTAGGCAACGGCTCCAACCTGCTGGCCCCTGACGGGGGGCTGGAGCGGCTGGTGGTCCATACCGGGCGGCTGGAGGACATCGAGCCAGACGGGACCCGGGGCCTCCACGCCCAGGCCGGGGTGTCCCTGGCCCGGCTGGCCTCCTTCGCCCAGCGGCGGAGCCTCACGGGCCTGGAGTTCGCCCACGGCATCCCCGGGAGCCTGGGGGGCGGGGTGCGGATGAACGCCGGGGCCTACGGCGGGGAGATGTGCCAGGTGGTCGCCGCCGTCCAGGCGTGGCTTCCCGGCCAGGGCGCGGTGCGGCTGGAGGGGGCGGAGCTGGACCTGCGCTACCGCCACAGCATCTTTATGGAAAACGGGGGCGTGGTTCTCTCCACCTGGCTGTCCCTGGAGCCTGGGAACGGCGCGGCCATCCGGGAGAAGATGGAGGACCTGGCCCGGCGGCGGCGGGAGAAGCAGCCCCTGGAGCTCCCCAGCGGCGGGAGCACCTTCAAGCGCCCGGCGGAGGGCTACGCCGCCGCGCTCATCGAGCAGTGCGGCCTGAAGGGCCTGTCCGTGGGCGGGGCCCAGGTGTCGGCCAAGCACGCCGGGTTCGTGGTCAACGCCGGCGGAGCCTCCTGTGCCGATGTCAGAGCGCTCATCGCCCTGGTTCAGCGGCGGGTGCAGGAGGAGACCGGCATAAAACTAGAGACAGAGATCGAGATTGTGGAGTAAAAGTGGTGTGGGAAGGGGAGAGAGCGTGTGGAAATTCTGATTATCTCCGGCCTCTCGGGAGGGGGGAAGAGTAAGGCCGCCTCCTTTCTGGAGGACATGGGTTTTTATATTGTGGACAATATGCCGGCGGGTATGATTCTCAAGTTCGCCGAGTTCTGCGCCGCCTCCAGCGGCCGGTACAACCGGGTGGTCCTGGTCTACGACGTGCGCACGGCGGACAGCTTCGACGAATTTCTGGAGGTGCTGGCCACCCTCCGAGCCAGGGAGTACAACTGCCGGCTCCTGTTTTTGGAGGCGGAGGTGAAGGCCATTATCAACCGCTATAAGGAGACGCGCCGCCTCCACCCCCTCCAGGAGCGGGAGGGCAGCCTCCAGGCCGCAGTGGACCGGGAGATTGCCCTGATGGCCCCGGTGCGCAAGCAGGCGGACATCATCATCAACTCCAGCGCCTACTCCACCGCCCGGCTGCGCTCGGAGCTGCTGAGCTACTTCGGGAACCGGGTGAAGGGGGAGGAGATGACCGTGAGCCTGATGTCCTTCGGCTTCAAGCACGGCCTGCCCCTGGAGGCGGATCTGGTTTTTGACGTGCGGTTTTTGCCCAACCCCTTCTACATCGACGCCCTGCGGGACAAGACGGGGCTTGACCCGGAGGTCCGGGACTACGTGCTCGGCTTCAAGGTCACGGAGGAGTTCATGGCGAAGCTCCGGGATCTGATGGCCTTCGTCCTGCCCTGCTACCGGGAGGAGGGGAAGACGGTGCTGGTGGTGGCGGTGGGCTGCACCGGCGGGCACCACCGGTCTGTGGCGGTGAGCCACGCCCTGGCGGAGACCATTTCGGCCCTGGGCTACCGGGTGACAGAGGACCACAGGGATTTGACAAGGTAAGGGCGGAACAAAGGCTTATCCGCCCCTACACGGCGCGGATGACTGGAACAAGAGGGCATACTATGGATACAATCTATCGCGGCCCCAGCGGCAAGGGGCCCCGCATCGTCGCCATCGGCGGCGGCACGGGGCTGAGCACCATGCTGAGGGGGCTGAAAAAATATACCAACAACCTCACAGCCGTCGTCACGGTGGCTGACGACGGGGGCGGCTCCGGCGTGCTGCGCCAAGAGCTGGGGATGCTGCCCCCGGGGGACATCCGCAACTGCCTGGAGGCCCTGGCCAATGTGGAGCCGCTGATGGGGGAGCTGCTCCACTACCGGTTCACGGAGGGGTCGCTGAAGGGGCAGAGCTTTGGCAACCTGTTCCTGGCGGCCCTCAACGGCATCTCCGGCGGCAGCTTCGAGGAGGCGGTGAGCCGGATGAGCCAGGTGCTGGCCATTACGGGCCGGGTCCTGCCGGTGACCACCGCCAACGTGCAGCTGGAGGCGGAGCTGGAGAACGGGGCCCGGGTGGTGGGGGAATCGAAGATTTTCTACTGCAAGAAGCGGGAGGAGTGCCGCGTCCGGCGGGTGCGGCTGGTGCCGGAGCGCCCGGCGGCGCTGTCAGAGGCCCTGGAGGCCATCCGGCAGGCGGATATGCTCCTGCTGGGGCCGGGGAGCCTGTATACCAGCCTGATTCCCAACCTGCTGGTGGAGGGCATCGCCCAGGCGATTCTGGATTCCGACGCCCTGAAGATTTATATTGCCAATGTCATGACCCAGGAGGGGGAGACGGAGGGCTACACCAATTCCGACCACATCCGGGCGATTTTCCAGCACTCGGCGGAGGGGCTGTTCTCCCTGTGCCTGGTGAACTCCGCCACAATCCCGCCGGAGGTGGTGGCCCGGTACGCCCAGGAGGGGGCGGAGCCGCTACGGTTTGACAGGAACGCCTGCGCGGCGCTGGGGGTGGAGCTCATCAGCCGGCCGGTGTCCACCGTCAAGCACGGGTTTGTGCGCCACGACCCGGAGCTGCTGGCGGCGGCGCTGCTGGAGCTCCACGCCCAGAGGCGGGTCCGCATCGCCGGGCTGGGGCGCTACCGGTCGGAGTAGAGAGAGCAGGACAGGCCGCAGCCCGTGCGCAGGCCCAGCAGGAAGGCGTTGCCGCAGTAGAATTCGACGGTTTTGTCGTAAAATTTCCGCTGCTGGCTGTCCAGGGTGGTGTCCATCAGGGACAGGGCCGTTTCATAGCCGGTGATGTCGGCCTTGTCCAGCTGGGGCTTGATGTAGTTGGCGTAGAGCCAGCGGGTGAAGTCGTTCATGTTGATTTCTCCTTTCATATTTGACATACGACTTATACGGCGTCTATCATACTATCATACCACGACTTATATATCGTGTCAAGAGGTTATAATGGAATTCAAGGAGTTTTTTAAGGACCGGCTCCGCGCAATACGCCGCGAGAGCGGAGAGACACAGGCACAGGTGGCGGGGGCCATCGGCACGGCCACGAGATATTATCAAAAACTGGAATCAGGAGAAAATCTTCCTGGAGCGGAATTGTTGATTGCGTTGGCGGACCATTTCGAGGTCAGCCTGGATTATCTTATGGGGCGCTCAGATAAGCGGTAGTGCGGAATCCCCCCGCCACCGCTTCGCGGCGGGATTCGTCGCAGGGAAGTTCCGTTAATGTCAGCACCGGAGAAAAGGGGTGCCGCAGAGCGTTCCCGAAAAAGCCAGCACCAGCGATAGCAGGAGGGGATTCGCCGCAGAGCCCCCGGCCCAAAAAATAACAGGTGGTGATCCCATGTCCTTCTCCAGCGAAGTAAAAACGGAGCTGTGCCGGAGCGAGCCGGCCAAGCCCTGCTGCGCCCGGGCGGAGGCCTACGGCGTGCTGCTCTACTGCAACACCTTCACGGCCAGGGAGGTGCGCATTATCACGGAGTGCGGGGATTTTGCCAAGCGCCTGCCCAAGCTCTTCCGGCGGGCGTTCGGTCTTAAATTTGACCGGCTGCCGAAAAAATCAGAGCAAAAATACATCTTTCAAATCACAAACGCGGACAAGCTGGCCGGCATTATCGATGCCTTCGGCTTCGACCCAAGGCAGAGCCCTGTGCTCCACATCAATTTCGGCCTGCTGGAGGAGGACTGCTGCCGGGCGGCGTTCCTCCGGGGGGCCTTCCTGGCCGGGGGGAGTGTCACGGACCCGGCCAAGCGCTACCACCTGGAGCTGGAGACCAGCCACGCCCAGGCCAGCCGGGAACTGCTGGCCCTGCTGGGGGAGATGGGCCGGCGGCCCAAGCAGACCGCCCGGGGCGGCTACCAGGTCATCTATTTCAAGAACAGCGGGCAGATTGAGGACTTTCTGACCATCATGGGCGCGCCCCTGTCGGCCATGGGCCTGATGAACGCCAAGGCGGAGAAGGAGCTGCGCAACGGCGTCAACCGCCGGGTGAACTGCGAGTCCGCCAACCTGGACAAGGCGGTGGACGCCGCCCAGGAGCAGCTGGAGGCCATCCGGCGGCTCTACGAGCTGGACCGGGTGGAGGGCCTACCCTCCCAGCTGAAGGAGACGATTATCCTCCGGGAGGCGTACCCGGAGCTGACCTTGAGCCAGCTGGCGGAGGAGTTCGACCCGCCGGTGACGAAGAGCTGCCTGAACCACCGCCTGCGCAAGCTGGTGGAGCTGAGCCGGAAATAGACGAGGAGGAAACCGCTTATGAAAATCACGGCGCTGGTGGAGAACACCACCAATCAAGGCTGGAGGACAGTCCACGGGCTGTCCCTGTACATCGAGACCCCGGGGCACAAAATCCTTTTCGACGTGGGCCCGGACGACACGCTGTTCGCCAACGCGGAGAGGGCCGGAGTTGATCTGACGGCGGTGGACACGGCGATCATCTCCCACGGCCACAGCGACCACGGCGGAGCTTTGAAAAAATTTCTGGACATCAACCACAGGGCGAAGGTCTATATCCAGCGGTCGGCCTTTGATATGCACTACATCAAGATTTTGGGCATTATCAAGTTCAGCGGCAGCCTGGACCGGAGCGTGAAGGACCATCCCCAGGTGGTGCTGCTGGACGGGGATTGCCGGATTGACGAGGAGCTGCTGCTGTTCACCACGCCGGATATCTCCCGTTTTCCCTCCCCGGCCAACAGCGCGATGTATGACGACAACGGCCCGGATACCTTCGGGCATGAGCACAATTTGATTATTTTCGGCGGGGAAAAGAACACCCTGATTATGGGCTGCGGCCATGCGGGGGTGGTGAATATCCTGGACCGGGCGGCGGAGTACAGCCCGAAGCTGTGTGTGGGGGGCTACCATCTGTTCAACCCCACCACCCTCCAGAGCGCGCCGGAGACGCTGCTGCACGGCATTGCCGGGGAGCTGAACAAAAAGGAGATGACGTTCTACACCTGCCACTGCACCGGGAAGAAGGTGTTTTCCTATCTGACGAAGAATGTCAGAAATATGCGCTATCTGGCCTGCGGGGATTGCATTGAGGCTTGACCCCTACAGATAGAACAAACCGCCTGACACAGAAAGAGAGGTAACGATGTCATTTGCACACCTCCATGTCCATACGGAGTACAGCCTGCTGGACGGCTTCTGCCGCATCGACGGCCTGGCCCGCCGGGTAAGGGAGCTGGGCCAGCCGGCGGTGGCTATCACCGACCACGGCGTCATGTATGGGGCCATTGACTTCTACCGGGCCTGCAAAAAGGAGGGCGTCAAGCCCATCATCGGCTGCGAGGTCTACGTCACGGCCCAGGGCCGCACCCGCTTTCAGAAGGTCCACGAGTTCGACGCCGAGAGCCGCCACCTGGTCCTCCTATGCCAGAACGAGGAGGGCTACCGGAACCTGAGCTACCTGGTGAGCATGGGCTACGTGGAGGGCTTCTACATCCGGCCCCGCATTGACATGGAGCTCCTGCGGGAGCACGCCGGGGGGCTCATCGCCCTGTCCGCCTGCCTGGCCGGGGAGATCCCCAAGCAGCTCGTCAACGGCGCCTACGAGAACGCCAAGCAGTACGCCCTGGAGATGCGGGAGCTCTTCGGGGCGGACGGCTTTTACCTGGAGCTCCAGGACCACGGCATCCGGGACCAGGTGATTGTCAACCAGGGCATCCTGCGCCTCCACGAGGAGACGGGCATCCCCCTGGTCTGTACCAACGACTGCCACTATCTGGCCCCCGAGGACGCGGAGAGCCACGACGTGCTCCTGTGCATCCAGACGGGCAAGCTGGTGGACGACGAGAACCGGATGCGCTACGAGCCCCGGAACTTCTACCTGCGCTCCACGGAGGAGATGGAGCGGCTGTTCGGCAAGTACCCAGACGCCCTGTCCAACACCCTGAAAATCGTGGAGGCGTGCAATCTGGAGTTCACCTTCGGCACCTACCACCTGCCCCAGTTCCAGGTCCCGGACGGCCTCGCCGCCCAGGACTATATCCGCCGGCTGTGTGAGGAGGGCTTTCGGGAGAAGTACCGGGGGGACCGCCCGGAGTACCGGACGCAGCTGGACTACGAGCTGGACATGATCGAGAAGATGGGCTTCACGGACTACTTCCTCATTGTCTCCGACTTTGTCCGCTTCGCCCGGGAGGCGGGAATCCCCGTGGGCCCCGGGCGGGGCTCCGCCGCCGGGAGCATGGTTTCCTACTGCCTGGGCATCACCGATATCGACCCCATGAAGTACGGCCTGTACTTCGAGCGCTTCCTCAACCCGGAGCGGGTGAGTATGCCGGATATCGACATGGACTTCGGCGACACCCGCCGGGACGAGGTGGTGGACTACGTCCGCCGGAAGTACGGCAATGACCGGGTGGCCCAGATTGTCACCTTTGGGACCATGGCCGCCCGGGCGGCGGTGCGGGATGTGGGCCGGGTGCTGAACCTGCCCTATGCCGACGTGGACACGGTGGCCAAGCAGATCCCCAGCGGGCCCAACAACCTCCATATCAGCCTGGAGGAGGCGCTCAAGCTGTCCAAGCCCCTCAAGGATATGTACGACGGGGACGAGCGGGTGAAAAAGCTCATCGACACCGCCCAGGCCCTGGAGGGGATGCCCCGCCACGCCTCCACCCACGCCGCCGGGGTGGTCATCACCAAGGAACCGGTGGTGGACTACGTCCCCCTGGCCAAGAACGACGACACCATCGTCTGCCAGTATACCATGGTCACCCTGGAGGAGCTGGGGCTGCTGAAAATGGATTTCCTGGGCCTGCGGAACCTGACGGTGCTGGAAGACGCGGTGCAGATGGTCCGGCGGCGGGAGCCGGACTTCCGCCTGGAGGACATCCCCGAGGACGACCAGGGCGTGTTCGATATGCTGACGGCGGGAAAGACCAGCGGGGTCTTCCAGATGGAGTCCGGGGGCATGACCGGGGTGTGCGTGGGGCTCAAGCCTCAGTCCATCGAGGATCTGACGGCCATTGTGGCCCTGTACCGGCCGGGGCCCATGGAGTCCATCCCCCGGTTCATCGCCTCCAAGCACGACGCCAATCTTGTCACCTACAAGCACCCCTCCCTGGAGCCGATTCTGTCCATCACCTACGGCTGCATCGTCTACCAGGAGCAGGTGCTGCAGATTTTCCAGCAGCTGGCCGGCTACTCCCTGGGACAGGCTGACATGGTCCGCCGGGCCATGAGCAAGAAGAAGCGCAAGGAGATCGAGCGGGAGCGGCAGTCCTTCATCTACGGAGATCCGGAACGGAAAATAGCCGGATGTGTGGCAAACGGCATTCCGGAGGACACGGCCAAGGCTGTCTATGAGGAGATCGACGCTTTCGCCGAGTATGCCTTCAACAAGGCCCACGCGGTGTGCTACGCGGTGGTGGCCTACCA
>JAAWHO010000085.1 GCA_022795905.1 Oscillospiraceae bacterium
TTGAAGGAAGGTTTGGAAAATTGCTTGCAATTTATAGAAACCTCTGGTATGATAACTTTTGTATGAAATTTTGCCGGTACGTCCGGACAACATAGGAGAGAGTGATACAATTTGAAGTACGAGTTCGCTGCGATTGAGCCCAAGTGGCAGAAGCGCTGGGAGGAGGCCAAGGCCTTCGCCGCCGGGGACAACGGCGCCAAGCCCAAGTTCTACGGTCTGGTGGAGTTCCCCTATCCCTCCGGCCAGGGCCTCCACGTGGGCCACCCCCGGCCCTATACCGCCATGGATATCGTCACCCGCAAAAAGCGGATGGACGGGTACAACGTGCTGTTTCCCATCGGGTTCGACGCCTTCGGCCTGCCCACGGAGAACTACGCCATCAAAAACCACATCCACCCCGCCAAGGTGACGAGGGACAATATCGCCAACTTCACCAGCCAGCTGAAAATGCTGGGCTTCGGCTTTGACTGGGACCGGGTGGTGGACACCACGGATCCCAGCTATTATAAGTGGACCCAGTGGATCTTCCTCCAGCTCTACAAAAAGGGCCTGGCCTACAAGGCCACCATGCCGGTGAACTGGTGCACCTCCTGCAAGTGCGTGCTGGCCAACGAGGAGGTCGTGGAGGGTGTGTGCGAGCGCTGCGGCAGCGCCGTCATCCGCAAGGAGAAATCCCAGTGGATGCTGCGCATCACCCAGTACGCCCAGCGGCTCATCGACGATCTGGACGAGCTGGACTTCATCGAGAGGGTAAAGACCCAGCAGAAGAACTGGATTGGCCGGAGTACCGGCGCGGAGGTTGTCTTCAAGGCCACCACCGGTGACGACATCATCGTTTTCACCACCCGGCCCGATACCCTCTTCGGCGCCACCTATATGGTCCTCTCCCCGGAGCACGAGCTCATCAAAAAGTGGACGCCCCTGCTGAAAAATGCCGGCGAGGTCCAGGACTACCAGCGCGCCGCCGCCTCCAAGAGCGATCTGGAGCGGACGGAGCTGAACAAGGAGAAGACTGGCGTGTGCCTGGACGGGGTGCGGGGCGTGAACCCGGTGAACGGCCGGGAAATCCCCATCTTTATCTCCGACTACGTGCTGTCCACCTACGGCACCGGGGCCATTATGGCAGTCCCCGCCCATGACGACCGGGACTGGGCTTTTGCCAAAAAGTTCGGCTGTGAGATTGTCGAGGTGGTCTCCGGCGGCGAGGATGTGCAGGAGGCTCCCTTTACTGCCAAGGACGAGACCGGTATTCTGGTCAACTCCGAATTTTTGAATGGCCTCACCGTCAAGGACGCCATCCCCGTCATCACCAAATGGCTGGAGGAGAAGGGCATCGGTACGGCCAAGGTCAACTACAAGCTCCGCGATTGGGTCTTCTCCCGTCAGCGCTACTGGGGCGAGCCTATCCCCATGGTCTTTTGTGAAAAGTGCGGCTGGCAGCCCCTTCCAGAGGACCAGCTCCCCCTGCTCCTGCCGGACGTGGAGAGCTATGAGCCCACCGACGACGGCGAGTCCCCTCTCAGCAAAATGACCGATTGGGTCTCCACCACCTGCCCCTGCTGCGGCGGTCCGGCCAAGCGGGAGACCGACACCATGCCCCAGTGGGCCGGGTCCAGCTGGTACTTCCTGCGCTATATGGACCCCCACAACGACAAGGCTCTGGCGTCCAAGGAGGCCCTGGACTACTGGTCCCCCATCGACTGGTACAACGGCGGCATGGAGCACACCACCCTGCACCTGCTCTACAGCCGGTTCTGGCACAAGTTCCTCTATGACCTGGGCGTGGTGCCCACCAAGGAGCCCTATCAGAAGCGCACCAGCCACGGCATGATTCTGGGCGAGGGCGGGGAGAAGATGTCCAAGAGCCGGGGCAACGTGGTCAACCCTGATGATGTGGTGAAGGCTTACGGCGCGGACACCCTGCGGCTGTATATCATGTTCATCGGCGACTTTGAGAAGGCCGCCGCCTGGTCTGACAACGCCGTGAAGGGCTGCAAGCGCTTTTTGGACCGGGTGTGGAACCTCTCCGAGAGCTGCGGTGACAGTCCGGACTACACCCCCGCCAACGAGTCCTCTATCCACAAGACTATCAAGAAGGTGGCCGACGATATTGAGGCTATGAAGTTCAACACCGCTATCGCCGCTATGATGGCCCTGGTCAACGACTTCTACGCCAACGGCTGCTCCAGGGGCGATATGAGGACCCTGCTGCTGCTGCTGAGCCCCTTCGCCCCCCATATGTGCGAGGAGCTGTGGGAGAGCATGGGCTTCGCCGGAGAGGCGGGACGGATGATCTGCCAGATGGCGTGGCCGGCCTACGACGAGAGCAAGACCATCGCCTCCACGGTGGAGATGGCCGTCCAGGTCCAGGGCAAGCTCCGGGGCGCTATCAGCGTCCCTGTGGACAGCGGGGAGGCCGCCGTGGTGGAGGCCGCCAAGGCGGTGGACAAGGTGGCGAGGGCCATCGAGGGCATGGAGATTGTGAAGGTGATCCATGTGAAGAACAAGCTGGTGAACCTGATCGTAAAGCCAAGGACGTAGGAGTTTTCGAAAAATCCGCTGTTTTCCCGAAAATTTGCGGGATTAGCTCTTGACAAGAGGGAGCAAAATGGATATAATCTTACTGTTAAGCCATAGGATTGGCCCTAGAGAGCGCTCTGGACTGAGCCGGGCGCATCGGAGGGAGGGAAAATAGATGTCTGAAGTTCATGTCAAGGAAAATGAGTCTCTGGACAGCGCGCTGAAGCGTTTCAAGCGCAGCTGTGCAAAGGCTGGCGTTCTGGCCGAGGTCCGGCGCAGGGAGCACTACGAGAGCCCCAGCGTCAAGCGTCGGAAGAAGTCTGAGGCCGCTCGGAAGAACCGGAATAAGCGCTACTATTAAGAAAAAGGGATGGCCCTCCCACGGAGGGCCATCCCTTTTTGAGCTATCAAAAAAATATCCTCCCTCGAAAAGAATCGCCCCTGAAAATCTGCCGATATGGGGAAGCGCGCTGCCTATCTCTGCCTCGGAAACAGCTGCGGCAGAATATCCTCCACCTCCGGGAACTGGAGCAGCCCGAAGGAGACCCCCAGCTCCTGTCCCATACGGATTTTCCGCAAAATTGTGTCCCCATCGTCAAAGAGGACAAAGTGCCCCTCTCCCTCCTGGGTAAAGGTAAAGTATTTTGCGCAGAGATCCCGGGAATAAAAAACGGAGGGCGTCCGCTGCTCCATCATGGACGCCAGCGCCTGGCCCGTCAGAGGCGTCCCCTCCCCGCTGGGGCAGGGGAGGGGAAAATCCATCCGCAGCCGCTGGAGGTCAAAGGCCAGCCGTTCCATCCCATAGCTCTCCGCCGCCTCCTCCACCCGCTGGCGGAGGGTCCCCCCGGACAGGGCCGTGGAGATGAGGACCCTCGCCTGGGGCACCAGCCGCCCGTAGGGCTCGGGCACATAGAGCTGCCGCCGGTTCCGGGCAAAGACCTCCCCAAGCCGGCAGAGAAAGGCGGTCCGCGCGTCGCTGACGGGCCCCTCAAAGTCCGCGACCAGCCCTCCGTATCCCCGGTTCCCGCACTCCCGCCATACCTCCCGGCACAGCTCCCCGGCGTCCCGGACGGCCCCCTGCTCTCCGTCCCCCAGCACCATCAGCCCGCCCCGGGTCGCGGCCAGCAGGCTGTGGCGGGTCAAACGCCCGTCGGAGCTCACCCGGTAGGCCACGTGGGCTGGCCGGTCGGTGTAGGCCAGGGCCTGCCGCAGGCGGTCCGGCGTGACGGCCAAATAGATTTGCAATGCTCTCCCCCCTTGTGAAAATCTGAAAAGGGTGGTATACTGGATACCGCTGTAAAATTTATGCGGAGGGGAGGGCCGCTATGCCTTTTTCTATAGTGCCGGACCTGGTACTGGAGCGCTATACCGATGTGACCGCCCCGCTCCTGGAGCGGCTGGGGGTCCGGCTGCTGCTGTGCGATCTGGACTATACCTTGGCCCCCCGGTCGGTGGCGGAGCCGGACGGGGCCTTGAGGGCCTGGCTGACCTCCCTGGCCGGGGCGGGGATTGAGGTCATGATCCTCTCCAACAACCGCTCCTCCCGGCGGGTGGAGACCTTCTGCTCCCGGCTGGGCATCCGGTATGTGGGCCACGCCGGGAAGCCCGCCCTGCGGGGCTATCGGGAGGCCATGGCCCTGGCCGGCGCGTCGCCGGGGGAGACGGCCATGCTGGGGGACAAGCTCCTCACCGACGTGCTGGGGGCCCGGCGCAGCAGCGTATGGGCCCTGATGGTGGAGCCCTTAGGGGGACCCGTGGGCGGCTGGAACCGGTTTTTGCACCTGCTCCAGCGGCCCTTCAAAGAAATTTCAAAAAGGAGACAGAACAACCATGAGCAGATTTGACAAGATTGCGGCCAGGCTGCCGGAGTACGGCATCGACGCCATGCTGGTGACGGGGGCGGCCAACCGGCTGTACGCCGCCGGCTTCCCCTCCAGCGCCGGGGCCGCGCTGGTGACGGCCGGGAAGAGCTGGTTTGTCACCGACTGCCGCTATATCGAGGCCGCCCGGAAGCGCGTCACTGGCGCGGAGATCGTGGAGAGCGTTACCGGGAGATCCGCCCGTCAGATCCTGGCGGAGATCGTCAAGGAGCGGGGGCTCAAAAAGGTGGGCTTCGAGGCCCAGTATATGACCGTGGAGGAGTACCGGCTGTGGGAGAAGGCCCTGGAGTGCGAGCTGACGGACGCCGGCAAGCTGCTCCAGGAGCTGCGCGCGGTCAAGGACCAGGGGGAGCTCGACTGCCTCATCGGAGCCCAGCGCATCGCGGAGAAGGCCCTGGAGGAGACCTTCGCGTTCATCAAGCCGGGCCGGACGGAGCAGGAGATCTCCGCCTACCTCCAGTACCGGATGCTCTGCGGCGGGGCGGAGAAGATGAGCTTTGAGCCCATTGTGGTCAGCGGCTCCAACGGCAGTATGCCCCACGGCGTGCCCTCGGCCAAGCCTGTGGCGGAGGGGGAGTTCATCACCATCGACTTCGGCTGCGTCTGGGGCGGCTACTGCTCGGACACCACCCGGACGGTGGCGGTTGGCCATGTGACGGAGGAGATGGATAAGGTCTACCATACGGTGCTCAAGGCCCAGCTGGCCGGCATCGCCGCGGCCAAGGCCGGGGTCTCCGGGAAGACAGTCCACGAGGCGGCGGCCAAGGTCATTGAGGATGCCGGCTACGGCGAGTACTTCGGCCACGGCTTCGGTCACAGCCTGGGCGTGGAGATCCACGAGGACCCCCGGGCGTCGTCTGCCAACGGCGCGCCCCTGCCGGCGGGAGCGGTGATCTCGGCGGAGCCGGGTATCTATATTCCGGGCCGCTTCGGCGTGCGCATTGAGGATGTGATCGTGATTACCGAGGAGGGGAACCAGGATATCACGCTGTTCCCCAAAGAGCTGACAATTCTGTAAAAGAGCTTGTTTGAAGGGGTGTTTGTGTATGTTGAAGGACTCCGCGCCGGAGGCCCGAACGCTGGAGCTGCTCTCCGGACAGCTGGAGGGCGTGCAGCTGGAGCAGGGGGCGCTGCTGCTGCCGGATGACGGCCTGCGGGTCACCGCGGCCCTGCCCTACCGGGAGGGGGCTGGCTTTCAGCTGGAGGTACGGGTGGAGCACCCGGATTTCTTTGAGACGATGACAGGCTCCGTGGCCGGCTATGCGGAGACAGACGAGGCGCTGGCCCAGTCCGCCGCCGGGGAGCTGGGCCGCGCCCTGTTCCCCGCCCTGCGGGCCGTCCTGCGGGGCAGGGGTCGGGCGCTGCCGGTGATGCTGCTCTGGGGGCGGGAGCACCGCTTCCGGGCCTGCGCCTCCGAGGTGGTCATCCTGGGGGGCTGCGGTCTGCCGGGCGGACGGGACCTGTGGAGCCGGATAGGGGAGGAGATCCTCTCCTATCTGGGAAGCAAGACGGTCTACTGGCTCCGGCTGTACATAGCCCGCGTAGGGGAGGACGTCTCCTGCGAGGCCAGGCTCAACGGCTGGGAGGTGCCGGAGCTGACGGAGCTGCTGTCCCAGGCGGCCCGGGAGTGGCCCCTGGGGGAGGGGACCATGCAGAGTGCCAAGCAGTACGTATTCTTTGCCCAGGAGAGGGAGACGCGGGTCCGGTGCCCCTACACCTGGGAGGACGCCTGGCTGCTGACCGGCGCGGCTATCCGCTTTTTTGAGACAGGCATTAAGTACGAGGCCCTGCCGGGAGCTCTGGGGAAGCTGACGGATGTGCCTTCCCTGGCGGAGGACGTGCTGTCCCTTCTGCCGGAGCACATGACCCATATGTTCCTGCCCCAGGTGAGGCTCAGCAGCACCGTCCTGCTGCAGCGGGACGGTCGGGAGGCGGCGGTCCGCTTCACCCAGATGCGGGCCTGGGATCCGGTGTACCGGGCGGCGGTAAACCACCTTCGCAGGGACAGACCGGACAAGCGCAGGCTGCTGCGCATTGTAGGGGGCAGCGCCATCAGCCACGCGGTGAACCGGGCCATGGAGGCCGGAACCGGGCCGGAGGAGCTGCTGCTCAGCCAGGCGTTTATGATTTCGGAGAGCTACCAGCTGTGGTGAGAAGGCTCCCTGGGCACTTGTGTTCCGCGCACCCGTAGGGGACGCCGCCCTCGGCGCCCCGTCTCCCGGGGCCTATGGGAACCACCCCGCGGGCGCCCCTGCACACGGAGCGACAGGAAAAAGCAAAAAATATCCCGGCGCGCAGCACGCACCGGGATATTTTCTGTTCGTTTGACCGCGGAAGCGGTATCCTTGCTTTCTATGTTAGACAGCACGGGTAACTTTACCGGAACGCAGACACCGGGTACAAACGTACACATGGCGAGGGGTACCGTCGACAATCGCCTTGACGCGCTTGACATTGGGCTTCCAAGTGCGGTTGGAACGCCGGTGGGAATGGGAAACCTTGATGCCGAAGGTTACGCCCTTGTCACAGAACTGACACTTAGCCATCCGCTGCACCTCCTTGCTGTTTCTGAAATCGTGAGGCCTCCGAAGAAGCACCGGTAAATATGATACCAGAGTTTGACACGAATTGCAAGCACAATTTTTGAAAAATACAAAAGTTTTTGTGCTCTTGTCAAGTCCGCCCGTTTATACTATAATAATCCTATCGGACGAACGGGCGGCGGTCCGCGCCGCCCCTCTATACAAATCCGGGAGAACGGGAGGATATTCCTATGATTGTGCAGGACGAGATGAAGGGCGGGGTCAAGCTGCCGGAGCTGGTGGAGGCCCTGGGCCTGGCGGTGGTGAACAAGGGGGAGGACTTCGACGAGGCCCTGGTGGGCATTAAGGACGTCAACCGCCCCGGTCTCCAGCTGGTGGGCTTCTTCGACTACTTTGACGACCGGCGGCTGCAGGTCATCGGCATGGCGGAGACGAAGATGATGGAGGGCATGACCCCGGAGCAGCGCACGGAGCGGTTTGCCCGGCTCTTTGAGTATAAGATTCCGGCCCTGGTGGTGTCCAGGGACCTGGACATCTACCCTGAGTGCCTGACCATGGCCCGGAAGTGCCAGCGGACCCTGCTGCACACGGCGGACACTACGGTGGATTTTACCACCAAGGTGATCGATTACCTCACGGAAAAAACGGCCCCCACCATCACCCGCCACGGGGGCCTGCTGGACATCTACGGCGAGGGCGTGCTCATCACCGGCGACAGCGGCGTAGGCAAGAGCGAGACGGCCATCGAGCTCATCAAGCGGGGCCACCGGCTGGTGGCCGACGACGCGGTGGACATCCGCCGGGTGTCCAACCAGCTCATCGGCAAGGCTCCCGAGCTTATCCGCCACTACATCGAGCTGCGGGGCATCGGCGTCATCGACGTGCAGCAGCTCTTCGGCATGAGCGCCGTTATGCTGGAGGCCCAGATCGACCTGGTCATTATGCTGGAGAAGTGGCGGGAGGATAAGTTCTACGACCGCTTCGGTCTGGACGAGGAGACGGTGAATATCCTGGGCATCGAGCTGCCGATTCTGACCATCCCGGTTCAGCCGGGGCGGAACCTGGCGGCCATCGTGGAGGTGGCGGCTATGAACAACCGCCACAAGAAGTACGGCTTCAACGCCGCCAAGAAGCTGGCCGAGGAGATCGAGCGCCATGTTCAGGGAGGCTGAGGAAACCGCAGAGGGCCAGGTGCTGTCCCGCAGCCGGGGTAAATCTCTGAACAAGCTCTGTGAAGGGATGAATAATATTGACTGACGGAAAGAGGAGAGAGATATGTATTATTTAGGCATTGATATCGGCGGGACCAACCTGAAGGCCGGG